>NZ_DAOLAJ010000095.1:0-13523 GCF_035325185.1 Enterovirga sp. | reverse complement strand
TCCGAAGGCGCCAGTAGATGCCGTTCAGCACCTTGCGATCCTCTGAACGAGGCTTGCCCCGAGGCCGGTTCGGAAGCAGAGGCTGGATGATCGACCATTCGAAGTCGGTCAACTCGTAGCGGCGAGGTGTGCTCATCAAGGCTCCTTCCAGAACCTTGAATCATCATCTCCCGCTCGCCGCTACGCCGTTATGAGTTCGTCACCTAGGGCAGTTCGATCCGGGTTCCGGAGCTGCCGTTCAGGAGACGTTTGAGGTGAAAGCTGGCGAGGCGATCGTCGGACCTTAGCCCGACGATCGAGGCGAAGGCCGCGATGGCGCCCGCATCGCCGCGCTCGAGCTTGGCGAAGGCGTCCAGATAGGCCGCAGTGGCAGGATCGGCGAAGTCGTGCCCGGTCAGGGGTTCGAACGCCCGCAGCGGTTCCGCCTTGCCCCGCAGAACGAGGTCGCCGACGGGGCGGCCTCGAAAGTCCTCGGCATGGCTGGCCACGTTTGCGCTGACGCAGATCCGGGTGCCGAGCGCCTTGTTCGCCGTTTCGAGACGCGCGGCGGTGTTGATGGTGTCGCCGTAGGCCGTGTAGTCGAAGAAGCGGCCGCCGCCGAAATTCCCGACAATGGCCGGGCCGGCATGGACGCCGATGCGGGTCGCTCCCAGCCTGACGCCGCGCTCCTGCCAGCGTCGACGAAACGCCTCGGAGACCGCGTCCAGATCGAGCGCGCAGGCGACGGCGCGCGTCGCATGGTCCGGCTGGTCCCGCGGCGCGCCGAACAGGACATGGATCGCGTCTCCCACGATCTTGGCGACCGTCCCTTCGTGCCGGAACACGCTCCCCGTCATCTCGCCGAGATAGCCGTTGAGCAGCTCGGCCAGGAGATTCGGATCGAGGCTCTCGACGAGGGTCGTGAACCCCGCGATATCGGTGAACAGCGAGGCCACCTCGCGACGCTGACCGCCCAGCGAGAGCGAAGAGGCGTCGCTGGCCAATTGCTCGGCGAGGTTCGGCGAGAAATAGCGCGACAGGCTCTCGTGCGCCCGCTCGGCGCGCGCCTGGCGCTGCCGCGCCTCCCGAAGCATCTCGATATGCTTGACGGTCTTGCCGATCGTCGCCTCGAGGTCCGCGAAGTCGATCGGCTTCGTCAGGAAGTCGAAGGCGCCCCGGTTCATCGCCGTGCGGATGTTGACCATGTCGCCATAGGCCGAGACGACGACCGTCGAGAGCTTTTCGTCGGCTTCCTGGAGCTTGCCGAGCAGCGTCAGCCCGTCCATGCGCGGCATGTTGATGTCGGACACGACCATGTCGACGTCGCGGTTCTCGGCGAGGAGCGCCAGCGCGTCGACGCCGTCATGCGCGAACAGAAAGCTGACCACGCCGTCCCGGATCTGGCGCCGGAACTTCTGCACGACGAGCGTTTCGAGGTCCGGCTCGTCGTCGACGACCAGGATCTTGGTCGTCATGCGACCCGATCGACTTCGGCGAGGCGGGTCTGGACATCCTGGCGCAGCGCCGCGAAGTCGATCGGCTTCGTCAGGAGTCCGGACGCGCCGCCCTCCAGCGCCTTCCGGCGCGTCTCGGCGTCGCCATAGGCCGTGATCATGATCACCGGCAGGTCCGGACGCATCGTCTTGATCCGGGACAGGAGCTCGAAGCCCGTCATGCCCGGCATGTTGATGTCGGACAGGACCAGGATGAGGCTCGTGTCTTCGGGCAGGTCCATGCGCTCCAGCGCCTCGGGCCCGGAATGGGCGAACTCCATCCTGAAGCGCCCGGACCGGAGCTCGCGCCGGAACTGCTGCCGGAACAGGTCGGCGACGTCCGACTCGTCGTCGACCACGAGGATGAGAACGCTCATGGGCCGCTCTTCCCTGACGTGACCGCGCCGCCGCGCGGCAGGACGATCGTGAACTCCGTGAAGGCGCCGGGCTCCGTCTCGACTTCGATCGCGCCGCCATGCTGCTTTACGACGATGTCGTGGCTGAGCGAAAGACCAAGGCCCGTTCCCTCGCCGGCGGGCTTGGTCGTGAAGAACGGATTGAACATCTTCGCCTTCACCTCGTCCGTAATGCCGGCGCCGTTGTCCCGGATCCGGATCTCGACCTTGTCGCCGAGGCTGCGGGTCGAGGCCGAGAGGGTCGGCTCGAAGGAGCCGTTCGTCGCGGCCTTCCTGGCCGCGGCATAGAAGCCGTTGCCGATCAGGTTGAGGAGGACCCGCGTGATCTCCTGCGGGTAGAGGTCGGCCTCGCCGGCCGACGGGTCGAGCGTCTTGACCAGCGTGACGTTGAAGCCCGGCTTCTCGGCGCGCGCGCCATGGTAGGCGAGGTTCATGCTCTCCTCGACGAGGGCGTTGACGTCGACGAGGCGATGCTCCCCCGATCCCTCGCGCGAATGCAGGAGCATGTTCTTGACGATGGAATCGGCGCGCCTGCCGTGACTCACGACCTTCTCCAGGTTGCCCTTCAGCATCCCGGTCAATTCGTCGACCTCCTCGCGCGTCTTCTCGTCGAGCGGGGCCGAGGCCAGCGCTTCCTTCAACTCGTCGACGAGGTCCGCCGAGACCGATGCGAAGTTGTTCACGAAGTTGAGCGGGTTCTTGATCTCGTGCGCGATGCCGGCCGTGAGCTGGCCGAGGGAGGCGAGCTTTTCGGATTGCACGAGACGACCCTGGGCCGTGCGGAGATCGTCGAGCGACTGCGCGAGTTCCGTGGTCCGGGCCTGCACCTCCTCGAACAGCCGGGCGTTCTCGATCGCGATCACGGCCTGGTCGGCGAAGGTCCGGATAAGTTCGATCTGCCGCTCGCCGTAGGGCCGCACGATGCGTCGGCCGAGGGCGAAGGCGCCGATCGGGATGCCTTCCCGCAGCAGCGGCACCCCGATCAGGGTTCGGAAGCCGGCGGCGTCCTCGGCCTCCTTCCACGCGTAAGCCGGATCGGTGGTGACGTCGTGGATATGCACCACCTTTCCCGTCTTCAGGGCCCGCCCGGTGACCGTGCTGTCGTCGATGGCGACCGGGATGCGCGCGGCCTCGGCGGCGAATTCGGCTGGAAAGCCGTGCATCACGGCGCGATAGAACACGTCGCCTTTCCGCCGGGTGATGGAGCCGATGTCGGATTCGGAGAGCTTGGCGGCCGAGTCGACCAGCGTCTCGAGCACGACCTCGAGGTCGAAGGTCGAGCGGCTGATCGCCTGCAGCACCTCGGCGGTCGCCGTCTGCTGCTTGAGGGCCTCGCCGAGTTCCCGCGTGCGCTCCTCGACCTTCGCCTCGAGCGTCTCGTAGCTCTCCTGGATCCGGCCGGCCATGCTGTTGAACCGGTCGGCCAGGGTCTCGATCTCGTCGCCGGTCCGGACGGCGATGCGCTCCGAAAGATCGCCGCTGCCGAGCCGCTCCGCGCCTTCCTGCAGGCGGCGGATGGGCACCACCATGCGGCGCGCGAGCACGCTTCCGACGAGGGTCGCAAGCAGGAGCCCGAATCCGAGGAGCATCAGGGTCCGGTTCAGCGCCCGGTAGACCCGCGCCATCGCCTCCGAGTGGGGCGATTGCACGAAGACGAGCCAGCCGACGCGTCCGATCGGCGCGGACGCGGTGAGGACCGGCTGTCCCGACAGGTCGACCGTGACCTCGTACCTGGCAGGACCGGTCGGCGCGCCCTTGCCCTCGGCCGACAGCGCGCGCGCCACCTGCGGAACGCCCGAGAGGTCGATGTTCCGAAGCACTAGGCTGAGGTCGGGATGGGCGATGAGCCGGCCCGCCGAGGTGACCACGAAGGCATAGCCCTTCTCGCCGACCTTGATGGCCGTGATCACCTCCCAGATGAGCTTCAGGTTGACCTCGGCGGTCGTCACGCCGGGATTGCGGCCGGCATGCGCCACAGCCACGGTCATGTAAGGTTCCGAGCCGCGCCGGAAATAGACCGGACCGAACCAGACCTTGTCGGCGAGGGCCCTGGCGAAGCGCGGCTCGGCGGAGAAATCCCTGCCCGAGCCGACCGTATCGGGCTCGAGCCGCGAGACCTTGAGCTGCTCCCGTCCGGAGGGATCGAGATAGGAGACCTCCGTCACGGCCGGGGCCTGCCGGAGCAGGCGGATGAAGTCGTAGCGCTGCTGCTCCGGCGGCACGCGCCGCCATTCGGCATGCGTCGTCCAGCCGATCTGGTTCACGACGTCCGAAATGAAGCCGTCGACGCGTTCGGCCGCCGCCCCCGCCTTCTCCTGCTGCACCCGGATCGCCGCCCGCTTGGCCGCCTCGTAGCTGAGCCAGAGGTTCACGACGCCGTTGACGAGGAGCACGAGCGTCACGAGCCCCACCAGGGCGATGCCGAGCTTGACGGAGAGGGGAATGCGAAGCCGGGCGCGAGGGGCCGCCGTCGCTGCCGCCGGCTCCGGCCTCGCGGCATCCGGCGAGGCGACGGCGCCGCTCATTCGATCACCTCGTCGGCGCGGGCGAGGAGCGCGGGCGGGATCGCGAGATCGAGGGCCGCCGCCGTCCCGAGATTGATCGCGAAGGTGAACATCGTCGGCTGCTCGATCGGGAGATCGGCCGCCGCGACGCCCCGGAGCAGGCGCGCGAGCTTCGCGGCCGCGTTCCGGTAGAGCATTTCGCGGTCGGGTCCATAGCCGAGCAGGCAGCCGTCGCGCGCCATGGCGGCCCATTCGCAGACGGTCGGCAGCCCTGCGAGGCGCGCGAGCCCGATGAGCTCGGCCCTGCTCTCGAAGAGCCGCGCATGAGCGGCGATCAGCAGGGCCTGCGCGCCCCACTCGCGCATGGCGGAAAAGGCGGAGCGGAATTCGTCCGGCTCGCGAACCCGGAACATCGACAGCTCGAGACCCAGCGCGCGCGCGGCTCTGCCGAGCTCCTCGCCCTGCCGCTGACGGACGGGGTCGCTGTCCCCGTACAGGAGAGCCGCCACGCGGCGCGCGGCCGGAACGGCCTCGTGCAGCAGCGCCAGGCGCTTCGGCTCGAGCTGGGACGTCAGGATGACGACGGCGGTCAGGTTGGACCCCGGACGCGCGAGGGTTCCGGCGAAGCCCTCGAGGATCGCGTCCTCTCCGCCGAGCATCATGATCGGCACCGTGCTCGTGCGCTCGCGCGCCGCCCGCGCGGCGGCGCCCGCGATGGCCAGGATCGCGTCCGGCTTGCCGTCCACGGCTTCGAGGGCCAGCCTCGAAAGCTCCGCATCCGGGCCGGCCCGGAAGTCGAGAGCGAGGTTGGAGCCTTCGGAGAAGCCGAGCCTCGCCAATTCGGGAAGGACGATCTCGCGGATGATCTCGATCGACCGGGCCGACGGCGAGAGGACGGCGAGCCGGTACGTCCTGCCGACGAGCCGGGCCGAGGCCGGCCTCGCCGACAAGGCGCTCGCGGCCAGCAGCAGGACCTCCCGCCGTCTCATTCGATCACCTCGTCGGCGCGGGCGAGGAGAGCGGGCGGGACGTCGACGCCGATCGCCCGCGCGGTCCGAAGATTGAAGACGAGCTCGAAGACGGTAGGCTGCTCGATCGGCAGGTCGGCCGGCCTGGCGCCCTCGAGGATGCGGGCCACGAGGGCGGCGAGGCGGCGGTAGGAGTCGATGAGGCGGGGTCCGTAGGTGCAGACCGCGCCGCTCCGGGCGAAGAGCGCCCAGCCCGAGGTCAGCGGAATGCGCTTTTCCGTTGCGAACCCGATGATGCGGTCGCGGTTCTGGACCGCAAACCCGTCCGCGAACAAGGACAGCGCCTGGGGCGGATCGCGCGCGATCGCGTCGAAGGCGGCGGCAAGCTCGGAATCGCTTCGCGTCGAGTGGTACCGGATGCTGAGGCCGAAGCGTTGGCCGTACTCGCGCGAGACATCGTGCTCGAGCTGCTCGCCCGGATGCTCCGGATTGCCCAGGAGGGCGACGCGGCGAAGGTCCGGCACGAGCTCGCGCAGGAGCTCGAGCCGCTTGGCATTGAGCTCGGCCGCCATGAACGTCACGCCGGTCATGTTGCCGCGCGGCCGCGCGAGGCTGTCGGCGAGCCCGGACAGGACAGGATCGGCGCTCGTGACGTAGACGATCGGCACCGGCACGTTCAGCTTCGCGACGACCGGCACCGCCGCGCCCTGGACGATCAGCACGTCCGCGCCGGCGCGAACCAGCTCGGCTGCGAGACCCGGGACACGCGCGGGGACGTCGTCGCCGTATCGATAGTCCAGCCGGAGATTGCGCCCCTCCTCATAGCCGAGACCGGCCAGCGCTCCGCGAACGGCCGCGATGTAGGGCCCGAGGCTCGCCTCCCTCTGGGCAGTCAACCAGCCCACCCGCGCGACGGATCCGCTCCTCTGCGCGCGCGCGGCCGTCGCCAGGGCACCGAACGCCAGGGACGAGAAGAGGAAAAGGCGCCGTCTCATTCGATCACCTCGTCGGCGCCGGCCGGCAGGGTGGCCAAGCTCGCGATCCCCGGCATCCTCGCCGATTGACGACCAGCTTGGGCTTGTCCGACGGCCTCGCCGGCAAATCCGGGCCCTTCTCGCCCTTGAAGAGGCGCCCGGCCTGAATTCCGGCCCGGCGATAGCTGTCCAGCGGTCGGACGCCATGCTTCATCAGCGCGCCGCCACCCCGTCTCACGCCGGCGGCAACGGGCCGTGTTGCGCTCCGCAAGCGCGTCCATGGCAGCTTTCCAAGGAGAAGATCCAAATCTTGCACGACCGGCATTCGTGCAAAAACGCGGCAGCCATGCCGAAAAAGCTGAAAGGATGCTCGCATAGCGCGGCTTCTTCCCTTCGATTTCCACGGCAGACGGTGGAATAGCTGTCCTGCCGGACAAGGCCAAAGTATAACATCGACGAATCTCGAATGCGACTCCCGTGAGCGACCCGCCGACTTTCGTCGTCGGCGCCGGCTCGCCCGCATCGCGCTGTTCAACCTGGAACCGGCGAAGATCGTCCGCGCTCGCCGTATCCGGCGAGCGGCCCGGGAAGGTGGCGAACCGCCCGATGTCGCGGATGTGGTTGCTCTGCGTCTCTCGCGATGAACGGCGCATGGTCACGTCGTCGATCGGCCGCTGGCGCAACGGGTTCCGGAGATCGCACGGGCGTGAAGGCCAGATGCAGGCCGAGGGCGGTGGCGGTTCGAGCAGTATCGCGCGCGACGTAGGCCGAGCCGTTGTCGGAGAGCCATTCGACCGGGTGCGGGGTTCGCGGATTGCCCTCGGCTTCTACAAAAACGATCTGAGCCCCGCCTCTGCGCCGACGACCTGCATCGATGCCAGGAAGCTCAAGACGAGCGCCGCGCCCGCGAGAAGGAGAACGGGGTCGCGCCAACTGATCACGATCGGGTCGGAGGCGAGGCGGCCGACCCAGGCGAGCCACCACATGCGACCGAGAAATGTCAGCAACGCAAGCGGGGTGACCCATAGCCATTGTGGCGTCAGATGGTAGGCGGGATCGTAGGCCGCGCTTGCGACATAGGTGAACATCACGAGGGTTGCGACCCCACCTGCCGTCAGCCCGACCGTGCGCACGGCCGGAAGGTCGCGGACGTCGTAGCCCCGGCCCGCCATCCGGACAGCTTGATCCGGGAGAACGAGTTCGCCCGCCCGCTTCGCGAGCGCGAGAGACGAGAAAGCGGACAGCGCGAGCGCCATCAGCCAGGGGCTCGGCGGCAGGCCGGCGGCATAGGTGCCCGCCAGCAGCCGCAGTGCGAACAGGAGAGCCAGTAGCCCCGCATCGAGAAATTTCAGCCGTTTGAGCGCGCTCACATAGGCATAGCTCGAAGCCAGGTAGAGGAGGACGATCAAGCCGACCCAAGCGCCGGTCCAGGCCGCGAGGAGCAAGGCGGCGGAGCTGCAAAGGAGCGCCGCGAGGAGAGCGGCGCGGACGCCGATCCGGCCACTGGCGATCAGGCGCTCGCGCTTGACCGGATGCAGCCGGTCGGCCTCGCGGTCGAGAACGTCGTTGACGAGGTAGACGGCCGACGCGGCGAGCGACAATGCCACGACTGCGAGAGCGCTTCCAAGCCAGGCAGCTCCGTCATTCACCCGGGCCGCCATGACGATGGGCGCGAAGGCGATCAGGTTCTTGGACCAATGCGGCCATCGCAACGCGGAAAGCCAGGCAGTTCCTTCGGACATGCCGAGCCAACCCGGCGATCTGATCGCGGCCGGTCCCTTGTTCATCGCACGAGGCTCGGCGGTCACGCGACGCCTCCCCCAGGCGGCGCGACGTCGTCGACGACATGTTCGGGCCATTCGGACATCGGCGCGGGTCGCTGTATTCGGGTTGTTCGGGCAGGCGGTCTCAGCGTCTCGGCGCCACGGTAGCCGCGATGCGGATGGCTGGCAAAGAAGGCGCTGCGGCGTGCGGCCGTATCGCCCCCGAGCTTGCACCGGCTAGACGAAACTCGCAGGATGGCGCCCGTCATTGCTGACCAGGAAGGGCCGGCAGAATGTCACTCGAGTTGAGCATCGTGATGGCCGCCTACAACGAGGAGGTCTCGATCGTCGGCGCCGTCGAGGATGCGGTTGCGAGCGTGGCCCCGCTCGTCGCCGACTTCGAGATCATCGTCGTCAACGACGGGTCGCGCGATCGCACGGGCGAGTTGCTGGCCGATCTCGCGCGACGCGAGCCCCGTCTGAGGATCATCGACCAGAAGAACGCCGGACATGGGCCTGCCCTGATCGCCGGCCTGTCGGCCGCCCAGGGCGTCACGCTGCTGATCCTGGACAGCGACCGGCAAATCAGCCTCGAGGATTTCGCGGAGCATTGGCGGATGTACGGCCGTCACGACGCCGTGATCGGAATCAGGGCCGATCGGCATGACGGCTGGTTTCGGGGGGTGACATCCCTGATGATGCGGTGCCTTGCGCTCGCGCTGTTCCGGGGATCGGTGCCGAAGGACCCGAACATCCCGTTCAAGATCCTGCCGCGCCAAGCCTGGGTGATGGCCGCGGGCGCGATCGGCCCCGACAACCCGATCCCGTCGGCGCTTCTTGCGATCCACATGCGCCTCTCCGGTCTCGATATCGGTCAGCGGGCCGTCGTGCACCGGCCGCGGCGGGGGTCCATGTCGAGCTTCCGGGGGGTGCGGCTGATGCAGTTCTGCCTGATCGCGTTCCGGAGCATGGTCAGGTTCAGGCTCTGCCGCCCGATCCAGGATCTGATGGCGACTCGGGAACGTCAAGTCCTGCCGCGGTGAATGCGGCGGGATGATCTCCGCCGCCAGCCTGCTCGCGATGGCGCAATGGTATTGCGCCATCGCGGCGGTCGCATGGCTGGCTTTTCCGCTGGCCTTGATCGTCGTCCCCCATCGGCCCGGGCTCGCCTGGGGCCTCGGCCGTTGCGTGTCGTTGCCGGCATGCGCCTATCTGGCATGGCTCGCCGCCAGCATCGGCCTCGCCGGTTTCGGCGTCGCCGCCCTCGCGGGAGCGCTGGCGGTCCTGGCGGTCTCGTCGGGCCTCGTCTGCCTCCTGTCGCGCGACATGCGTCGGAGCTTGCCTCGCTGGCCGGGTGCCGTCTGGCGGGTCGAGGCGATCTACGTCCTGATATTCGCCGTCGTTGCGGCGATCCGAGCCTGTCGGCCGGACCTGTTCGGCCTTGAGAAGTTCATGAACTTCGCCTTCATGAACGCCGCCTACTACACGGCGAGCTTCCCTCCGGTCGATCCGTGGTTCGCGGGCAAGCCTCTCAACTACTACTATTTCGGACATGCCGTCGCGGCCGCCGGCACCCATCTCGCCGGGGTCAAGCCGGAACTCGGCTACAACCTGATGTTCGCGCATGTCTTCGCGGCGGGGGGCGCCGGGATCTTCGCCCTGGTCCAGCGCCTCCTCCAGACGCGGCCGGGCGAGGCGGCCCTTGCGCAGGTGGCGGCGACGCTGGCCGCGCTCGTGACGATCCTCGGCGGCAACATGCACCCGGTCATCTTCGGGGTCGTTCGGCCGTATCTCGAAGTCATGGGATGGATCGGCGCGCCGCGGTCGCCCTATTTCTTTCCCGAATCGTCCCGGTTCGTCGGCTTCAACCCGCCGACGACCGACAAGACGATCATCGAGTTCCCGGCCTACAGCGTCGTCGTCGGCGACCTGCACGCCCACGTCCTCAACATGCCCGTCGCGGTCGCACTCATCACCCTGTGCGTGCAGACGGCCGCGTCCCGGCCGTGGGGATGGCCTTGGCGCGGCAGGCCCGCGAGCCGGAGACGGCGCGTCCAGCGCCTGAGCCTCGGAGCGTTGCTGGCGCTGCTGATCGCAATCAGCGGCATGAGCAATGCCTGGGACGTGCCGATCTATCTCGGTCTCCTCGGCCTCGCTCTCCTGTGGCGGCCGGGCGCCTTCCGGGAGATGCCCGGAGCGGCGATCGCAGGCGCGGCGGTCGATGTCGTCCTGGTCGCGCTTGCCGCTCTCTTCGCCGCCTGGCCGTTCTGGCATCATTTCGAGCCGTTCTCGCAAGGATTGCAGCTCGTCACGCACGGCACCCCGCTCTGGCAACTTGCCGTCCTCTACGGCAATTACATCCTGCTCGCCGCCTGCGCGGCGGCCGTGCTGCTCCGGCCGCCGGCGGCCGGCTGGAACCGCCGCATCGTCGCGCTCGCGGGACTCCTGGTCGTCGCGGCCATCTGCGTGCTCGCCGTGCCGGAAACCGTCGGGATCAAGGATATCTACGGCCCGGATTTCCAGCGCGGCAACACGATGTTCAAGACATCGTATCAGGCCTACCTGCTCCTTCCGCCGGCTGCCGTCACGCTGGGGGCCGCGGCGATGCGCAGGCTCTCGACGGTCGCCGCCAGGATGGCTTTCGGGATCGGGTTCGGCGCGCTCGCGCTGTCGCCGCTCGTCTTCCTCTGGTTCCCCTACGACCAGAACCTCCGGCCGGCCCCGGGGCACTTCATGAGCCTCAACGGCATCATATTCCTGCCGGGGAAGTCGGCGGGCGACTACGCGATCCGCGAATACCTGATCCGGCATCGCCCCGGACCGGGGCAGACGATCCTGGAGGCTTCCGGCGACAGCTACACCTACGCGGCCCGGATCTCGGCCACGACCGGCATCCCGACGCTTCTCGGCTGGCACGTCCACGAATGGCTCTGGCGCAAGGAGCCGCGCTTCTGGCAGGAGCGGGCCGAGCTCGTCTCGAAATTCTACACGCGAGCGTCGAGGGAGGAGCGCCTCGAGGTGATCCGCCGATTCAATATCCGCTACGTCGTCATCGGTGATTTCGAGCGCGAGCGCTATCCCGGCCTCGACGAAGCGGGCCTCGCAGGGCTGGGCCGCGTCGTCCTCGAAGCCGGCGGAACCAGGCTGATCGAGATCGGAGACCCTTCGTGACCACGGCGCATCATCTTGCCGTCGTGCTGCACCGTGGCGGCTGACCCGACCGGCCTGGCCGGGGCGGCGCGGCGAGCATCCTCCTCGCACCGGCTCGCCCAGCGCGCGAACGCCCTGGCGGCGTGCGTCCTTGCGGCGATCTTCGCGATCGGCGCCTTCGCCCGCTTCGCCGGGACGGCGTGGGACGGCTATGCCGGCCTGCATCCCGACGAGCGCCACATGATCTTCACTATGTCGCGCTCGCTGGAGGCTCTGCAAGCCCAGGGAGGAGCGCTTGCCGGGCTGGCTCGCTGGCTGAGGCCCGACGGCCCTCTCAGCCCTCGGGTCGAGGGCAGCCTGTACGTGTACGGAGACCTGCCCCATCTTCTCGGCACCCTGGCCGCATGGATCGTCGGCCCCGGCGACTGGAACGCGCGCATGGAAACCGGGCGCGTCGTATCGGCGGCGTTCGATTCGGGCACGATCATCGTCGTATTCGTGACGGCGCTGGCGGCGGGCGGCGGCCGTGTCGCGGCGCTTTGCGGAGCCTTGCTGTTCGCGGCGGCCCCGCTGGCGATCCAGAACGCGAATTTCTACGTCGTCGAGGCGTCGGCGACATTCTTCGGCGCGCTGGCTTTATGGGCGGCGGCCTCGCTCGCCCGGGGCGGCCGGCCTCGCCAGGCCGCCGGCCTGGGGCTGGCGCTCGCCGCCGCCGTCAGTTGCAAGATCACCTTGCTGCTGATGGCCTGCGCCGTGCCGGCGGCGCTCGCCGTTCGCTGGAGCCTTTCGGACCGAGGGGACCGGCTGCGCGAAGGACTCGTCTCCCTGGCAATCGTCGCGGCGACGGCGGCGGCAGGAACGATGGTCCTCAATCCGTCGGCTTTCGCAGGGCCATTCGTGCCATGGCCGAACGCCCTGTTCCTGCGTCAGATGCGGGAATTGGCCGATCTGACATGGAATCCCGCCGGCGTGCCCTTCGGCTGGCAATGGACGCTGCCCGGCATCCACCTGCGGGCCTTCGCCGATCTCGGGCTCTGGGCCATCGGCCCGGCGACGAGCGGGCTCGCGGCCTTCGGCGCGGCGACCATCCTCGTCCGCTGTCGGCGGGACGTCTTCGTCCGGCCCGCAATCCCGGCCCTGGTGGTGGTGCTGGCCATGGGGGCGGCTCTCGCCTGGTCCCCGCAGCCGATCCTTCGCTATGCGCTTCCCGCGCTCCCGGCCCTCGCCGTTCTCGGCGGGTTCGGCGCCGCGGCCCTCTACGCGAGCCGGATGGGCTCGGCCTTGGCGACCATTCTCCTCGTGCTCGCCATCGGGTGGGGGGAAGCCGTCTATCGCTCGCATACCGGCTTGCATCCGCGGATCGCGGCTTCGCACTGGATCTGGAGGAACCTCGCGCCGGGCTCGACCATCGTCAACGAGACGCCCTGGGACGAGGAGGTGCCGAGTTCCGTTCGCCTCGTCGATCCCCATGCCGGATTTCGCTATGCCGGACCCGGCGAGCGCTTCACGATGCTGTCCCTCCACGTGACGGATGCCGACGGACCGGCGAAGCTCGACCGCATGGTGGACCTCCTCGGCCGCGCCGATCTCCTCGCTGTCAGCAGCGACCGGCAATGGCGTCCGATGATGGCGATGAGGGAACGCTTCCCCATGACCGGACGGTACTATGACGCCCTTTTCAGCGGCAGGCTCTGCTTCGAGCCCGTCGCTCGCTTCGTCGAGCCGTTCAGGGTCTTCGGACTTTCCCTGGATGACGGGGACAGCCAGGAATATTGGCGCGTCTACGACCGCCCGCCTGTCGTTCTCTTCGCGCGCACATCCTGCTTCTCGGCGGACCTTGCGCGCCGCATTCTCGAGCCCGGCGGCCCGTCGTGAGCGGCCTGACGGGCAGGCCAGCGCCGGGACGCTCGACGATGCCGGCACATGGCGTCATCAGGGAGGGGCCGCGCCGAGCCTTCGGCCGGAAGGTCACAGCCGGCCTTATTGTCCCGCTCAATGCCGATAACCTGCCTGATTTCTCCGTGCTGCACTGCGACGCAAGCTTGACGGTCGAGCACCCATACCGCACTATTTCCGTGGCGTCGGATGCCTTCTTTGCACTTGGAACGTTTCCGTGAACCGAGTCGGGCATTTCGCCTTGATCTCCCTGTCGGCCCTTTTCTGGCTCGTGGCGACGGCCGCGCAGGCCCAGCCGACTGCTACGCCGACCGCACCCCCGACCCCCACGCCGCTGATTCCTACCGCGACGCCGACCGCCACCCCGACGCCCACGCCGC
>NZ_DAOLAJ010000094.1:0-13554 GCF_035325185.1 Enterovirga sp. | reverse complement strand
CGGGGCCGCGCGCCCCGCCGATCTCGGCCCGGATGCGCGGGGCGTCGCCGGCCTCAATCCCGACTACGCGAAGCAGGCGCGGGGCGCGGCGCCCGCGGCCGGAGCCAAGAGCCGATACGATGCCGCCTATGCCGCGCTCAACCAGCGGCAATATGCGCAGGCCGAGGCGGGCTTCCGGGACTTCATCCGCGACAACCCGCGCGACCGCCTCGCGGCGGACGCCACCTACTGGCTGGGCGAGAGCTATCTGCGCCAGAACAAGCCCAAGGAGGCCGCCCAGCAATTCCTGAAGGTGACGCAGGAGCACGCGAAATCGGCGAGGGCCGCGGATGCGATGCTCAAGCTCGGCATGGCGCTGTCGTCCCTCGGCGCCAAGGACCAGGCCTGCGCCGCCTTCGCCGAGCTCGGCCGCAAATATCCGGGCGCCGCCGCCCATGTGAAGCAGGGCGCGGACCGGGAGCAGAAGAAGGCCCATTGCCCTGCCTGACGCGGGACCGGATGACGGGGCGCCGCTCGGCGAGGCGGATTTCGACCATGTCTTCCTGACGAGCGATCTCGCGGGAGACGGCTCCCCTCTTCTTCTCGCCGTCTCCGGGGGCCCCGATTCCACCTCCCTGATGCGGGCCGCGGCCGCATGGAGCGCCGGCCGGGGCGGCCCGCCGCTCCTCGTCGCGACGGTGGATCACGGTCTGCGGCCCGAATCGCGATTCGAGGCGGAGGCGGTCGGTCGCGCCGCCGCCGCCTGCGGCCTCCCCCACGAGATCCTCACCTGGGACCCGCCCCGCGGAGCCTCGCAGGCCCGCGCCCGCGAGGCCCGCTACCGGCTCCTGGCGGAGCATGCACGCGCGCACGGCGCCAGTCGGCTCGCCACGGCCCATACCCTCGACGACCAGGCCGAGACGGTGCTGATGCGTCTCGCGCGCGGCTCGGGGCCGGCGGGCCTTGCCGGGATGAGCCCTGTCTCGACCCGGCGGGGCCTCCTCCATCTGCGGCCTTTCCTGGGCCTGCGGAAGGCGGCTCTCGTCGCGACCTGCCGGGCGCGCGGCTGGGACTTCGTCCAGGACCCGACCAACGCCGATCCGCGCCATGCCCGCCCGCGCTGGCGCGCCCTTTGCGGCGCCCTGGCCGCAGAGGGGCTGACGCCGGAGCGGCTGGCCCGGCTCGCCGGGCGGATGGACCGGGCCGAGGCCGCGCTCGAAGCCATGGCCGGGAAGGCCGCAAGGGAGGCGGAATGGCCCGGGCCCGAAGGCGGGCTCGACCTCGCGCGGCTCCTGTCCTGGCCGGACGAGATCGTGCTTCGCGTCCTGTTCCGCACGCTCCGGCCGGACGGCGAGCCCGGCCATCTGCGCCTCGGGCGGGTCGAGGACGCCTTCGCCGCGCTCCGGGCCGCCGCCGCCTCGGGCCGCGCCCTGCGCCTGACCCTGGCCGGCCGCCTGCTCGCGCTCGGCCGCGACGGCCGGCTCACGGCGAGCCCCGAGCCCGCGCGGCGGCGCGGGCGGCGAGGCCCCGCGCTAACCGAGATTGCCGCAGGCAGGCCGCATTCCCTTGGCATTGGGTCGAGGGACGCCTAAATTGTGAAGAACTCGTCCGGCGCCTCCGGCGAGCTTTCCGGGACCAAGATGAATCCGAACTTCCGCAACTTCGCCCTCTGGGTGATCATCTTCCTCCTGGTCCTGGCGCTCGTCACGCTGTTCCAGGGCGGGGCTGCGCAGCGCAGCGGCGGCAGCGACATCGCCTATAGCCAGCTCATCACGGAGGCCGATGCCGGACGCATCTCGACCGTGGTCATCTCGGGCAACGAGATCTCGGGCACCTATACGGACGGGCGCACCTTCACCACCTACGCCCCCTTCGATCCGAGCCTGATCAGCCGCCTCCAGCAGAAGAACGTGCAGATCACGGCGCGGCCGGCCGGCGAATCAACGCCCTGGTTCATCGCGCTGCTGGTGAACTGGCTGCCCATCCTCGTCTTCGTCGGCGCCTGGATCTTCCTGTCGCGGCAGATGCAGTCGGGGGCCGGGCGCGCCATGGGCTTCGGCAAGTCCAAGGCGAAGCTCCTCACCGAGGCGCATGGCCGGGTGACCTTCGAGGACGTGGCCGGCGTCGACGAGGCCAAGGACGACCTTCAGGAGATCGTCGAGTTCCTGCGCGATCCGCAGAAGTTCCAGCGGCTCGGCGGCCGCATCCCGCGCGGCTGCCTGCTCGTCGGGCCGCCCGGCACCGGCAAGACGCTGATCGCGCGCGCCGTCGCGGGCGAGGCCAACGTGCCCTTTTTCACCATCTCGGGCTCCGATTTCGTCGAGATGTTCGTCGGCGTCGGCGCGAGCCGCGTGCGCGACATGTTCGACCAAGCCAAGAAGAACGCGCCCTGCATCATCTTCATCGACGAGATCGACGCGGTCGGCCGCCATCGCGGCGCGGGCCTCGGCGGCGGCAACGACGAGCGCGAGCAGACGCTGAACCAGCTCCTCGTCGAGATGGACGGCTTCGAGGCCAACGAGGGCATCATCATCATCGCGGCGACGAACCGCCCCGACGTGCTCGACCCCGCCCTCCTGCGCCCCGGCCGCTTCGACCGCCAGATCGTCGTCCCGAACCCGGACGTCGTCGGCCGCGAGAAGATCCTGCGCGTCCATGTGCGCAAGGTGCCGCTCGCCCCCGATGTCGACCTGCGCACCATCGCGCGCGGCACGCCGGGCTTCTCGGGCGCGGATCTCATGAACCTCGTCAACGAGGCGGCGCTGCTTGCGGCGCGGCGCGGCAAGCGCATCGTGACCATGAGCGAGTTCGAGGACGCCAAGGACAAGGTCATGATGGGCGCCGAGCGCCGCACCCTCGTCATGACCGACGACGAGAAGCGCCTCACCGCCTATCACGAGGCCGGCCACGCCATCGTCGCCCTGAACGTCCCCGCGACCGACCCGGTCCACAAGGCGACCATCATCCCGCGCGGCCGCGCGCTCGGCATGGTCATGCAGCTTCCCGAGCGGGACAAGCTGTCCATGTCCTTCGAGCAGATGACCTCGCGCCTCGCCATCATGATGGGCGGCCGCATCGCCGAGGAGATGATCTTCGGGCCCGAGAAGGTCACGTCGGGCGCCCAGTCCGACATCGACCAGGCGACCCGCCTCGCCCGGATGATGGTGACGCGCTGGGGCTTCTCGCCCGAGCTCGGGACGGTGGCCTATGGCGACAACAACGACGAGGTCTTCCTCGGCATGCAGGTCGGCCGGCAGCAGAACGTCTCCGAGGCCACGGCCCAGAAGATCGACAGCGAGGTTCGCCGCCTCGTCGAGACCGGCCTCGAAGAGGCGCGCCACATCCTGACGGAGAAGAAGGACGATCTCGAAACCCTCGCCCAGGGTCTCCTCGAATACGAGACGCTGACGGGCGAGGAGATCCGCGACCTCATCGACGGCAAGCCGCCGGTGCGCGACGCGAACGAGCCCCCGCCCCGGCGAGGCTCGGTGGTGCCTTCCGCGGGCCGGCCGCGGCCGCGCAACGAGCCTCCCGGGCTCGAGCCACAGCCCTCCGCCTGACATTGCCCAAGGGCCCGCTCCGGCGGGCCTTTTCGTTGACGGACCTTTGCCGCCGATCACGCCGTGACCGGCCGGCGGTCGAGATGAGAACGGTAGGAGATGGCCTCGGCGAGATGCGGGCGGCGGACCCCCGCCTCGCCGTCGAGATCGGCCAGCGTGCGCGCGACGCGCAGGATGCGGTGGAAGCCGCGGGCCGAGAGCCGCATCGCCCCAGCCGCCTCGCGCAGGAGGCGCAGGCCCTCCTCGTCCGGCTTGACCGCCTCTTCGAGGGGGGGGACCGGGCGGCTCGCATGGGCCGTGGGGGCGGGGGGGCGGAGCACGCCGTAGCGGCTCGCCGCGATCTCGCGGGCGCGCCGCACCCGCGCGGCGACCTCCTGGGAACCCTCGGCCGGGGTCGGCAGGATCAGGTCGGAAGCGGTGACGGCCGGGACCTCGATCGCGAGGTCGATGCGATCGAGCAGCGGGCCGGAGATGCGCGAGGCATATTGGGCGATGCAGCGGTCGTTGGGCTGGCGCCGGCAGGCATAGCCGGGCTCGGTGGCATGGCCGCAGCGGCAGGGATTCATGGCGGCGACGAGCTGCACGCGCGCGGGATAGGTCGTGCGGTGATTGACCCGCGCGATCATCACCTCGCCCGTCTCCAGCGGCTGGCGGAGCGCGTCGAGCACCGCGGGCTGGAATTCGGGCAACTCGTCGAGGAAGAAGACGCCGTGATGGGCGAGCGAGATCTCGCCCGGCCGCGCATGCACGCCGCCCCCGACCAGGGCCGCCATCGAGGCGGAATGATGGGGGGCGCGAAAAGGCCGCCGGCTCGACAGGGCGCCCTCCGCGATCTGGCCCGCGACGGACTGGATCATCGAGACTTCGAGCAGTTCGGCCGGCCCGAGCGGCGGCAGGATCGAGGGCAGGCGCTGGGCGAGCATCGACTTGCCGGCTCCCGGCGGGCCGGACATGAGAAGGTTGTGCCCGCCGGCCGCAGCGATCTCCAGCGTACGCTTGGCGCTCTCCTGGCCCTTGATGTCGCGCAGGTCCGGCAGGGGGCCCGCGGCGGGCGCGACCGCGGGCTCAGGCCGCGCCATGACCTGGTCGCCCTTGAAATGATTGGCGAGCTGGATCAGCGAGCGCGGCGCCAGGATGTCGGCGTCGCGGCTGGCCCAGGCCGCCTCGGATCCGCAGGCGGCCGGGCAGATCAGGCCGTTCCCGCGCGCATTGGCGGCGATGGCCGCCGGCAGCACGCCCGCCACGGAGGTGATCGAGCCGTCGAGGGCCAGCTCGCCGAGCACCGTGTAGCCGTCGAGCGCGTCGGCCGGAATCGCGCCCATCGCCGCCATGATGCCGAGGGCGATCGGCAGGTCGTAATGGGAGCCTTCCTTGGGAAGGTCCGCCGGGGCGAGGTTCACGGTGATGCGCTTGGCCGGCATGGCGAGGCCGGAGGCGAGGAGGGCGGAGCGGACCCGCTCCTTCGATTCGCCGACCGCCTTGTCCGGCAGTCCGACGAGGACGAAGGCGACATTCCCGGCCGCGATCTGGACCTGGACATCGACGGCCCGGCCCTCGATGCCCTCGAAGGCGACCGTGGATATGCGAGTGACCATGCCTTGCCCCGGAGCCGCGCCGGGGACATTAGCCGCTCCCCCTGCCGGGTCAAGAACAGGACGTGAACGCTGCCCGCAGGTGACGGAGGCGCCGGGGCGGATTAGGTTCGCTCTCCCGTCACCCGCCCCGCCGATTCCGTCCGGCCGCCAATGCCGCAGCCCATCCATCGCCGCCTGCCGCTCTGGCTTCGCCTGACCCTGATCCTCGGCCTCGCCCTGATCACCGGCGCCGGGGCGCTCGGGACCTATCGCTACCTCGCGCGAGGGCTGACGCTCACCATCGCGGCGAGCGACGAGGGGCAGATCATCCAGATCCTCAACGCACTCGCGACACGGATGGCGGAAAGCCGCAAGCATCTGCGCCTCAAGGTGGTTCCGACGGCCTCGATGGCGGAGGCAGCGGATCTCTTCGAGCACGGGAAGGTGGATCTCGCGGTCCTGCGGGCGGATATCGGCAACCAGGGCCATGCGCGCGCCGTGGTCGTCGCCGCGCAGGCGGTGGTGCTCGTGCTGCTCCCGCACGGCTCGCCCGTGGAGGATTTCGACGGCCTGAAGGGCAAGAGGATCGGCGTGCTGGATGCCGCCACCAACGAGCATATCGTCGGCGCCATCGCGGAGAGCTACGGCTTCGACCGCTCCCGGTTCGTCGGCGTGACGCACGACGAGGCGCAGGCGCTCCTGCGCTCGCGCAAGATCCAGGCCCTGCTGACGGTCGCGCCCCTCAGCGAGCGAGCGCTCGCGGCGCTGCGGAGCCGGTTCGACCTCAAGTCCAAGCTGAGGCCGGGCCTCCTCGCCATCGACCAGGCGGCCGCCATCGCGAGCAATGCCCGCTATCTCGAAACCCACGAATTGCCCAAGGGCACGCTGTCCGGCTCCCCGCCGCTCCCGGACGACGACCTGACGACGCTCCTGGTGCCGGTCAACATCGTGGCACAGAGTTCCCTGTCCGACGACGTGGTCACCACGCTCACCCGCATCTTCATCGAGTCGCGGGGCGACCTCTCGGGCCGCTTCGCGATCCTGTCCCAGATCCGCGCCCCCGAGACCGAGAAGGACGCCTATATCCCCCTCCATCCGGGCGCCGCCGCCTATTACGAGGGAGAGGAGAAGACCTTCTTCGACCGCTACGGCGACGCGCTCTTCTACGGCCCGATGGCCCTCGGGGCGCTCGCCTCGCTGCTGGCCGGGATCTGGAAATTCCTGGATTTCGGCCCCGCCTCGGCGAAGGGCGACCCGGTCCTGGCCCTGGTCGGCCTCTTCCCGCGGGTCCGCGCGGCCCCCGACCTCGCATCGCTGGACGCGCTCGAGGACGAGATCGATGCGATCGTCGAGGCCGAGTTGTCGGTGCCGGGCGGGGAGAACCCGGAAAGCCGCAGCGATCTCGGCCTCGCTGTCTCGCGCCTGGAGCGCATCGTCCTGCGGCGACGGGCGGCGCTGGAGGCGGGCGCGCCGGGAGCCGCAGCCAGCGAGGGCCGCCCGGCGGCCAGCGACGGCCGCCCGGCGGACAGGCTCCCGGCCTGACCGCTCGATGCCCTATCTGCGCAGGGCCGCGATGATCGGGCCGATGGGCTTGAGGGAAATATCGGTCCGGCCGAGATCGGCCGCGTGGAGGGACGAGACCGAGCCGTCCAGGAACAGCGCATTGCGACAGCCGAGCGCGTCGCGGAAGAGGCGGGCGAAGGCGCCGAAGCTCACCGGCTCGTCGGAAATGGCGAAGATCGCGGCGCTCCCGTCCGAGACCCCGACGCCGTTGCGGTATTTGCGGGAGGGCCCCTCGTCCGAGAAGCGCGGATGGAGCTTCCCGTCGATGACGAGCATGGGGCCGGACTGGGTCGCGAGCGTCGCCTTGGGGCGGCGGCGCGCAAAGGCGTCGGTCTCCAGGACACCGGCCCGGCCCCCGGCCACGAAGAACACGCCGTTGGGCTTCATGTGGAAATTGCCCGGCCCGCGCGCCCGGTTGAGATGCTTCAGCTCGCGCCCATCCTCGACATAGAGGCCGACCGGCGAGAGATCCTCGTGATACATGCCCGCATTCATGGCCATGGCGACGCCCCGGCCCATCGGCGAGCCGAGGAAGCGCGACAGGCTGCCGAAGGGGCTGCCGTCCGGCCCCCTCAGGAACAGCCTCAGCTCATGCGTCCGCATGTCGATGCGGCAGACCGTGTAGCGCGCCTCCTCGAAAGTCACCTCGCGGCAGCCCGAGGAGCCGCCATGCGGCGCCGCCCGGATCGCGGGCGCCGCGAGGGCCCCGATCAGCGCAGAGAGGAGAACAAGGACGGCGCGGCGCATGGCCCCGTTCAATCCCAGAATTCGGGCCGGCTCGCGGCAAGGAGCGGGCCGATGCGGACAGCCGCCGCCCTCACGGCGAGGCCGGTCGCGTCGTCCGTCTCGACGGCGAGGCCGCAGAGCGTGCCCTCGCCGAGCCCGACCTCGGGCCGGCTGCCCGGGACCTTCTCGATGAAGCGGCGGATCAGCTCCTCGCGCTGGAGCCCGAGGATCGATTCGTAGTCGCCGCACATGCCGGCATCGGAGATATAGGCCGTGCCCCCGGGCAGGATGCGGTGGTCGGCGGTCGGGACGTGGGTATGGGTGCCGACCGCCGCCGAGACGCGCCCGTCGAAATGATAGGCGAGAGCCTGCTTCTCGCTCGTCGCCTCGGCATGGATGTCGACGAGGACCGCGTCGGCCACCTGCCCGAGCGGGCACAGGGACAGCTCGCGCTCGACCGCGGCGAAGGGATCGTCCAGCGCCTCCATGAAGAGGCGGCCCATGACGTTCACGACGAGGAGCCGGCGTCCGTCCCGCAGGTCGACGAGATTCGCGCCCCGGCCGGGCGCGCCGGGGGGATAGTTGCAGGGCCGGATCAGCCGCGGCTGGCGGGCGATGAAGACGAGCGCCTCGCGCTGGTCCCAGGAATGGTTGCCGAGCGTCACCGCATCGGCGCCCGCCTCGATCAGCTCCTCGCAGATCGCCTCGGTGATGCCGAAGCCGCCGGCCGCGTTCTCGCCGTTGATCACCACCGCATCGAGGCGCCAGCGCGCGCGCAGGCCGGGAAGCCGCTCCTGCACGGCCCGGCGGCCCGGGCGGCCGACGATGTCGCCGAGAAAGAGAATGCGCATGGTCAGACTCGCGATCTCCCCTCTCCCTCGCGGAAGAGGGCGGGGTGGAGCGGAGACGTCACGACGCGCGCCCGCTTGTTCCGATCGCCTCGTTTTCCGTCACGACGAAATCGAGGCGGCGGTCGTGCTCGGCCATCGGCACCTCGTCCGCCTCCTGCGCTGAGAAGGCGACGCCGATGGTCAGGAGCGGATGGCGCGCGCCGAGCGCGGCGATGGAGCGGTCGAAATGGCCCTTGCCGTAGCCGAGCCGCCCGCCCCGCCGGTCGAAGCGGCAGAGCGGCACGAGCAGCGCACGCGGCGCGAGTTCGGGCGCCTCGTCCGGGGGCTCCATGACGCCGAACCCGCCATGGACGAGCCTGTCGCCCGGCCGCCAGCGGCGCCAGACGAGCAGGGGACTGCGCGTCTGCGAGAGGGCGATCGCGCGTCCCTGCGCGGCGAGCGCGGCCAGGGCCGGGCGCGGATCGACCTCGCTGCGCATCGGCCAATAGGCGCCGACGGGCTCGACGCCCGACAGCTCGGGCAGCGCGAGGACGCGCGCGGCGATGTCCTGCGACGCCTGCCGCCGCCAGCCGGCATCGAGCGCGTCGCGCCGGGCGAATCCCTCCGCTCGGAGGCGGGCTTTTTCGGCGAGGAGGATGGGATCGGTCATGGGGAATGGAACGTGCGGAGCCACGAGAGCCGTTGGACATCGATCCCGGGAAACCTACAACGTAGGTGGGAGCCGTGTTGGCCAAGTCCACGGACAAGGCCAGGGACAGCCCCCATGAGGATCGATAAGGCCCCGGGGATTTAGTGTCCTGACGCGCACCGCAGCCCCGCCCGCCGGATATAGGCGAGGACGGGCCGCGACGCCAGCGGGGCGGCACGGCCTTTCCGGACCGCCGCCTTTGTCATCCCCGGCCGGAGCGAAGCGGAGGGGAAGGGGATGCAGAGGGCTCGCTTGTGGCTCTGGATCCCCTTCCCGCGCCTGCGGCGCGCCGGGGATGACAGAGAGTGGCTTGCGGGCGGCCCGAACGAAAACGCGCCCCGGAGGGCGCGTCGCGAGCGGGCCGGGATGGCCGTCTATTCGGCGGCCTGGACCGGCTTCTCGGAAGTCCGGCGCTCGGCGCGCTCGGTGATGCGGGCCGATTTGCCGCGGCGGTCGCGCAGGTAATAGAGCTTCGCCCGGCGCACCTTGCCGCGGCGCACCACCTTGATGCTGTCGATCAGCGGCGAATAGACCGGGAAGACGCGCTCGACGCCCTCGCCATAGGAGATCTTGCGGACAGTGAAGCTCTCGTTGAGGCCGCCGCCCGAGCGGGCGATGCAGACGCCCTCATAGGCCTGGACGCGGACGCGCTCGCCCTCCTTGACCTTGACGTTCACGATCACCGTGTCGCCGGGCTCGAAATCGGGGATCGTCTTGCCGAGCTTCTCGATCTGCTCGCGCTCGAGCGCCTCGATGATGTTCATGGGACCAAACTCCGGCAGGCACGGGCGCCGGGAACATCCCTTAAGCCCGCGAGGATTTCGCCATCCTGTTGTGAATTGCCGCGCCTATAGCGCGCCGCCGGCCCCGTGTCGAGCGCTGCCCCCGCCCTTTCCGCGCAAGAGCGGCCGGGCCTTGTTTGCGCTAGATCAAATCAAACCCACCCCTCCCCGTATAGTCACCTCTCCCGACACCGCCCATCGTGCGGCGGAGAGAAAGGGCGGGAACCGTGTCGCGCGGCTGCGAATTCGATCTGGCCGATCTGAGCTGCCTCTCGCGCGGCCTGCGCTCGCAGTCTCTCGGGCGCCTGCGGGACAGCGCCGCGATGCGGTCCATCCCGGCCAAGACGCTGTTGTTCAAGCAGGGCGAGACGCCAAGCCATCTTTATCTCGTGCGCCGGGGCTATCTGAAGCTCTTCCATCTGAGCATCGGGGGCACCCCGATCGGCCTCGGCTTCGCGACGGCGGGCGATCCGCCGGTAGGCGCGGCAGCGGTGCTGCGCCAGGCGCCCCATTCGGCGAGCGCCTATGCGGTGAGCGACACCTCGGTCGTCGGCTGGACGAGAGCCCAGTTCGAGGCCATCGCGGCGGAGGATCCGGCTCTCCTGTGGAACGTCCTCCCCGCGCTCTGCGCGCAGAGCGACGCGCTGATGACCCAGCTGCGCGAATTCGTGACCGAGCCCGTCGAGCAGCGGATCGCGCATACGCTCCTGCGGATCATGAGAACCTGCGGCGAGGGCTTGCCGGCCCGCACGCCCCCGGTCTCCCGGCAGGACATCGCCGAATTGACCGGGACGACGCATTTCACGGCGAGCCGCGTCCTGAAGGACTGGCAGCGCCAGGGCATCATCGCCAACGAGCGTCCCCGGATCCTGATCCACGACGCGCGGCGGCTCCGGGATATCGCCGAGGGCACGAGGATCGAGGCGCGGCCGTGCCGGGCCGAGATCGGCGGCGCGCCGCTGGCCTTCAGCTCCTGAGCCTCGGCCGCCCCACGATCGGGCCGTAGACGAGCGCGAATCCCAGGAAGGCCCCGATCCAGGCGAAGCCCGCGACCAGAAGCAGGCCCTGCATCGCGGAGGGCACGAGCGCGGCGCAGATTCGCGCAGCCGCCGCGAGGAGCACCAGCCCGTAGATCGCCTGGGTCGGCCCGTCCGCGGCGAGGGCGCGGCCCGTATGGCCGAGGGTCGCGCGCGACATGACGGCGAGCGTCATCGTCCCGATCGCCCCGCCGGTCCAGGCATGGATTCCCGCCGTCTCCGGCACGAGATCGAAGGCGGCCGCGCCGAGCAGCAGGAACCCCGCCGGCACGAAGGCATAAGCGACGTGCAGGATCAGGACGAGCCGGTCGCGCATGGCGCGGTCCCCGGCCCAGCGGGCGAGGCGGGCCGCATGGAGCAGCCCCGCCGCGAGAAGCGCCGCGCCCGTCGCCTCGGCCATGGGCCGCGCGCACCATGCGAGAAGGGCCACGAGGCCGGCCGCGACGCACAGGATGTCGAACCGGCCGAAAGGCACCGGCAGACGCCCCGGATTGTTTCGCGCCAGCCAGTTGTTGGTGAAACTCGGGATGATGCGGCCGCCGATCATCATCAGCAGCGCGACGGCCGCGGCGAGGCCGATTCGGGTTCCGTATTCGGCGAGGCCCGTCGAGGCGGCCTCGACATGGAAGGCGACGTTGCCGAGCGTCAGCGCCGTCACGAAGGCGAGGACCGGCAGGTTGCGCCAGTTGCGGCCCGCGACCACCTCCCGCGCCACGAAGAGCACGATCAGGACTAGGAAGCCGACATCGATCGCCGCCGCCGCGCCCCGGCCGATCAGGGCGGAGGTCGCGACCGCGATCCGCCCACCCATCCAGACGAGAACGAGGCCGAGGAGCGGGCCGCCCTGGAGCGGCAGGCGTCCGGTCCAGTTCGGAACCGCTGTGAGCAGGAACCCGGTCACGACCGCCGGCACGAATCCGTAAAGCATCTCGTGCACGTGCCAGTCGCGCGGGGCGAAGGCCGTGGGCAGCCCCGCGCCCCGGAACCAGAGGAACAGCCAGATGGCCATGGCGAGCGCCGACTGAAGGGCGCCAAGCAGGAAGAACGGCCGGAAGCCGTAGGACAGGATGGCGGGACCTTGATAGTCGCGCAGGCGCGGAACGGGGGCCATCCCCACGATCTATCGGGCGCCGCGCGTCCGATCATTGCGTTTCCGCAAAGAAGCCGCGCATTCTAATCTCCGGCGAAGGCATGGTCGGCGTCTCGCCCGCGATCGCGGCCGGACCTGCGGATAATGAAGGAAGAGCGGCTCCCGACATGGCCGAGATCGACGCATCCGTTGTGGCGAGCTTCCCGATCCTCGCGGGCTCCACCCCCGAGCAGATCGACGCGCTGACGCGGGAGGCGCGGCCGGTACGATATCCCAAGGGCGGCAACGCCGTCTTCCGCCAGGGGGAAGCGCCCCATTCCTTCTGGCTCCTGCTGGAGGGCCGCCTGCAGGTCGTGAAGGTGACGCCCTCCGGCCAGCAGGTCGTGGTGCGCTATGTCGGGCCGCGGGAATTCTTCGGCATCGCCGTCGCGATGGGCCTTCCGGCCTATCCGGCCACCGCCCTGCCCGTCCTGGACAGCGTCGCCCTCGTCTGGCCCTCCTCGTCCTGGCCCCGCCTGATCCAGCGCTGCCCGGCCCTCGCGGCGGCAACCCTGCACACGATCGGCTCGCGCCTCGACGAGGCCCATACGCGGGTCGTCGAGATGTCCACTCAACCGGTCGAGCGCCGGATCGCCGCCGCGCTGCTGCGCCTCGCCCGCCAGGCGGGCCGGACGGTCGCCTCGGGGGTCGAGATCGGCTTTCCCATTTCCCGCCAGGACGTGGCCGAGATGACGGGTACGACCCTGCACACCGTCAGCCGCACCCTCAGCGCCTGGGAGGCGCAGGGAATCGTCGGCGGCGGACGCCAGCGCATCGAGATCCGCGCGCCGGAACGCCTGATGGCCCTGGCCAAGGACGTCCCGCCCGGCACCTCCTCGCCCTAAAGGCTGCCACGAATCCGGGCTCGCGGGTCTGGACGGGAGGGCCGGAACGCTTCAGGCTCCCCTCGCGCCCCGCCTCGGGAGCGGCGCGCCGGGCGGGCTGTCATGGACCTTCTCTACAAGATCTTCGTCGATCCCTTCGTGCAGATGGGGGCCGCGCCGGACCTCCTCGTCCAGACGATCTGGGAAGGGCTCGTCGCGGGCGTCCTCTACAGCCTCATCGCGCTCGGCTTCGTGCTGATCTTCAAGGCGTCCGGCGTGTTCAACTTCGCGCAGGGCATCATGGTCGTCTTCGCGGCCCTGACCCTGGTCGGGCTCACGGAAATGGGCGTGCCGGCCTATCTCTCCCTCGCGCTCACCATCGGGGTGATGTTCCTGCTGGCGGTCGGGATCGAGCGCATCGTGCTGCGCCCGCTCGTCAACCAGCCCGACATCATCCTGTTCATGGCGACCTTCGGCCTGACCTATTTCCTGATCGGGCTCGGGGAGATGATCTTCGGCGGCAGCCCGAAGCAGATGATCACGGACCAGCTCGGCCTGCCCCGCGGCTCGATCGACCTGAACATCCTCGGCGGCCTCGTCTCTCTCCAGAAGATCGACATCGCCGCGGCGGCCCTGGCCTCGGCCGCCGTCGCCGCCCTCGCGGTCTTCTTCCAGAAGACGCGCATCGGCCGGGCGCTCCGCGCGGTCGCCGACAGCCACAAGGCGGCGCTCTCGGTCGGCATCTCGCTCAACCAGATCTGGGTCATCGTCTGGTTCACGGCCGGGATCGTGGCGCTCGCGACGGGGATCATGTGGGGCGCGCGCTCGGAAGTGTCCTTCG
>NZ_DAOLAJ010000093.1:1189-13683 GCF_035325185.1 Enterovirga sp. | reverse complement strand
CTCGGCGGCTACGCCATGGGCATGTACCTGATGCGGCAGATCGGGGCGCGCGGGGTCTATGCGAACCCGGTCCTGCCAGATTTCATGGTCTTCCTGAACTGGAAGGAGCTGCCCTGGTACTGGTGGGGCTTCGGCCATTTCCCCTTCGCGGCCGTGATGGTGCTGCTCGCGCCGGGCATCCTCGCCTTCGTCTTCGGCTGGCTCGCCTTCCGCTCGCGCGTGACGGGCGTCTACCTCTCGATCATCACCCAGGCGATGACCTATGCGCTGCTCCTCGCCTTCTTCCGCAACGACATGGGGTTCGGCGGCAATAACGGGCTCACGGATTTCAAGGACATCCTCGGCTTTCCGATCCAGGCGCGGGAGACGCGGGCGGCCCTGTTCTTCTGCTCGGCCCTGGCCCTCGCGCTCGGCTATCTCCTCTGCCGGGCGATCGTCGCCTCGAAGCTCGGCAAGGTGCTGGTCGCGATCCGCGACGCGGAGAGCCGCACGCGCTTCATCGGCTACAGGGTCGAGCACTACAAGCTCTTCGTCTGGACCGTCTCGGCCATGCTGGCGGGGATCGCGGGGGCGCTCTACGTGCCGCAGGTCGGCATCATCAACCCGTCCGAATTCGCGCCCGCCAATTCCATCGAGACTGTCATCTGGGTCGCGGTGGGCGGGCGCGGCACCCTCGCCGGGGCGGCGCTGGGCGCCCTCGCCGTCAATGCGGGCAAGACCTGGTTCACCGGCGTCCTGCCCGAATTCTGGCTCTTCGCGCTGGGCGCGCTGTTCGTCGTGGTCACGCTCTTCCTGCCGAAGGGCCTCCTCGGCACCTTCCTCGAAGCCTGGGGCTATCGCCGCAGGCCGCCCGAGCCCGAGACCATGGACGAGGACGGCGTCGAGCATTCCGCACCGGCCGCGCCGGCTGGAGCGAGGTAGAGCCATGACGCTGCCCGTCACCACCGCCCTTCTCTATCTCGACGGCGTCTCGGTCGTGTTCGACGGCTTCCGGGCGCTGAACAACCTGTCCCTGACCATCGGCCGGGCCGAGATGCGGGCCATCATCGGCCCGAACGGCGCCGGCAAGACGACCATGATGGACGTCATCACCGGCAAGACGCGCCCGACTGATGGCCAGGCCATCTTCGCGGGCACGCACGACCTGACGCGCCTCGACGAAGTCTCGATCGCCCAGCTCGGCATCGGCCGGAAGTTCCAGACCCCGACTGTCTTCGAGATGCACACGGTCGAGGACAATATCCGCCTTGCGCTGAAGGCGGATCGCCGGCCCTTCCCGACCCTCTTCGCGCGCAGGACGGCGCAGGAGCAGGAGCGGATCGACACCCTTCTGGAGCGCGTGCGCATGAGCGGCCAGCGCTCCCGGCCCGCCTCCGAGCTGAGCCACGGCCAGAAGCAATGGCTCGAGATCGGCATGCTGCTGGCGCAGGAGCCGCAGCTTCTCCTCGTGGACGAGCCCGCCGCCGGCATGACCGACCAGGAGACCGCCGACACGGCCGACCTCCTGCGCGAGATCGCGCAGACCCGCTCGGTGGTCGTGATCGAGCACGACATGACCTTCGTGCGCGATCTCGGGGTCAAGGTCACCTGCCTGCACGAGGGCTCGGTGCTGGCGGAGGGTCCGCTCGACCAGGTTTCGGCCGACGAGCGGGTGGTCGAAGTGTATCTCGGACGATGAACGGGCCCGCGGCACCTGCCTCTCCCCGCCAGCGGGGAGAGGCTGGAGGTTTCCCCATGCTGAGCGTCGACGATATCTCTCTCTATTACGGCGCCGCCCAGGCGTTGCGCGGGGTCTCGCTGGAGGCGAGGCTCGGCGAGGTGACCTGCGTGCTCGGCCGGAACGGAGTCGGGAAATCCTCCCTCATGCGCGCCATCGTCGGCCACCGGCCCATCGCGGGCGGCAAGGTGGAGCTGGACGGCCGAGATATCTCGCGGCTCAGGCCCTATGACCGGGCGCGCCAGGGAATCGCCTATGTGCCGCAGGGGCGCGAGGTCTTCCCGCTCCTCACCGTCCGGGAGAATCTCGAGACCGGCTACGCCCCCCTGAAGCGCAAGGACAGGCACGTGCCGCCCGAGGTCTTCGACATCTTCCCCGTGCTGAAATCGATGCTGCACCGGCGCGGCGGGGATCTCTCGGGCGGCCAGCAGCAGCAGCTCGCCATCGGCCGCGCGCTGACGACGCGCCCGCGCCTTCTCGTCCTCGATGAGCCGACCGAGGGCATCCAGCCTTCCATCATCAAGGATATCGGCCGCGCCATCTCCTATCTGCGCCATCGCGGCGACATGGCGATCGTGCTGGTCGAGCAATATTTCGAGTTCGCGCGCGAGCTCGCCGACCGCTTCATCCTGCTGGAACGCGGCGAGGTGGTGATGTCCGGCGGCCGGAAGGAGCTGGAAGGAGACGACGTGCGCGACCGCATGGCCATCTGAGCATCATCCGGGGGGCGGAGCGCAAACAGCCATTGCCCCGGCGCGCGCATCGCGCGATGTGTCGCCCATGACCTCTCACGCGCCCCCGCCTCGTCCCGAATCCGATGCGTTCCTGGGCGACCTCGCGGCGATCGTCGGGCCCGAGCATGTCAGGACCTCCGCCGAGGATCTCGCCCTCGCGCTGCGGGAGGAGCGCGGCCTCTACCAGGGCCATGCCCTGGCCCTGGTGCGGCCGGGCTCGACGGCCGAGGTGGCCGGCGTGGTCCGGGCCTGCGCGGCGGCCGGCATTCCCCTGGTTCCCCATGGCGGCAACACGGGGCTCGTCGGCGGCGGGGTGCCCTATGGCGGGATCGTCCTGTCCCTCGCGCGCCTGAGCAAGGTGCGCGCCATCGATCCACTGAACGCGACGATGACGGTGGAGGGGGGCTGCGTGCTTCTCGACGTCCAGGCCGCGGCGGAGGCGCACGACATGCTCTTCCCGCTCTCGCTGCCCTCCGAGGGCTCGTGCCGGATCGGCGGCAACCTCGCCACCAATGCCGGCGGCACCGCTGTCCTGCGCTACGGCAATGCGCGCGAGCTGATGCTCGGGCTCGAGGTCGTGCTGGCGGACGGCCGGGTCTGGAACGGGCTGAAGGGCCTGCGCAAGGACAATACCGGCTACGACCTGCGCCACCTCTTCGTCGGCTCGGAGGGCACGCTCGGGATCATCACGGCGGCGGTGCTGAAGCTCTTCCCCGCCATCAAGGCGCGGGCCACCGCTTTCGTCGGCTGCGTCTCGCCCGAGGCGGCGCTCGCGGTCTTCTCGCGCCTGCGCAAGGAGGCGGGCGAATCGCTCGTCGCCTTCGAATACCTGCCGCGTCTCGCCCTCGACATCGTGCTGAAGCACGCCCCCGATTCCGTCGAGCCGCTGGCGGGCACGCACGATTCCTACGCCCTCGTGGAACTCGCCTCGCCGCGCGCGGAGGCCGACCTGACCGGGCTCCTGGAGATCGTGCTCTCGGAGGAGATCGAGGCGGGACATGTCGAGGATGCGACGATCGCCGCCTCCGAGGCGCAGCGCCAGGCGCTCTGGCTCCTGCGCGAGCGCATTTCCGAGATGCAGCGCTTCGAGGGCGGATCGGTCAAGCACGACGTTGCGGTGCCGGTGTCGCGCGTGGCCGAGTTCATCCGGGAGGCGAGCGCGGCCTGCATCGCGGCCATGCCGGGCGTCCGTCCGCTGCCCTTCGGGCATTTCGGCGACGGCAACATCCATTTCAACCTCAGCCAGCCGGTCGGAATGGACAAGGAGGCGTTTCTCGCCTCCTGGGAGACCTTCAACGGCATCGTCCACGACATCGTCCAGGCCATGGACGGCTCGATCTCCGCCGAGCACGGCATCGGCCTGATCAAGCGCGACGAGCTGCCCCACTACAAGGATCCGGTCGCGCTCGACCTGATGCGAACCCTCAAGGCCACCCTCGATCCGCGCGGCATCCTCAATCCCGGCAAGGTCCTCGCGATGGGCGAGGATATCCCCGCGGCCCTCCCCACGCGAAAGGTCAGGTGATCATGGCGCTCGACATCCTTGCTTTCGGCGAGCCGCTCTACGAGCTTGCCGAGACCGGGCGCGACGGCGAGACCTTCTTCCGGCAGGGCATCGGGGGCGACACCTCGAACGTGGCGATCGCGGCGGCACGCCAGGGGGCGCGGGTCGGGGTCTTCTCGCATCTGGGCGAGGATGCCTTCGGCCGCGCCATCCTCGACCTGTGGCGGCGCGAGGGGATCGACCATTCCACCGTGCGCCTGGTCGAGGGCGGGGCGACCGGCCTCTATTTCATCAACTACGGACCGGACGGGCATCATTTCAGCTATCGCCGCGCCGGCTCGGCGGCGAGCCTTGTCGGCCCGCGCGATCTCCCCCTCGACCAGATCGCATCCTCGCGGCTGCTCTACGTGTCGGGGATCAGCCAGGCCATCTCGTCGGGTGCCGCCGATGCGGTCTTCGCCGCCATCCGCCACGGCCGCGAGAACGGCGGCCTTCTCGCCTACGATACGAATTTCCGCCCCTCGCTCTGGCCGCTCGACCGGGCGCGGGCGGTGATCCACGCGGCGATCGCGGGGGCCGACGTCGCCCGGCCGGGGCTGGACGATGCGCGGAAGCTGACGGGGCTCCAGACGCCGGACGAGATCGCCGATTTCTACCTGAGGCTCGGCTGCGGGATCGTCGCCATGACGCTCGGCTCGGAGGGCGTGCTCGTCGCCACGGTGTCGGAGCGGCGCACCATCCCGGCGCGCCGGGTCGCGGCCGTGGATGCGACGGGCGCGGGCGACTGCTTCGGCGGGGCGTTCCTGGCGGAATGGCTGCGCCATCGCGACCCGTTCAAGGCCGCCGACTACGCCAATGCGGCCGCGGCCCTGAAGACGCTCGGACAGGGGGCCGTGACGCCCATTCCGTATCGTCCCGAGGTCGAGCGCTTCGTCGCGGCGAAAGGGTGAGAGCCGCCCCTGCTTCTCCCCGCCAGCGGGAGAGGGTTCCGCTGCGAGCCGCCGACGCCGGATGCGTTTCTCAGCGCGAGCGGCTCATGATGGAATAGGAGCGATAGGAGCGGCCGCGGCGCGACCAGCGGCCCCGCCGGCTCTTGCGGCCGACGCCTGTCGGGGGCGGCGCGGCATCGGTCTCCGGGGCGGCGGCGGCTCCGTCGGAGGCATCAGGCTGGGCGTCGGTGAGCTTCTGTCCCTGGAGCGCGCGAGTGCGGTCGGCCTCCGTCACGTCGCGCCGGGCCGCCGTGAGCTGGCGCTGGGCGTTCGCGATCTCCGCGCCGACATCCGCCTTGACCGCGGACATGCGCGTCAGCTCCTCGCGGGTGGCGAGGACCTTCTTCTCGAGGTCGGCGATGCTCGCCGAGGCGGCGACATGGCGCGTCAGCTCGGCATTCAGCCGCTCGCTCTTCTCGGTCGCCTCCATGATCTGGAGGCGCTGCGTCTTCTGGACGGAGGCCGCCGACCATGAGGAAAGGCCGAACAGCACCCAGCCCAGCGCCGCGAAGGCGCCGAGGATCAACGCGGGCGGGCGCGTCAATTCCTGTCTCAGATCGACAACCGGCATGTCACCTCGAAACCCTCGGAACGCATCGTCGAAGCATGGCTTTTGCCGTTGACGTCGCCGCGTCCGAGCGCGCAGTCATGGCGGCACATTATGATCGCACCAAGGCGACCGAGCGGCTGGGCGCTCGATTCAGGGCCGTATAAGCCCTCGGGGAACGGGAAGGAAGCCGCATGCCGCTCGTCGCTCGCCGCAAGCTTCGGCAAACGTGGCGGGAGGCGGTCGCGGAGCGGGGCGGCGCCCGGGCGGAAAGCCTGCTCGCCCGCTTCGAGGCGCTGTGCGGCGAGGGCATGGAGCCCGGCGAGGCCGCCTATCGCGTGCTGGAGGCGGAGGGGCTCCTGTGGCGCGTCGACGAGCCTGGGCGCATCATCCCCTCGCCCTCCGACCCGGACGACCTGCCGGCGGCCTGACGGTCCGGCCCGCTCTCAGGCGCCGGCGGCGGCGTGCGGGGCGGCGAGGACGGCCAATCCGTCCTGCGCCGCCGCGGGAGAGGCGTGGCGGCCCGCCTCCGCGAGGCAGAAGCCGGCGGCCTCGACGAGCCGGACGGCGCAGAAATCGGCATGGGTCGCCTCCTTCATCGTCTCCAGGGAGGCGGCGTCGATACCCCAGATTCCGACGACGATCCGGGCGCCCGGAAGCCGCCGGCGCAGGCGGCGCACGGCGTAGCGCAGATAGACGGGGGCGCCCGGATCGAGGCTCGACAGGCAGACGATCCGGGTCTGGGGCCGGTCCAGCCGCTCGGCGCCGGCGGCCGTGAGCGCATGGGCGCTCTCCACGCGGGCGCCGATGCCGTGCTTGCCGAGGAGCTTGGCCAGCATCTCGGCGGCGATCCGTTCGAGTTCGGTGCGGCTGCCGATGCACAGGACGGGCTCATCCCCGCCCCAGCCCCCGAGATCCGCCGGCTCGATCCGGGCGAGGAGGCTCGCCTCGCGATTCGCCTGGTGCAGCTTCGCCTGCAGGTCCCCGTCCGGGTCGTGCCCGTCGGTCCGGGCGAGCCCGGCCGACCATTCCGCGGCCGGCTCGTCGGGATCCTCGTGCTCGCCGAGATCCTCGATCATCTGCGTCATGGTGGCCGCGACGCGGTCGAGCTGCCGCTCGTCGAGCGCGCCGCGGGCGAGGTCGGCCTGGGCGAGGGCGAGGCTGCCGAGCGCCACCTCGTCGTAGAAGGTCGCGAGCCTGTGATCCTTCAGGAACTCGTCGGCCTTGTCGATCGCCTCCGCCGCGTCGCCCGCGAGGGCGCGCTGGTAGAAGCTCTCCGGGAAGGTGAGGGGAGGGCGGTCGCCCAGCATCACGTCGAGGAAGCGGAGCTGCTCGACATGGCGCCCCAGCACCACGAGGCAGACCGTGAGCGGCGTCGCCAGGATGAGCCCGACCGGCCCCCACAGCCATGTCCAGAACGTTACCGACAGGATCACCGCGACCGGCGAGAGGCCGGTGGAATGGCCGTAGACGAGCGGCTCGATCACCTGGCCGACCAGGAATTCGGAGATGGCGAAGAAGCCGGCAGTGACGAGAAAGGACGTCCAGGTCGGATCGACCGCGGCGGCCAGCACGAGAGGGCCGCCCGCGGCGATGAGGACGCCGAAATACGGGATGAATTTCGAGATCGCCGCGAGAATCCCCCACAGGATCGGATTCGGGATGCCGACGAGCCACAATCCCGTCGCGATCACGACGCCGAAGGCGGCGTTGAGCAGGACCTGGGCCAGGAAGAACTTGCTTAGCCGCGTCGCCGCGTCGTTCATGGCGGCGGTCGTGCGCTGGAGGTCGCGCGAGCCCGCGAGGCGGATGGCGCGGTTGCGCAGGTCGCTGCGCTGGAGCAGCATGAACACCGTGAAGACGATCACGAGGCCGGCCGTGGCGAGCGGCTTCAGCGCGGGGCCGACGATGCTCGTCAGCGTCTTCACCGGGCCCGCGGGCGGCTCGGTCACCTCGACCGGGATCGGTGCCGGGGGCGCGAGCCCGTCCGGCTTGGCGCCCTTCGCCATTTCCTGGGACAGGCTCTCGCCCATGTCGAGGAGACGGTCGAAGGGGCCGCCGCCGGCGGCGCCCTTGAGGGAGGCGAGCTTTTCGCGGATCGTGCTCTGGTAGCGCGGGAGCTGTCCCGCCAGCTCCGTCATCTGGCCCGCGACGACGGTGCCGACGACGCCGATCGCCAGGAAGGTCAGGAAGACCACGATGGCGACGGGGAGCTTGCGGCCGAGGCCGAGCTTCTGGAGCGCCCCGACCGGGATGGCCAGGACGAAGCTCAGCAGGATCGCGAAGACGACCGGGACCAGCACCTCCCGGCTGAGATAGAGGCCGCCGATGACGAGGGCGGCCGCGAGAATCGAGCCGGGCGTGAACTTGGGCGCGGTGCCCTCGGCCTCCGCCTGGCTCGGCTGCGACATCTCCCGGTTCCCCACGCCATGCCTGGTTCCGGGCAACGCGCGTCGGGCCGCTTTCGATCCAGGGACCGCCGCGCCGGCCTTATGCTTTCGCGCCGGTATCGCCCGCGAGACCCGTGGCCCGGATGCCGGCGACGGCGCAGGCTTCGTCCTTGTCGGAGAGGTCGCCCGAGACGCCGACCGCGCCCAGCACCGCGCCGTCCGAGCCGCGCACGAGGACGCCGCCCGCAACCGGGACGAGCCGGCCGCCGCTCGCCATGGCGGCGGCGGAGACGAAGGCCTCGCCCGCCGGCCCGGTGGCGATCCGGTCCGCGAGGACGCGGCTTCCGGCGCCGACGCCGAGCGCGCCCCAGGCTTTCCCGGTGGCGATCTCGACCCGCAGGATGCCCGACCCGTCCTCGCGCTTGAGCGCCACCGCATGGCCGCCCGCATCCAGGACGACGACCGTCATCGGCGCGAGTCCCAGGCCCCGCGCCTCGGCGAGAGCGGCCTCCACGATGATCGAGGCTTGGGCGAGGGTGAGGCTGGCCATGGAAAAATCCGCGCAGAAGAAGGAAGGCGTCGAACCATAGAGCAAGCGGTGGGGAAGGGAAGTCCTTGCCCCCGCGGAAACAGAATGCGGGAACAAGAGGTTGGATCGCCTTCGGGGCAGGGAGGCCCCCTTCCACCCTGCGAAGGCGGCAGGGCGCGCGTTCAGAGTAATTTTACCAAAGGACGCTCACATCGTCCCGTCGTCTTGCGGGAGGCGGGGCATGAGCGATTCGAAGGACCTCGATCTGGACATGCGCGAATTCTGCTCGCGGGTCCTGCGCGAATACGAGGACGTGATCGCGACCATCATCCAGCGGCCGATTCCGATCGCCGCCGCCGAGCCCGGGCCGGGCGTCGGCGCGCTCGCCATCGACGGCACCCTGCCCTCCGAGCCGGCCTGACCCGGCCCGCCCGGGACCTCCTTCCCGCCCGTGCCTTCCGGCCCGCTCGCGCCCGATCCTCCGGGACAGGCGGGACCTCGCGCCCTGCTCGGATGGATGCTGTTCGACTGGGCGTGCCAGCCCTTCTTCACCCTCGTCACGACCTTCATCTTCGCCCCCTATTTCGCGGGGGTCCTGGCTCCCGACGCCGTGCGCGGACAGGCGCTCTGGGGCTATGCCACGGCGGCGGCCGGCTTCGTGCTCGCCCTCCTGTCGCCGCTCCTGGGCAGCCTCGCGGATGCCCACGGCGCGCGCAAGCCCTGGATCGCGGCCTCCTGCCTGGTCCTCGGGGTCGCGTCCGCGGCGTTGTGGTTCGCGCGTCCGGGCCTGCCCCAGGCCGTCCCCCTGGCGCTCGGCGCCTTCGCGGTCGCGATGGTGGCGGCCGAGGTCGCGGCCGTGTTCAACAACGCCATGATGGTGCGCCTCGTCGGCGCCCGCGCTCTCGGGCGCCTGTCCGGCCGGGGCTGGGCGATCGGCTATGCCGGCGGCTTCCTCTCGCTTCTCCTGATGCTTGGCCTGATCATGGCGCGGCCGGAGACCGGCCGCACGCTCGTCGGCCTTCCTCCCCTCTTCGGCCTCGATCCCGGCCTGCGCGAGGGGGACCGCGCCTCGGGGCCCTTTACGGCGATCTGGCTCCTCGTCTTCGTCTGGCCGCTCTTCGCCTTCACGCCGGACGCGCCCGCGAGCGGCCTGCCGCTCCGGGAGGCCGTCCGGCAAGGATGGCGGCGCCTCGCCCTGACCTTGTCCGAGGTGCGGCGCTCTCCGCCGCTCCTGCGCTTCCTCGCCGCCAACCTCATCTACCAGGACGCGATCGTCGCGGTCTCCGCCTTCGGCGGCATCTACGGGGCCGGCATGTTCGGCTGGAGCGCGACGGAACTCGGGCTGTTCGGGATCATGCTCACCGTCATCGGCACGATCGGATCGCTGATCGGCGGCTGGCTCGACGACCGTTTCGGCGCGCGATCCGTGATCATGGGATCCCTCGTCATCCTCGTCGTGGTCTGCCTCGGCTTCGCGGTGGTCGGGAAGGGGCGGGTGCTGTTCCTCGAGACCGGGCCGGGCGGCCCCGGCCTCTATGGGAGCCTGCCGGAGAAGATCTTCCTCGTCCTCGGGCTGGTCTATGGCGGGGTGATCGGACCGCTCCAGGCGTCCGCGCGCTCCCTGATCGCCCGCTCCGTGCCGGAGGCGGATGCCGGGCGCTATTTCGGGCTTCTCGCCATGTCGGGCAAGGCGACCTCGTTCCTCGCCCCGCTCATGGTCGCGGCGGCAACCCAGGCGACGGGCTCGCTCGCCGCCGCGCCCCTCATCCTCGTGGTCTTCTTCATCGCGGCGGCGCTCCTGATGCGGGGCGCCCTCCGCGTCTGAGCTTGATGCCTCAATGCCGGAAATGGCGGTGGCCGGTGAAGACCATGGCGAGCCCGGCCTCGTCGGCGGCGCGGATCACCTCGTCGTCGCGCATCGAGCCGCCCGGCTGGATGACCGACGTGGCGCCCGCTTCCGCGGCGGCCAGCAGTCCGTCGGCAAAGGGGAAGAAGGCATCGGACGCGACGGCCGAGCCCTTGACGTCCAGCCCCGCCATCTCCGCCTTTATGGCGGCGATGCGAGACGAGTTCACGCGGCTCATCTGGCCCGCGCCGATTCCGACGGTCGCGCCGTCCTTGGCATAGACGATGGCGTTCGACTTCACGAATTTGGCGACCTTCCACGCAAACACGAGGTCCGCCATCTCGGCCGCGGTGGGCTGCCGGTTGGTCGCGACATGCAAACGGTCGTAGAGGGCGAGGTCGGCCTCCTGCACGAGGAGCCCGCCTGCGACCGTCTTCGCATCGAGGCGCGGCGGAGCGACGAGGGGCCATTCCCCGGTGGCCAGGAGACGCACATTCTTCTTGGCCGATACGGCTTCCTTCGCCTCGTCGGTGACGGACGGGGCGAGGATCACCTCGACGAACTGTCGGTCGACGATGGCGGATGCCGTTGCGCCATCCAATTCGCGATTAAAGGCGATGATGCCGCCGAACGCCGACTCGGTGTCGGTCCTGTAGGCGCGGTCGTAGGCGGCGAGGAGCGTGTCGGCTTCCGCAACGCCGCACGGGTTGGCGTGCTTGACGATGACGCATGCCGGCCGGTCGGCGAAGGATTTCACGCATTCGAGCGCGGCGTCGCTGTCGGCGACATTGTTGTAGGAGAGCTCCTTGCCGAGGAGCTGGCGCGCGCTGGATACGGTGCCGGGGTCGGGGTTGCGCGCGACGTAGAAGGCGCCGCGCTGGTGCGGGTTCTCGCCGTAGCGCATGTCGATCGACTTGCGGTACTGCGACGAGAAGGTGGGCGGAAAGCCGTCTGCCTTGCCCTCGGCGCTTTCGGCCGCGGCGCCGAGCCAGTTGCTGATCGCGCCATCGTAGGCGGCTGTGCGAGCGTAAGCCTTGGCGGCCATCCGCTTGCGGAACTCGGGCGTTGTTTTTCCGTGATTTGCGGCCATCTCGGCGAGCAACGCGGCGTAATCGTCGCCATCAACGAGAACGGTCACCGAGGCGTGGTTCTTGGCAGCGGCGCGGATCATGGCAGGGCCGCCTATGTCGATGTTCTCGACGCAGTCGTCGAAGGGTGCGCCGCTCGCGAGCGTCTGCTCGAACGGGTAGAGATTGACGATCAGGAGGTCGATCGCCGCGATCTTGTGCTTTTCGGCGGCGGCAATGTGCTCGGGATTGCCGCGCACACCGAGCAGGCCGCCGTGGACCGCGGGATGGAGCGTCTTCACGCGGCCATCCATGATTTCCGGAAAGCCCGTTACGTCCGCCACGTCGGTGACGGCGAAACCCGCGCCTTTGAGTTTTGCAGCCGTGCCGCCGGTCGAGATCAGCTCGACGTTCCATTGCGCGAGCGCGTGAGCCAGATCGTCGAGCCCTGCCTTGTCGGACAGCGAGATCAGCGCGCGGCGGATTCTGGGATTCGGATCTTTCATCGGTCGTTCGTGTCCTTGGACATTTTCCGTTCGTGATGCGTGGTCGATCTAGAGCCGTTCCGGTTTTAGTGAAATCGCGGAACGGCTCTAGGTTTTTGTTTTTTTTGCGCCTCTTATCGGACTTGGTTACTTGCCTGGCTCCGCCATGACCGATCCCCACTTTTCCAGAAACACTCTAGTCCTGGCCTTCGAGCACCCAGCGGACCTCCGTCTCGCCGAAGGTCGCGCCGCGGGCCACGATCTGAAGCGATCGGCGTGGACCGGCGGAATCGGCGAAATAGGTGCTCTCCTCGATCGCAAGCCGTGCGCCTTCGAGGCTGAACCACCAGGTGTCTCCGCCGGGCAGGTCAATGACGGCGACACTCGGATTTTCGCTGCGGCGGCAGCGCACCGTTGGGTGCAGATGGAAATGGATGGCAAACGGCACATCCTGGCGCAAGCGCATGTTGCCATGCTTTCCGGCCAGGCGGTCGATGCCGAGCAGACGACGGCCCGATGCCCCGAGCGCCAGCGTGCGGTGGTGGATCAGATTGAAGCGGCGCATGTAGCCGTCGTGCCGGCTCGTGATCTCGACGCCGCCGTCCTGCGCTTCGACCTTGGCTGCGACCTCGTCCGGGAAGCGGATCGGAGGTCCGCCCACCAGCTCCTCAAGCACCCTGTGGCGG
>NZ_DAOLAJ010000093.1:0-1164 GCF_035325185.1 Enterovirga sp. | reverse complement strand
CAAAGCGTGTTGTGGCTTGCCGTCGCCCGCGCGGCGGCCCGCCACTCGACGTTGGCGGATGACGGCGCGCCGCCGTTGACCAGCATCAGTGTCGTGCCGACGCTGAATTCGAAGGAGAGGCAGCCGGCGTGCGCCTCGGCGGCGGATTCGAGCGGCGGCGGCGGCCCGGCATCCATGATCAGGATCGACGGCCCGCGCTCGAGCCGGATGTACCTCGACGCAGGCGCGCCCGCCGGAACGGTACCCGGATTGTCGTCGTAGACGAGCACGGTCGCGAGCCCTGCGGGCGACGCGACGCCCATGCCGTTGAAACGCGCCAGCATGCCGTCTCCGAGGCGCATATACTTCAGCATGCCCAGCATCGCCTTCAGCGCGGAGGCGAACTCCGGCGGCGTCTTGCGGCTCCTGGCGACAAAGCACTGGCCGAGCGGAAGCAAGTCGAGAATCAGCTCGACGAGAATTCCGGGATTGCGGCTTATGTGCCCGCCATCGGGCAGGATCTGCCGGTCGAGCTCCTGAACGAAGATTTTCTCCGTTTCGCTGACCTGTCCCTCGTGGCCGGAAATGCAAAGCTGCGCGAGCAGCAGCGCCATGAGCGACAGCAGGCGCGGATAGCCGCTCGGGCTCGTGCGCCAGTTCGCGGCAAGGCGCACGAGCTGGAGACCGAGACTTTCCGCGATGATCTCGTAGGTCTCGGCGTTCGCATCCTCCAGAAGCAGGCTCGAATGGGAAATCCAGGAGATGAGACGGCGCCCGGTGACGTGGGGCTCCCAGGCGATGCCGCCGCCGCTGCGATGGCGCATCGCCCATTCGGACGCGAGAAGCTGCGCCATATCACGCGCTTCGGGCCTGCCGACCGCATCCAGATGGCGGAGCCATGCGAACCCGTGCAGCGCCCGCGCCCAGCCTTCGCTCGGAGGGATGAGGTCGAACGGCGAGACATCGTCGGCATGTGCGACGGCGCCGGCGAGGCCGAACTGACCGCCCTCGACCTCGTCCCAGAAGCTCGGGTCGGCGGTGCGCAGGTCCTGGGGAACGACGAGAAGCTGCTCGGCGGCCGTTGCGCCGAATTGCCAACGGAACGGCGGAGAGTAGAGAACGGACGAGATCGCTTCGCGCCGCAGACGGTCCGCGGCGGGATGCGTGATCCTGATCCGTTCCGAA
>NZ_DAOLAJ010000092.1:0-13772 GCF_035325185.1 Enterovirga sp. | reverse complement strand
CCACAGAGATTCAGCCTCGATCCAATCTACCAAATGCTGGGACTAAACAGCTAGCAAGCCAATTCTGTGCCGGACACCAGCGGGCTTAGCCCGGCCATCCCGATCGAATGCGCTCGCGGCGCGAAACCAGGCGAGGCGCCGGCCTCTTTCGAGGAAAAAGTTGCGCTGGAGCAAAGACTCGATTCATAATAGCTATAAACAGGCATAGCCGCCGCGCAGAACGTCGGCTCATATAAGGGAGGCCGAGGTGTCGGCAGCCGAGGCGAATCCGGCCGCGGATCCCAAGCGGCGGCGTCATGAGATCGTCGCCTTCCTGATGCTGGCCGTCCTGATCTGGCCCGTCATCTCGGTGGGCGTCGTCGGCGGCTATGGCTTCCTGATCTGGATGTCGCAACTCGTCCTCGGGCCGCCCGGCCCGTCAGGGCATTGAGCCCGCCATGGCCTCCGACCGCCACTCCATCGACCGGCGCGACTTCCTGAGGGGGCGTGTCCTGCCCGCGGGCGCGGCCCTGCCCGTCCGCTTCCTGCATATTTCCAGCGCCGTCGTCACCGCCCGTCCCGAAAGCTGCCCGGACGTCGCGCGCCGCATCGCGGAGCTGCCGCAGACGGAAATCCACCGCATCGAGGGCTCGAAGATCATCGTGGTGATGGAGAGCGAGGAGAGCGGCGAGATCGGAAGCCGCCTCGCCGCCATCTCGCTGATGGACGACGTGTTCTCGGCCAATCTCGTCTTCGAGCGGATCGAGCCGCTCGAAGACCACGGGGAAGACGCATGACCCTGTCCCGCCGCGACGTGATGAAGGCCCAGGCGGCGGGGATCGCCGCGCTCGCCGCCAATGTCGCCACGCCCGCCGAGGCCCAGTCCGTCCAGGGCGGCGTCGACGCGCTCCAGATCAGATGGTCGAAGGCGCCCTGCCGCTTCTGCGGCACGGGCTGCGGCGTCATGGTCGGCGTCAAGGAAGGCAAGGTCATCGCGACCCACGGCGACATGAAGGCCGAGGTCAATCGCGGCATGAACTGCGTGAAGGGCTATTTCCTCTCCAAGATCATGTACGGCGCCGACCGGCTGACGACGCCGCTCCTGCGCAAGAAGGCCGGCGTCTACGACAAGGACGGCGAGTTCACGCCCGTCTCCTGGGACGAGGCTTTCGACACCATGGCCCGGCAGGCGAAGCGCATCCTGCGGACCAAGGGGCCGACAGCGCTGGGCATGTTCGGCTCCGGCCAGTGGACGATCTTCGAGGGCTATGCCGCCACCAAGCTGATGCGGGCGGGATTCCGCTCGAATAACCTCGACCCGAATGCCCGCCACTGCATGGCCTCGGCCGCGGTCGCCTTCATGCGCACCTTCGGCATGGACGAGCCGATGGGCTGCTACGACGATTTCGAGGCCGCCGACGCCTTCGTGCTCTGGGGCTCGAACATGGCGGAGATGCATCCGATCCTGTGGACGCGCGTCGCAGACCGCCGGCTCGGCCATCCGCATGTGAAGGTGGCGGTGCTCTCCACCTTCACCCATCGCAGCTCGGACCTCGCCGACATCCCGATCGTGTTCAAGCCGGGCACCGACCTCGCGATCATGAACTACATCGCGAACCACATCATCCAGACCGGGCGGGTGAACAAGGATTTCGTCGACAGGCACACCACCTTCCTGAAGGGTGCGACCGATATCGGCTACGGCCTGCGCGAGGACGATCCGCGCGAGGTGAAGGCCCGCAAGGCGGCGGATGTCGGGGCGACGACGCCGATCGACTTCGAGACCTATGCCGCCTTCGTCAAGGACTACACGCTGGAGAAGGCGGCGGAGCTGAGCGGGGTCGAGCCCGGCTTCCTGAAGCAGCTCGCCGAGCTTTACGCCGATCCGAAGCGCAAGGTCATGTCGCTCTGGACGATGGGGTTCAACCAGCATGTCCGGGGCGTCTGGGCGAACCAGCTCGTCTACAACCTGCACCTCTTGACGGGGAAGATCTCGGAGCCCGGCAACAGCCCGTTCTCGCTGACCGGCCAGCCCTCTGCCTGCGGCACCGCGCGCGAGGTCGGGACCTTCGCCCACCGCCTGCCGGCCGACATGGTCGTGACCAATCCCGAGCATCGCAAGCGCGCCGAGGAGATCTGGCGCGTCCCGGCCGGGATCATCCCGGAGAAGCCCGGCTACCACGCCGTCCAGCAGGACCGGATGCTGAACGACGGCAAGCTCAATTTCTACTGGATCCAGGTCAACAACAACCTCCAGGCCGCGCCCAACAACTCGGGCGAGACCTATCCGGGCTATCGCAACCCCGAGAACTTCGTCGTGGTCTCGGACGCCTATCCGACCGTCACCACGCTCTCGGCCGATCTCATCCTGCCCGCCGCGATGTGGGTGGAGAAGGAAGGCGCCTACGGCAATGCCGAGCGCCGCACCCATGTCTGGCGCCAGCTCGTCAGCGCGCCGGGCGAGGCGAAGTCCGACCTGTGGCAGCTCATGGAGTTCTCCAAGCGCTTCACGACCGACGAGGTCTGGCCCGCCGAGATCCTCGCCGCCAATCCCAACTACAAGGGCAAGACCCTCTTCGACGTGCTGTACAGGAACGGCAATGTCGACCGCTATCCGGTGAGCGACACCGATCCGACCTATGACAACGTGGAGGCCAAGCATTTCGGCTTCTACGTCCAGAAGGGCCTCTTCGAGGAATATGCGGCCTTCGGGCGGGGCCACGGCCACGACCTCGCGCCCTTCGACCTCTATCATCAGGTTCGCGGCCTGCGCTGGCCGGTCGTCAACGGCCAGGAGACGCGCTGGCGCTACCGGGAGGGGCTCGATCCCTTCGTGGAGCCCGGCCGGGGCGTGCAGTTCTACGGCAACCCGGACGGGAAGGCCCGCATCCTCGCCGTGCCTTACGAGCCGCCGGCGGAGAGCCCCGACAGCGAATACGACCTCTGGCTGGTGACGGGCCGCGTCCTCGAGCACTGGCATTCGGGCTCGATGACCCTGCGCGTGCCGGAGCTGTACAAGGCGTTCCCCGGCGCCCGCTGCTTCATGCATCCCGACGATGCCCGCGCCCGCGGCCTGAACGAGGGGGCGGAAATCCGGCTGATGTCGCGTCGAGGGCAGCTTCTCACCCGCATCGAGACGCGCGGGCGCAACCGCATGCCGCGCGGCGTCGTCTTCGTGCCCTGGTTCGACGCCAGCCAGCTCATCAACAAGGTCACGCTCGACGCGACCGATCCCATCTCCAAACAGACGGATTTCAAGAAATGCGCGGTCAGGATCGTCGCGGCTTGAGATTCGGGCGCCTCGCCGCCCTGACGGGAGCGGGGCTCGCGACCCTCGCCGTCCTCAGCGTCGGCGCGCTGTCCCAGGGCAGCGGCCCGATCAGGATCGTCCCCCGCCTCACCGGCGGCTCCCCGCCGATGGAGGAGCAGCGGATTCCGCCCCTCGCGCGGCCGGTCGTCGACGACGTCCGGCGCATGCGCAACTATCCCGAGCAGCCGCCGGTCATCCCCCATTCCATCGAGGGCTACCAGCTCACGCTCAACACCAACCGCTGCATGGATTGCCACAAGCGCGAGTTCACCGAAGGCTCGGGCGCGCCCATGATCAGCGTGACCCATTTCCAGGACCGGGACGGGCAGGTGCTGTCGGACGTGACGCCGCGGCGCTATTTCTGCACCGCCTGCCACGTCCCGCAGACCGACGCGACCCCGCTCGTCCCGAATCTGTTCCAGGATGCCAGCGCCATCGGCCGCAGGAGGTAGCGGGACGCCATGGCTAAGCTCAAGGCCCTCATCCTCTGGTGCTGGGACCGGGTTCTCTGGTTCTGGCGCATCGTCAGCCGGCCCAGCGCCTATCTGAGCCTCGGCTTCCTGACCCTCGGCGGCTTCGTCGGCGGCGTGCTGTTCTGGGGCGGCTTCAACACGGCGCTGGAAATCACCAATACCGAGAAATTCTGCACCTCCTGCCACGAGATGCGCGACAACGTCTATCAGGAGCTGACCCAGACCATCCATTTCTCCAACCGCTCGGGCGTGCGCGCCACCTGCCCCGATTGCCACGTTCCCCACAACTGGACCGACAAGATCGCGCGCAAGATGCAAGCCTCCAAGGAAGTCTGGGGCAAGATCTTCGGCACGATCTCGACGCGCGAGAAATTCCTTCATCACCGCCTTGAACTGGCCAAGAACGAATGGGCTCGCCTCAAGGCCAACGATTCCCTCGAATGCCGCAACTGCCACTCGGCGGAGGCGATGGACTTCACCAAGCAGACCCGCCGCGCCGCCGAGATCCATGGGCGCTATCTGATGACGCGGGAGAAGACCTGCATTGACTGCCACAAGGGAATCGCCCATCTTCTGCCCGACATGCGCGGCGTCGAGCCCGGCTGGCAGAGCGCTCCCGAATTGCAGGGCAAGGGCGCCTCCCTGGGCGAGCCGGAGCACGACCTCCGCGCCTATCTCGCCCGGATCGAGGCGCGCTGAGGCGCCTCGGGCCTGCGGCGGCCGTGTGAGCCCGCGGGCGGCGCCAGCAGAGCCTCGGCATCATCGCTCGGCTTGCGGGCGCGGGTGTCGCACCGCCTTCCCTGTCATACCGCTTCCGGCTGAAAGGCTCGGCCGCATTTCTCTCTTCGTAGTCATGGCCGGGCTTGTCCCACTGGTGTCCGGCATGATTTCTGGGTCTGTTTTGTCATGCGGTGATGGCTGGGACGAGAGGGATCTGGCGTTTGTCGGGAGGGTGGCGCGGCGGTGGCCTTTCGAGGTTTGCGAGGCTTCTGCGATGCATGAGGTTGCTTCGGACGAGGCGAGCGAAGGCGAGGGAGCTGACGATCCGGGCTTGGGTCGCCCGGGCGAGGCGCAGCATCAGGAAGGCGATGAAGGCGACCGCGACCTGGATGCGCATCGCGTTCTCGCCCGTGCCGAGGAAGCGGGTGATGGCGAGGGTTTGTTTGATCCAGGGGAAGAACAATTCTATGGCCCAGCGCCGCTTGTGGAGGTCGGCGATCTGGCGGGCGGGTGCGGCGAAGTCGTTGGTGACGAGGTGCAGCACGCGGCCGCTGTCGATGCGCAGCGCGATCTCGTGCACGGGCTTGGCGGAGGGGTTCGTGCGGTTCCTGGCCTGGCGCCGGGGCAGGAGACCGATCTGGTCGGAACAGGATATCGCCTTAGCGAGGATGACGCCATGGACAGTGCATCGCAGCCGACGAATGCGACGGGTTTGGCTGCGCGCTGGTCCTGTTAGTCACCCTGCGTGAAGTAGGTATCGTCAATCGGTAGCGAAGGCGGCCCATGCGCGGCACCTTTCACGGGAGTGTCGGGATTTCCGTGGGCGGGCGGCCATAGAGGACCTGGTGGTTCCCGATGGCACGACGCAAGGTTCCCCGCATTCCTGACGCGCTCCTTGACCAGCTTCTGGCCGGCACCGATCCCAAGACGGCATTCGATGCCAACGGTCTTCTCGACGATCTGAAGAAGGCGCTGGCCGAGCGGGCTCTGAACGCCGAGATGGACCATTGTCTGGCGTCGGACGAAGATCGTGTCGATGTACGCGCGCGGTATGAGCGCTCGAGAGATCGTCGGGCATCTGCGGGAGCTCTATGGCATCGACGTCTCGCCCGATCTCATCAGCGCGGATAACCGGCAGAGCCGCCTTCATTCTCGCCTGGTCGCGCTGGCGACGACGTCATCAGGTTATCGCCGCGGCAGCACACTGCAAACACCAAATTTATACACAACTGTAGTATTATGAGACATCCCTACACCCTCTGATGATTGATGTAAAATCTAAGGCATGCTCACTTAAGTCCTCTCCTCGTCGTTTCACAAGGCCATACTTGGAAGGTGGCCTCAGGGGGGCGAGTTCCAACTTCACAAGCTCGCCCCTTTCGACGGCCTCCAAAAGGATCGTGCTGGGCAGCAGCCCAACCATGCCGGCATGCTTGACCAAGTTCAGCGTCGCGAAGCGGGACGTCGTTTCGACGCGGGACCGCGGCACCGGAAGACCGGACTCTGCAAGAGCCGCCTCGAGCACCTGACGGCTCGGGCTCGAGGGCGGCTGAAGCACCCACGGCAGGGAGATGAGATCAGCGAAGTCGACCTCCGCCGCGCCGGCCAACGGATGGTGCCGGTCAATGAAGACCCAGTATTGCTCGTCGAACAGCTCTTCGAAATCGAAGCTCACCCGCTGACTCGCATGCGGAAGGCGGCACAGGCCGATTTCCAGCTCACGCTGGTCCAGCAGCCTGACGATTTCGTCGCTCGTCGTCGCCGTGAGATGAATGGTGAGAAGCGGCCTTCGCCGTCTCAACTCGGCGATCGCGCTCGGCAGGATGGCGGGCATCGCCGCCATGAGCGCGCCGACGTGAAACGCGCCTGCGCCCCCGGCTTTCATCTCGCCGACATCGGCCGCGACCCGCGACATCTCGTTCAAGGATTGCTGCGCGTAGCGAATGATGTGAAACCCGACGTCCGTCGGCAGAAGTCCGCGCGGCTGCCGTTCGAACAGTGCCGCATCGAATATATGTTCCGCATCCTGGAGGATCTTTGACGCCGCTGGCTGGCTGATTTTCATTTCGTTGGCCGCCTGCCCCATGTTGCCGCTGCGGCCGAGGGCTTCGATCAACTGAAGATGCTTGAACCGCAGACGAGAATAGCGTCTGCCGAGAAGATGAGTATAGCGTTCGGCGCGATCAATAACCATTTGGAATTGCCCTATTCCATATTATTTATAGACTAATTCAAATCAATCCGCTTACTTTTGGGCGGTCAGGCCACGAATTCAAGAGGGCCGCTCGAGGAACGCCCGGTCGTTTCGAAGGAGGGCCGCTCGCATCGCCGAGCGTCCGAGGATGGCGAGTTCCTGCGCCGCCCGGCTCTCTTCATCCGAACGCCCGAGGCCGCCGCTCGATGCGCAAGCGCCCTTGATCCTTCGCGAGAGAGCATCGCCCATGAAGAAACGTCCCGAAGAGCTTCGCAGCCACCGCTGGCTTGGGGTCGACGACCTGCGCGCCTTCGGCCACCGCTCCCGCATGGCGCAGATGGGCTTCACGCATGAGGACTATGCAGGAAAGCCCGTCATCGGCATTCTGAATACCTGGTCCGACCTCAGCCCCTGCCATTTCCACTTCCGGACCCGGGCGGAGGAGATCAAGCGCGGCATCTGGCAGGCGGGCGGGTTCCCGGTCGAGATCCCGGTGATGCCCGTCACCGAGCAGTTCATGAAGCCGACTTCCATGCTCTACCGCAACCTGCTGGCGCTGGACACGGAGGAGTTGATCCGCTCGCAGCCCTGTGACGGCGTCGTGCTGATGGGCGGCTGCGACAAGACCGGGCCTGGGCTCATCATGGGGGCGTTGTCGGCGGGCTTGCCGATGATCTTCTTTCCGGCCGGCGCCCAATTGCGCGGCCATTGGCATGGCAAGACGCTCGGCAGCGGCTCGGACGCCTGGAAATACCATGCCGAGCTTCGGGCCGGGAACATCACGCAAGAGCAGTGGAAGGAGATGGAGGGCGGCATGAACCGTTCCTTCGGAACCTGCATGACGGCCGGCACGGCCGCCACCATGATGCTCGCGGCCGAGGCGATGGGCTTGTCGCTGCCGGCCGCTGCCGGAATCCCGGCCGCCGATGCCGGCCATCCGCGCCTTGCGACCGATACGGGGCGGCGCATCGTCGAGATGGTGTGGGAGGATTATGCGCCTGCCAGGATGCTGATGCAGGCAAGCATCGACAACGCCGTGAAGGCGACGATGGCCTTCGGCGGCTCGACCAACGCCATTCCTCACCTCATCGCCATGGCGCGCCGGGCCGGCCTCGAACTCGATCTCGACCGTTTCGACGCCATCAGCCGGCAGGTGCCGCTCATCGCCAACCTGCGCCCGAACAACGGCGAATACCTGATGGAGGATTTCTTCTACGCGGGCGGCAGCCGGGCCTTCCTGAACCGCCTCGCCCCGTTCCTCGACCTCGAGGCGCGCACGGTCACCGGGCGAACGCTCGGCGAGGATATCGCGAGCGCCGAGGTCTATAACGACGACGTCATCCGCCCGCTGAACGATCCCGTCCAGCCCGAAGGGGGCCTCTCCGTGCTGCGCGGAAGCCTCGCGCCGCGCGGCGCCGTGATCAAGCATTCGGCGGCCGATCCGAGGCTGCTGCAGCATACCGGCCGGGCGATCGTGTTCGAGAACTACGACCACATGAACGCGAAGCTGGACGACCCGGCCCTCGACGTCACGCCCGACAGCGTGCTGGTGCTCAAGAGCGGCGGTCCGCAGGGCGGCCCGGGCATGCCCGAATGGGGCATGATGCCCCTGCCGAAGAAGATGCTGAAGCAGGGCGTGCGCGACATGGTCCGCATCAGCGACTCGCGGATGAGCGGCACGAGCTACGGCACCTGCGTGCTCCATGTCGCGCCCGAGAGCCATGTCGGCGGCCCGCTCGCCTTCGTGCAGGACGGCGACCTGATCCGCCTCGACGTCGCCGGGCGCCGCCTCGACCTCCTCGTCGAGCCCGAGGAGCTGGAGCGGCGCCGCGCCGCCTGGACGCCGCCGCCCAAGCGCTATGCCCGCGGATACACAGCCCTTTACCTGGAGCGGGTGCGGCAGGCCGACGAGGGCTGCGACCTCGACTTCCTGGAATACGGCCCGCCGACCCCGGAGCCGGAAATCCACTGACCCGAGGACCGGGGCGCCGCGGGATCGCTCGCTCCGGTTCGGCCGGGCGGCGGCGCGCCACAACTTCACATCGACGCGAAACCACAAAGAGGCTGCGGGGCGGCCCTCCGGGAGGATCAATATGGCAGTTGGCAATGCCGTCGGCGCGGCAGCCTCGAAAATCGGGCGGGTCCGCTTCTCGATCGTCGCGATGCTCTTCGTCGTGACGATGATCAACTATGCGGACAGGGCGACCATCGCCATTGCCGGGCCGGCCATGGCGAAGGAGCTGGGCATCACTCCGGTCCAGATGGGCTTCATCTTCTCCGCCTTCGGCTGGGCTTATGTGACCTTGCAGATTCCCGGCGGCTGGCTTCTCGACAGGTTCGGCTCGAAATGGGTTTATTTCGCGAGCATCTTCCTGTGGTCCTTCTTCACCATCCTGCAGGGCGGCGTTCATTTCCTAGGGGCGGCGGTCGCGGTCTATGCGCTTTTCGCGCTGCGCTTCATCGTCGGTGCGGCCGAGTCGCCGTCATTTCCGGCCAATGCCCGCATCGTCGCGGCCTGGTTCCCGGCGAACGAGCGCGGAACGGCATCGGCGATCTTCAATTCGGCGCAGTATTTCGCGACAGCCCTGTTCGCGCCCATCATGGGCGCGATCACCCAGCATCTGGGCTGGTCCTATGAATTCTACTTCATGGGCATGGTAGGCATCGTGGTCAGCTTCATCTGGATCAAGGTCCTCTACAGCCCGACGGATCACCCTCGTCTCTCCGCCGCCGAGCTGGACTACATCGAGAAGGGCGGCGCCCTCGTCAACATGGACAAGCCCAAGGAAGCCCGGACCGGCGAGGCGGAGGGGAAGGAGTCCTCGGGCAGCCAGACGTGGAGCAACTTCAAGAAGCTGGTGGCAAACCGGATGCTTCTGGGAATCTATCTCGCGCAGTTCTGCATCAACGCGGTAACCTATTTCTTCCTCACCTGGTTTCCGGTCTATCTCGTCCAGCAGCGCGGGATGTCCATCCTCAATGCCGGCATCGTCGCCTCCATCCCGGCGATCTGCGGCTTCGTCGGCGGGGTGCTGGGCGGGGTGATCTCGGACGCGCTGCTCCGCAGGGGCTTCTCGCTCACCGCGGCGCGCAAGATCCCCATCGTCGGCGGCATGCTCGTCGCGACCAGCATGATCCTGTGCAATTACGTCGACACCCAGTGGGTGATCATCTTCATCATGGCGCTGGCCTTCTTCGGCAAGGGGATGGGCGCGCTGGGCTGGGCGGTCGTCTCGGACACCGCGCCGCGCGAGATCGCGGGGCTCAGCGGGGGCATCTTCAACATGTTCGGCAATATCGCCTCGGTCACGACGCCCATCGTGATCGGCTACATCATCCAGACGACGGGATCGTTCAACGGCGCGCTCGTCTTCGTCGGCGCGAACGCCCTGCTGGCGATCCTGAGCTATCTCCTCATCGTCGGCGAGATCAAGCGGGTGGAACTGTCTCCCGCCAAGCCGTGATCATCTCTTCTTCGACCCAGCTCAACCGGAGTCACCCTATGACGACAATCGATCTCAATTTCCGTCAGGCTTTGACGGGCATTTCGGGCATCCTGGTTACGCCCTTCGACAAGGATGACAAGGTCGAGCCGAAGAAGCTCCAGCCCATCATCGACCGGGCGATCGGGGCGGGGGTGCATATCCTCGTCGCGAACGGCAATACGGGCGAGTTCTACGGCCTCACCACGGCCGAGGCCGAGGCGATGGTGCATTCCATCACCGAGCAGATCGGCGGGCGCGCCCCGCTCCTGGGCGGCGTCGGGCGCAGCATCGGGGATGCGGTGGCGCTGGCGAAAGCCTCGAGGAAGGCCGGCGCGACGGCGCTCATGGTGCACCAGCCGCCGGACCCCTTCGTCTCGCCGCGCGGGGTCGTGGCCTATGTGCAGCGCGTGGCGGAAGCCGGGGACGGGCTGCCGCTGATGCTCTACCTGCGCAACGACGGCATCGGGCTCGATACGATCGAGAAGCTCTGCCAGGTGCCCGGTGTGGCGGGCGTCAAATGGGCCTCGCCCACGCCGCTCCGGCTCGCCGAGGCGATCCGGCGCTCCAGCCCCGACATCGTCTGGGTGGGCGGCCTCGCGGAGACCTGGGCTCCGCCGCTCTACGCGGTCGGGGCGCGCGGCTTCACCTCGGGCCTGATCAATGTCTGGCCGGCCCAATCGGTCGCAATCCACGCCGCGCTCGACCGGGGCGATTATGTCGAAGCCAACCGCCTCATCGCGCAGATGCAGGATTTCGAGGAGATCCGGGCCGAGGAGCAGAACGGGACCAACGTCACCGGCGTCAAATCCGCCCTTGCCCTGATGGGCAACGATTGCGGCCCGACCCGTCCGCCGTCGGCCTGGCCGCTGACGCCGGCTCAGATGAAGCGGCTCGAAGCCCTCCTGGCACAATCCGGCCTCACGGGCGCAAAGGCGGCATGATGGTCACGGGCGACATCCTCCTCGGCGGGCAGCGGGTGGCTGGTGGCCAGCGCTCCTTCCACGCGATCAACCCGGCGACCGGCGAGACGCTGGAGCCGGCCTTCGCCTTCGCCGGGCCGGCGGAGGTGGAGCGGGCCTGCGATCTCGCCTGGGCCGCCTTCCCCGTCTATCGTGCGACCGGCCTCGAGGAGCGCGCGCGCTTCCTCGAAACCATCGCCGCCAACATCCTCGAACTCGGCGATGCGCTGGTCGAGCGGGCCTGCGCCGAGACCGGCCTCCCGCGCGGCCGCATCGAGGGCGAGCGCGGCCGGACGATCGGCCAGCTCAAGCTCTTCGCCGAGGTGGTGCGGCAGGGCGAATGGATGGATCTGCGCATCGATCCGGCCCTGCCCGACCGCAAGCCGCTGCCGCGGCCGGACCTGCGCCTGCGGAACATCCCGCTCGGGCCGGTCGCCGTGTTCGGCGCCAGCAACTTCCCGCTCGCCTTCTCGGTGGCGGGCGGCGACACGGCCTCGGCGCTGGCGGCGGGCTGTCCTGTGGTGGTGAAGGGCCATCCGGCCCATCCCGGCACGGGCGAGCTGGTCGGCCGGGCGGTCCAGGCGGCGGTCGCGTCCTGCGGCCTGCCCGAAGGCGTGTTCTCGCTGCTGCTCGGCGAGGTCGAGACGGGCTCGGCCCTCGTCGCGCATCCGCATATCAAGGCGGTCGGCTTCACCGGCTCGCGCGGCGGGGGCGTCGCGCTCGGGCGCATCGCGGCGGCCCGGGCCGAGCCGATCCCGGTCTATGCCGAGATGAGCAGCATCAACCCGGTCTACCTTCTGCCCGAGGCCCTCGCGGCCCGGGCTGAGGCGCTGGGGCGCGAGTTCGTCGGCTCGCTGACCATGGGGGCCGGGCAGTTCTGCACCAATCCGGGCCTCGTCTTCGCGATCGAGGGCGAGGGTCTCGACCGCTTCGTCGCGGCGGCCTCGGAGGCTCTGGGGGCCAGCGCGCCCCAGCCGATGCTGACGCCGGGCATCCACAAAGCCTACGAGGCCGGGGTGAAGGCGCTCGCGGAGCATGAGCGCGTGAAGACCCTGGCGCGGGGACAGGTCGGCGAGGGCATCGCCCAGGGCTCCGGCGCCCTCTTCGCCACCGATGCCGACAGCTTCGCGTCGGACGAGCGGCTCGGCCACGAGGTGTTCGGCTCCTCCTCGCTGGTGGTCCGGTGCCGCGACGCCGAGGCGCTGGTCACGCTCTCGGAGCGGCTGGAGGGCCAGCTCACGGCGACCTTGCAGATGGAGTTGGCCGACGCTCCGCTCGCCCGCCGCCTGACCGAGGTGCTGGAGCTGAAGGCCGGCCGGATCCTGGCGAACGGCTGGCCGACCGGGGTGGAGGTCGCCCATGCGATGGTCCATGGAGGCCCCTATCCCGCCACCTCCGACAGCCGCACGACGTCGGTCGGCACCCTCGCGATCCGCCGCTTCCTGCGCCCCGTCTGCTACCAGAACCTCCTGCCCGATCTCCTGCCGCCCGAGCTTCGCGACGGCACGAAGTTGCCGCGGCTTGTGGACGGCGCACGAGCCCGCTGATGCCGCTGGGATCGGAGGTGAGCTGCAACGCTCGCACTTGAGCGACGATGTCGTCGGCACGTCGTTGTGCGATTATCGTAGCCGCAGGATGTGGGGCGCAAAGGACGAGGCCTCGAGACGCTCCCGCCGAACGCTTGCGTGAGGCTTGCGCAGGATTTCGATGATGACGCTCGTGGTGGTCGCCGGCCTCTCACCAGCCTAGCCCGCTTCGGCGAAGGTCTTGACGATGAAAGGAAGGGTCCGGCGAGACAGGCGCAGCACCGGGCATCGCTCCGTCGCGAGCCTGCATGTTAGCCGGCTGCTGCTCGAGGACAAGGGCATGCCCGTCTGTGTCGATGTGTGCTTGGCGCTTTCAGCCGAGCCTCCGCTCATTCCTCTTCGTCACCATGCAATCCTGGTAGACGCTGGTCGACCGAGAGGCGCACCGCCCTGCGCATGACAGCGGTCGCGACCCGCGCTAAGCCTGCCATTCAAGATTGCGTTCAGGTCTGACGATGGCGCCATCCTTGCGATTGTCGGCTCTGGGACCGATCGAGCTTTTCGAGGCCGGAAACCGCGCAATTCCGCTGCCCGGGCGCAAGGCGCGCGCCATTCTCGCGATCCTGGCGGCCTCGCCGGGGCCCGGCCTTCCCCGCGCATTGCTCGCCGCGATGCTCTGGGCGAGCGAGGAGACAAGGGCGCGGCAGAGCCTCAGGCAGGAGCTGAGCGCGTTGAGGCGCGCGCTCGGCGCCGAAGCCGCAGAGCTTCTCCTCGTCGAGGGCGGCACCGTGCGGCTCGACCGCACCATGCTGGACATCGACACTGACCGGCTGATGGCGGCGGCAGGCGGCGATCTGGATGCCATGCAGGCGGCCGCTCTGCTCGCCGGCCGGGAATTCGCGACGGAGCTCGACGGCGAGAACAATGAAATCCTTGCCGAATGGCTCGAGCGGCAAAGGACGCGATTCCGCGAAGCTTCGCTCGCCCTGCTCGCCAGGCTGGCGCGAACTCTCTCGGAGCAAGGCCGGCACAAGGAGGCGCTGGCGGCGGCGCTCGCGCTGCACGCGCTCGACCCGCTCTGCGAGGCGACGCACCGGCTGGTGATCGCCGAGGAGGCCCTGGTCTC
>NZ_DAOLAJ010000091.1:0-14058 GCF_035325185.1 Enterovirga sp. | reverse complement strand
CGCCGAGAAGGGCATCGCGACGCCCAAGCCCGCGGCCTGATCCGGCTGTCATCCTCCCCCTGTCATCCCCGGCGCGCCGCAGGCACGGGAAGGGGATCCAGAGGGCTCGCAGGCGGCTCTGGATCCCCTTCCCCTCCGTTTCGCTCCGGCCGGGGATGACAGGGCGCCGCCTGCGCCGGCGAACCGGCTAGGAGCCCGCTGCCGCCCTCGACCGCGTTTCCGGCGCCTCGAGATCGAATTGCAGGGCGGCGAGGCGCGCATAGAGGCCGCTGTGCCGCACGAGGGCGTCGTGCGTGCCCTCCTCGACGATGCGCCCGTCCTCCATCACCAGGATGCGGTCCGAGGAGCGGATCGTCGCGAGGCGGTGGGCGATGACGAGGCTCGTGCGGTTCGCCATCAGCCGCTCCAAGGCGGCCTGGACCGCCTTCTCGCTCTCGGCATCCAGCGCCGAGGTCGCCTCGTCGAGAAGCAGGATCGGCGCGTTCTTCAGCACGGCGCGGGCGATGGCGATGCGCTGGCGCTGGCCGCCGGACAGGTTCACGCCCCGCTCCCCGATCCGCGTCTCGTAGCCCTGCGGCAGGGCCTCGATGAACTCGGCCGCCGCCGCGGCCTCGGCGGCGCGGCGCGCTTCCTCCAGGGAGGCCTCGGGGCGGCCGTAGCGGATATTGTCGAGGATCGAGCCCATGAAGATCACGGGCTCCTGCGGCACGAGGGCGATGCGGCGCCGGAACTCGGCCGGGTCGAGCGCGGGCAGCGGCTCGCCGTCGACCAGGACGCGGCCCTGCTGCGGATCGTAGAAGCGCAGCAGGAGCTGGAAGACGGTGCTCTTGCCGGCGCCCGAGGGCCCGACCAGGGCCACCCGCTCCCCGGCCCGGACCGCGAAGGAAACCCCGTGGAGCGAGCGCGTGTCGCGCCCCGGATAGGTGAAATGTACCCCGTCGAGAGCAAGTGTCCCGAGCGGCGGCGTGGGAAGGGCGGCGGGATGGGGGGGGGCGGTGATGGAAGGGCGGGAGGCGAGGATCTCGCCGAGGCGCTCGGCGGCTCCGGCGGCGGCGGTCAATTCGCCGTAGACCTCCGACAGCTGGCCCAGCGCGCTGGCCGCGAGGACGGCATAGAGCACGAATTGCGACAGCCGCCCGCCGGTCATCGTGCCGGCGAGCACGTCCTGAGCCCCCCACCAGAGGATGCCGACCACGCTCGCGCAGACGAGGAAGATGACGGCGCAGGTGAGGAAGGCGCGCTGGCGCGTCGCCTCGCGTGCGGCGAGGAAGGCGGCCTCGGCGGCCTCGCCGAAGCGCCGCGCCGTCGCGCGCTCCTGCCCGAAAGCCTGCATGGTGCGGATCGAGGCCACCGCCTCGGCGGCGAAGGCGGAGGCGTCGGCGAGCCGGTCCTGGGCGAGGCGCGAGCGGCGCTGCACCGCGCGCCCGCTGAAGACGAGCGGCAGGACGACGAGGGGAATGGCGAGGATGACGAGCCCCGAGAGCTTGGGGCTCGTCACGACCATCATCGCGAGCGCCCCGAGGACGAGCGCGATGTTGCGCAGCGCCATCGAGATCGAGACCCCGAAGGCCGATTTCACCTGCACCGTATCCGCGGTCAGCCGCGAGACGAGGTCGCCGGACCGGGCCTCGTCGAAGAAGGCCGGGTCGAGCGCCGTCAGCCGCGAGAAGACCGCGTCGCGCAGGTCCGTGACGATACGCTCGCCGAGCGTGACCACGAGATAATAGCGCAGCGCGCTTCCGACCGCGATCGCCGCCACCACGCCGAGGAGGATCAGGAAATAGGCATCGATGAGCCGCCCGCCGGCATCGGAGAAGCCGTGGTCGATGACCCGCCGCGCCGCGATCGGCAGGACCAGGGTCGCGCCCGCGGCGAGCGAGAGCGCCGCGATCGCCGCCGCGATATGGCGCTTGTACCGGGTCGCATAGGGCAGGAGGGGGCTCAGCGCGCGGAGCGAGGGACGGGGGCGTTCGGGCGTCGCGGCCGGCATGGTCTCGGGCTTGAAATGGTCGCGGCCCGGACGGGCCGCGGTGGACGGGGCCCGCTCTGCGGCTTCGCGCCTTGCTTGTCACCTGCGGGCCCGTGCGTTATAGCGTCGCCTTTCCCAAACCCAAGTTCCTCGAACGGAAGACGGCGCGGAGCTTCCCGGCGCGTTTCGCTGGCGAGCCGCATGCCGCGGAGTGAGCACGATGGCCGAGCAGAACCAGAAGGCGGTCAAGGTCGCCAAGCGCGAGAAGGGCCCGACGGTCCATCCCGACTATCATTTCATCAAGGTCGTCATGACCGACGGCTCGGAATTCGTGACGCGCTCCACGATGGGCAAGGAAGGCGACACGCTGAACCTCGACATCGACCCCAAGACCCATCCGGCCTGGACCGGCGGCCAGCAGCAGCTCCTCGACCGCGGCGGCCGTGTCTCGCGCTTCAATTCGCGCTTCGGCGGCCTGAGCTTCGGCAAGAAGTGATCGGCCCGTCATCCCCCCGCGGCCCGCGGGGGATGACACGGCGTGACAGCCGGCGCCCGTCGACGTAGAGACGAGCCATGCCGCCGGCCCGGAAAACCAGCCTCGTGTCGCCCGAGCGGCGCGAGAGCGATCCCGATTCGAGCCTGCGGCCGCTCTCGCTGGCGGAATTCGTCGGGCAGCGCGCGGCGCGCTCCAATCTCCAGGTCTTCATCGAGGCGGCGCGGACGCGGGGCGACGCGCTCGACCACGTGCTCTTCGTCGGCCCGCCGGGCCTCGGCAAGACCACGCTGGCGCAGATCGTGGCGCGGGAGCTCGGCGTCAATTTCCGCTCGACCTCCGGCCCCGTCATCGCCAAGGCCGGCGACCTCGCCGCCCAGCTCACCAATCTCGACGAGCGCGACGTCCTCTTCATCGACGAGATCCACCGGCTCAATCCTGCCGTCGAGGAGATTCTCTATCCGGCCATGGAGGACCGCCAGCTCGACCTCGTGATCGGCGAGGGCCCGGCGGCGCGCTCGGTGAAGATCGATTTGCCCGCCTTCACCCTCGTCGGCGCGACGACCCGCGCGGGCCTTCTCACGACGCCGCTGCGCGATCGTTTCGGCATCCCGATCCGGCTCGAATTCTACGATACCGACGAGCTGGAGCTGATCGTCAAGCGCGGGGCGCGCGTCATCGGCATCGGCATGTCCGACGAGGGCGCGAACGAGATCGCCAAGCGCTCGCGGGGCACGCCGCGCATCGCCGGGCGGCTCCTGCGCCGCGTGCGCGACTTCGCCGTGGTCGACGGGGTCGAGACCATCTCGCGCGCCCTCGCCGACCGGGCGCTGCGGCTTCTCGAGGTCGATCCGATCGGGCTCGACCTGATGGATCGCAAATACCTCACCGTCATCGCGGCCCATTACGGCGGCGGCCCGGTCGGGATCGAGACGATCGCCGCGGCGCTCTCCGAGCCGCGCGACGCGCTGGAGGAGATCATCGAGCCCTTCCTGATCCAGCGCGGCCTTCTCGCCCGCACTCCGCGCGGGCGCGTCCTGACCTCGCACGCCTTCCGCCATCTCGGCCTCGCCGAGCCGAAGCGCGATCCCGCCGTCCAGTTCGGTCTCTTCACCGGGGAGGAGGACTGAACCCTGCCGCGACCATGCGACGCGTGAGCTTCGGCACGGCGTCGCCATCATCGGCGTGCCAGGGTCGGGCCGGCTTCCGGGATCACGATCGCGATGCGCCCTCCCCTTCTCACCCGCCGCTCCTTGCTCCGCGCCGGCGGGACATTCGTCGCGACGAGCGCCGCCGGCGCGGCCTGGGGCTTCGGCGTCGAGCCGAGGATGACGGTCGTGGCCGAGCATCGCTTCGCCCCCGTCGGCCCCTGGCCCGAGGGGCTGCGCCTGCGCATCGCCGCCCTCTCCGACATCCATGCCTGCGAGCCCTATACGGATGCCGCGCGCATCCGGGCGGTCGTCGAAAGCACGAGGGCGCTCGAGCCCGACCTGATCGTCCTCCTCGGCGACTTCGTCGCGGGACGCCGCTGGATGGCGCGCGTCCTGCCCGCCTCCGAATGGGGGCCGGCCCTGGCGGGCCTGCGCGCGCCGCTCGGAGTTTTCGCCGTCCTCGGCAATCACGACTGGTGGGACGACCCGGCCGCGCAGCGGAGCGGGGACCTTCCCCTCGCGGCGCGGGCGCTGAACGATGCCGGCATCCGGGTCCTGCACAACGAATCCGTGCCCCTGCAGGCGGGGCTGCATACGCTCTGGCTCGCGGGGCTCGGCGACCAGCTCGCCTTCGCCCCGGCGCGGCGGGCCGGCCGGCGCCGCTACGGGGGCTCGCACGATCTCCGCGCGACCCTGGCGCCGATCCCGGACGGTGCCCCCGCCATCCTTCTCGCCCACGAGCCGGACATCTTCCCGCGCGTCCCGGCGCGAATCGCCCTGACGCTCAGCGGCCATACCCATGGCGGGCAGGTCCGGCTTTTCGGCTATTCTCCGGTGGTCCCCTGCCCCCAGCGCTATGCCTGGGGCCATGTCCGGGAACATGCCGATCTCGTGGTCTCGGGCGGGTTGGGCTACAGCATGATCCCGGTGCGCTTCGGCGTGCCGCCCGAGATCACGCTCGTCGAGCTGGGACCCGTCGCTTGAGCCCCACCCATCGCCTGCCCGTCCGCGTCTATTACGAGGACACCGATTTCTCCGGCCTCGTCTATCATGCGAGCTATCTGCGCTTCCTGGAGCGCGGGCGCACCGAGATCCTGCGCGCGGCGGGCGTCGACCAGTCGATGCTGCATGCCGAGGGCCAGGGATTGTTCTTCGCCGTGCGCCGCATGACGATCGACTACCTGAGGCCCGCGCGGATGGACGACGTCCTGACGATCGAGACCGCGACGGCGGAAGTCCGGGGCGCGACGCTCGACGTGTCGCAGCGCATCCTGCGGGACGAGGAGGTTCTCGTCACGGCGACGGTGCTGGTGGCGGCCCTCTCCCGCGGACGGCCGGTCCGAATCCCGGACGGCCTGCGGCTGCGGCTCACGGCCGGGATTCCGCAGGACCTGCCGGGCTTCGCCGCCGCCGGGGAAACCGATCCGGCGGCGTGAATGCGCCCCGGGAGGGCCCGGGACGCGCGCGCCGTCGCGAAGCCGAAGCTATTTCGATTTGATCTCGTGGATGGCCTGCGCCATCAGCTCGTCCATGGTCGTGCGGATGTCCTCGTCGGAGACGGACTGGCCGGCCGCCTCCAGGTCGGCCTTGACCTTGCGCAGCACGTCGTGATCGCCGGCTTCCTCGAAATCGGCCATCATCACCGTCTTGGCATAGGCTTCGGCCTCGTCGCCCGACTTGCCGAGCCGGGCCGCGGCCCACAGGCCGAGCGCCTTGTTGCGCCGGGCCGTCGCCTTGAAGCGCAATTCCTCGTCATGCACGAATTTCTTCTCGAACGCGTCCCGGCGCTCATCGAACTTTGTCACGACCTGCCTGTCTCCCGCTGCTCCGTCGAATATGTGGCCTCGGGCGGCGACTGCCAAGCCCCCGGCCGGGCCATGCGCTTTGCGCACTGCACCATTGTGCCTTGGCGGCGCCCTTTTTCGGACGCCATAAGCGCGCGGAATCTCCCGCCCTCGTTGCTCCCATCGGGGCGATCGTCTAGGTTCCGCCCCCGGTGCGGTCGCGTGCGGATTCCGCGCGTGCCGTGCCGAGCCGCGGACCACATTGCCAAGGAGCCACGGCAGCCCATGGATTTTCTCAAGCCACGGTACACGCCCATGAACCGCCGCCGTCGCATCTACGAGGGCAAGGCGAAGGTCCTCTACGAAGGCCCGGAGCCCGGCACTCTCATCCAGCATTTCAAGGACGACGCCACGGCCTTCAATGCGAAGAAGCACGACGTCATCGACGGCAAGGGCGTGCTGAACAACCGCATCTCGGAATATATCTTCCAGCACCTGAACGATATCGGCGTGCCGACGCATTTCATCCGCCGGCTGAACATGCGCGAGCAGCTCATCCGCGAGGTCGAGATCATCCCGCTCGAGGTCGTGGTGCGGAACGTGGCCGCCGGCTCGCTCGCGACCCGGCTCGGGCTCGAGGAGGGCACGCAGCTCCCCCGCTCGATCATCGAGTTCTACTACAAGAACGACGCCCTCAACGACCCGATGGTGTCGGAGGAGCACGTCACCGCCTTCGGCTGGGCGACGCCGCAGGAGATCGACGACATCATGGCTCTCGCCATCCGGGTCAACGACTTCCTGTCGGGCCTCTTCCTCGGCGTCGGCATCCGGCTCGTCGATTTCAAGATGGAGACGGGGAGGCTCTGGGAGGGCGACATGATGCGGATCGTCGTCGCCGACGAGATCTCCCCCGATTCCTGCCGCCTCTGGGACATCAAGAGCCAGGACAAGCTCGACAAGGACCGCTTCCGCCGCGATATGGGCGGCCTTATCGAAGCCTATTCGGAGGTGGCGCGCCGCCTCGGCATCCTGGGCGAGAACGAGAAGGTCCAGAACGGCGGCCCGCGCCTCGTGCAGTAGCCGCCCGGTCTCCGGGCGTTTCACGTGAAAACCGTCCGCGCCGGCTCGGAGGCCGAATCGAGATGGGCCGCTCTTCGCGGATCGATCCCCGCCGGATCGGCGCCAGGTCCTGCCGGCGGGCCCTCGCGGCCGGCCTCGCCCTGTCGCTCGCAAGCTGCGCCGAAATCGCGACGGTGTCGTCTTCCCGTCGAGCGTGCCGGGATTGCCCGCCGACCAGCCCTGGGAATCGCTTCCGATCCGCCGCTGGCTGACCGATTCGCCGATCGAGCCGGTCGCCATCTCGGCCTGCTTCACCTGTTCCGAGCCCGCCGTGGCGGGCCTTTTCCGAAGCCGGGGCGAGGAGGCCGCATCGATGCGGCAGGCGGCGGCGGACCCGGCAGCCCTCGTCGCAATGCTCACGCGGGAAAAGCCGCCGGGGCACCGTTCCGGCAAGACCGCGTCCCGCAGCCGCGTCGAGGCCGAGCCCGCGCAGGAAGGCGGCGCGCCCGGCCTCCTGGTTCGCATGGCGCGCAAGGACGGGTCGCGGAAAGCGGCCGGCTATGTCGCCGCGCTCGATCGGGGCGGGGAAACGCAGCTCCTCGTGATCGTGGCCCGGTCCGAGGCGACGGCGCGGGCCCTGGCCCGGAACGTGGTCCCGCGCCTGTGATCAAACCCTGTGCAGGGCGGCGGCGGCGGTGAGCGAGGCGGCCAGGAGGACGACGGCGAGAGCAAGGGCGCTGCTGTCGTGCCAGAGCCCCACCGCGAGGGTGCAGAGCGCCCCGACCGCCATCTGGCTGAAGCCGTAGAGCCCCGAGGCGGAGCCCGCCGCCGCGGGATCGACGCTCAGCGCGCCCGACATCAGGTTCGGTCCGGCCATGCCCACTCCGATCGCATAGACGAACGTCGCGCCGGTCAGCGTCACAACATTCGTTGCCCCCGCGAAATGCGCCAGGAGGAGGAGGCTGGCCCCGAAGACGGAGATCAGGTTTCCGAGGCGGGCGCCGCGGCGCAGCTCCAGCCGTCCGATCAGCATCCGCATCAGGAACGCGCCGCCGGCGAGCCCCATGGCGACGATGACGCAGAAGAGGCCGACCTCCTGCGGGGAGCGGTGCAGTACCTCGATATAGAGGAAGGGCGCCGCGGCGAAGAAGGCATAGAGGCTCGTGCCGGAACAGGCGCCGGCCAGGACATAGTGCCTGAACTTGGCGGAGCGCAGCAGGCGCGCATAGCCGCCGAGGATGAAGGATGGACCGCGGACGTGGGAGACCGCCGGAAGCGTCTCGGGCGCCAGGAGAATCACCAGCGCCAGCATGGCCGTCACCGTCGCGGCCAGGGCGACGAAGATCGCGCGCCACCCGAGCCAGGCCTCGATCAGCCCGCCGAGGCCCGGCGCGAGACTCGGCGTCAGGGTCATGCAGGTCATCAGCGCCGCCATCATCTTGATGGCGTCCGCGCCGGTTGCGATGTCCCGCACCATGGCGCGGCCGAGGACAAGCGCGCCGCAGGCGCCCAGCGATTGCAGGATGCGCGCGAAGATCAGCCAGCCGATCGAGGTCGCCGGGATCGCGAGCAGGAAGCCGGCGAGGTAGATCAGCAGGGCTGCGATCAGGACAGAGCGGCGGCCGTAGCGGTCCGAGATCGGGCCATAGACGAGCTGGCCGGCCGCGAGCCCCACCAGATACATCGTGATCGTGAGCTGGACCGTCGCAGGCGCGGCGCCGAGATCGCGCGCGACGCTGGGAAGCGCCGGGATGAAGATATGCAGGGCCACGGTGCCCGACATCGTGACCGCGATGAGAAGCGCGAGGGGAGGCGTCTTCCGACGCGGTGCGAGATGTTGAGGAAATAGAAGCGACACGGCTCGTATCGTCAGTCTCGAAGGGGAGGTCGGGTAGCATGGGGCCTGCCGGCGCGCCACAGGATGCGAGGGCGGGGCCAAGCCGCCGCCCGATCCGCCATGCCCGGCATGCATCGGCGAGGATTGACATCTTCAAGCCCGATTCCCGGACCATAGGATTCGCGATGACGTCCTCACCCAGTCCCAGGATCCGTCCTGCCGACCGTGTCGCGCCCAAGGGAGCCGCCGGGGCGCGACCCGCATCGCGGAAGGCACTTCTGCTCTCCGTTCTCCTCGCCGCCGGCCTCGGCGTGGCGGGCGGGGGCCTTCTCGTCTATTTCCTCGGGGGAAAGGGCGAGGAGCCGGCCAAGCCGCGCGTCGCGGCCATCAGGATCGGCCCCCTCCCCGATATGCCGGACCTGCGCGACGGCGTTCCAGCCCTGATGCCGAAGAAGAGTGCTGCCCCTTCCGCGGCACCGGCCCTGCCGGCGGCATCCGCCCTGCCGGCCGCCGTGCCGCCGGTGGTTTCGGCCGAAAGCGCCAGTCGCAAGGCGATGGACTCGACCATCGCCAGCGCCGGCCTTCGCCCCGCTCTCCCAGGCCCCGCTCCGGCCGGGGAGGAGCAGGCGAAGAGCAGGCGACTCAAGATGCTGGACGCGCTTCTCGCCCCGCCGGCCCCGAAAGCGTCCGTCCCCCAGGTCCCGGCGGCGCAGCCCCAGGCCGCCGCGGAGCCCGCGCGGCCGTCCGAGCCCGCCCAGGCTACGCTCGCCCCCCAGGCCATGCCCACCCAGGTACGCCGCATCGAGATCAAGAAGCCGGCCGAGACCGCGAGCCTCGACGAGGCGAAGCCCGTCGAGGCTCCCTCGCCCGCCGTCGCGCCGCCGAGCCCCGTCGCGCCGCCGCAGGAAAGCCGGTCCTCGCCGCCGGCCGAGGCCGCCGCGCCGGTGCCAGCGGCACCAGCGGTGCCAGCAGCACCAGCGGTGCCAGCAGCACCAGCGGTGCCAGCAGCACCGGCGGTGCCGGCAGCACCGGCAGCGGTGCCGCCGGCGCGAACGGCGTCCTTGCCGGCCGATGCGCCCCTGCCCCCGCCGCGGCCCGCCTTCCAGGCCGCGGCCCCGGCGGAGCGCCCCGCAGCCCGGCCGGCTCCCGCCGAGCGGACGGCGGCGAAGGTACGCCCCGCAGCGTCGGTGCCCCCGCCGAGCGTCGCTTCCGCCGAGCGGCGGCCCTCCCAGGAGGCCGAGGAAGAACGGTCGGTCCTCGGCATCCCGGTGCCCAAATTCGTGCCGTCGGGCCGGGACATCCAGGACGCGGCCCATTCGATCACCGAGGCCGTGACGAGCCTGCCGAACCACTTCTGACGGACCTTGTCCCCGCTCTCCGGTTCGCTATCGTTTGCCGGGGAAGAGGAGACGGGACGTGACGGGAAGGGAGATTTCGGCCGATTCGCGCCGGAGCGCCGATCGGCGCGGCGTGCCTTCGCCATGAGCGCGGTCATCGAGCCGGCCACCCGCCTGCCGATCGGCGCCGAGGTGGATGCGACCCCAGCGAAGCGCCCCGAGCCGGGCCTCGTCCTGGAGGGACGGCATGTGCGCCTCGTGCCGATCGATCCCGCTGCCCATGGCTCCGCGCTCTATGCGGGGTCGCACGGGCCGGGCCGCGAGGCCTTGTGGCAATATCTCTTCCCCGCGCCCTTCCCGGACGAGGGCGCGTTTCGGGCCTATCTCGAAAAGGCGGCGGCCTCCGCCGATCCCTTCATGCTCGCCATTCTCGACCGGGATTCGGGCGAGGCCGTGGGGCATGCGACCTATATGCGGATCGAGCCCGCGCACCGCGCGATCGAGGTTGGGAATATCCTCTACACGCCGCGCCTCCAGCGTGGCCCGGGCGGCACCGAGGCCATGTATCTCATGGCGAGGCACGCCTTCGAGGACCTCGGCTATCGCCGCTACGAGTGGAAGTGCAACGACCTGAATGGGCCTTCCCGCCGCGCCGCGCATCGCTACGGCTTCACCTATGAGGGCACTTTCCGCCAGCACATGATCGTGAAGGGCCGCAACCGGGATACGGCCTGGTACGCGATGCTCGACGGCGACTGGCCCTCGCGCCGCCGCGCCTTCGAGCTGTGGCTCGACCCGGCGAATTTCGACGGCGAGGGCCGCCAGCGCCTCGCCCTGTCGGCCCTGAACGCGAGCACGATTCCCGGCCTCCCGCTACGGCGCGGCGGGCCCGCGGACGAGGCCCCCTTCGCCGCGATGCATCGCGCCGCCTATGCCTGGAACCGGGAGATGCTCGGCATGGAGCCGGTTCCCCTCCAGACCGCGCCCGGCGAGATCCTGCGGCGCTACGAGACCTGGCTCCTCGACGAGGCCGGCACGCTCGCAGGCGCCGCCGCGCTCTCCCCTTGTCCAGACCATCTGGAGGTCTGGAGCCTGTCGGTCGATCCGGCCCGGCAGAATGCAGGGATCGGGCGGCGCCTCCTCGAAGCCGCCGAGGCGCGCGCGAAGGCGCTCGGGCTCTCGACCTTGCGGCTCTTCACCGGCAAGCCCCTCACCAAGAATATCGACTGGTATCGCCGCCGCGGCTATGCCGAGGAGCGCGAGGAGGAACTGCCGGACGGGCGCCGCCTCGTGCACATGGTCAAGACGATTTGAGAAAATCACAGGTTCGGAGAGACACGCGATGGCAGGCACGGGCCGGGCTCTCTTCGTCGACGGCGGCCGGACGGGCTGAGCCGTCTCTTCCCTTTTCTCCCCGTGCGGCGAGGCTCGCCCGAAGGCGCCTCGGGCCGGGGAGGGCAAAGCTCAAGGAGCAGCATGATGAACGTTCTCGTCCTCGGCGCCGCCGGCATGGTCGGCCGCAAATTCATCGAGCAGGTCGTCAAGGACGACGGGCGGATCGGCGATGGAGCCGTGACGCACATGACCCTGTTCGACGTGGTCGAGCCCAAGGCGCCGGCCGGCTCGCCCTTCCAGGTCACGGCACTCGCGGGCGATCTCGGCGAGCCGGGCATCGCGCAGACGCTTATCGCGGATCGTCCCGAACTGATCGTCCACCTTGCCGCCATCGTCTCGGGCGAGGCGGAGGCCGATTTCGAGAAGGGCTATCGCGTCAATCTCGATTCGACGCGCGAGCTTTTCGAGGCGATCCGCCAGGCGGGCGGCGGCTATAAGCCGCGCCTCGTCTTCACCTCCTCCATCGCCGTCTTCGGCCAGCCCTTCCCGAAGGACGGCATTACCGACGACTACAACCTGACCCCGCTGACCAGCTACGGCACCCAGAAGGCGATCGGCGAGTTGCTGCTGGCCGATTATTCGCGCCGCGGCTTTCTCGACGGCGTCGGCATCCGCCTGCCGACGATCTGCGTGCGTCCCGGCAAGCCCAACGCGGCCGCCTCGGGCTTCTTCTCGGGCATCATCCGCGAGCCGCTGAACGGCCAGGAGGCGATCCTGCCCGTCTCCGAATCGGTGCGCCACTGGCACGCCTCCCCCCGCGCGGCCGTGGGCTTCCTGCTTCATGCCGCCACGATGGATACCGCGCCGCTCGGCCAGCGCCGCAGCCTCACCATGCCGGGCCTGTCGGTTACCGTCGGCGAGCAGATCGAGGCGCTGCGCCGCGTCGCGGGCGACAAGGTGGCCGCGCGGATCGTGCACCGGCCCGACCCGGTCATCCAGGCCATCGTCGGCGGCTGGGCGGAGAAATGCCGGCCGGAGCGGGCCGAGACTTTCGGCTTCAAGGCCGAGAAGACCTTCGAGGAGATCATCCGCGTCTATATCGACGACGAACTGGGCGGACGCATTCCGGGCTGAGCCGCAGGCGCCCCGACCGCCCAACAATCCCTTGCGCCGCCCGGCGGGCGGCGCTACATGGAGCGTATCAGCTCTGGTTGGGTGTGCGAGCGCCCTGGTCAGGAGCGGGCCCGCGAGGGTCCCGCTCTTTTTTATTGGCCGAAGGCCCGCATCCCGGCCGGAGCGGCCACGAGCGAACCGCGGCAGCATGGCGGACGAGCACGAACCACGATTCCTGATCGAGACGGGCCTCGCCGCCCGTGTCGCCGCCGTGGCCGAGGAGGCCCTGGCCGGGCTCGGCCTGCGCCTCGTGCGCGTGAAGATTCTCGGGGCCAAGGGTCCCGCCGGCCCGCAGACCGTCCAGATCATGGCCGAGAGGCCGGACGGCACGATGAGCGTCGAGGATTGCGAGGAAGCCTCCAAGGCCATCTCGCCAGCCCTCGACGTCGAGGACCCGGTGCCGGGCCTCTACAACCTCGAAGTCTCCTCGCCCGGAATCGACCGGCCGCTGGTGCGGGCGGGCGATTTCGAGCGCTGGGCCGGCCACGAGGCCAAGATCGAGCTGCGCGTGCCGCTCGAGGGCCGCAAGCGCTTCCGCGGCATCATCCGCGGGATCGAAGGCGAGGCGGCGCTGATCGAGCTGCCCGACCAGGACGGCGAGGAGGTGGTCGCCTCCCTCGCCCTCGACGATATCGGAGAGGCGCGTCTCGTCCTCACCGACGACCTGATCCGCGATTCGCTCCGGCGCGCCAAGCAGGCCGGGCGCGTCGCGGACGAGGGTATGGAGGCGGCGGAAGGCGAGGAAGACGCCGCCGTGCCTTCGCCCGTTTCTCCCGCCAAGCCTGCGCCGCGGGCCTGGGCCAGGCCTGCCTCGCGGCCGGGGCGCCCGGCGCGGGGGCCCGGCCGCTTCGCGCGGCCGAAGCAAACCGATCTTCCGAAGGAGTAGAACGATGGCGGTCAGCGCCAACAGGCTCGAGCTTTTGCAGATCGCCGACGCGGTCGCCCGCGAGAAGGTGATCGACCGGCAGATCGTCATCGCCGCCATGGAGGATGCGATCGCGAAGGCCGCCCGCTCCCGCTACGGCGCCGAGACGGATGTCCATGCCGAGATCCATCCGAAGACGGGCGAGCTGCGCCTTTCCCGCCATCTCCTCGTGGTGGATCAGGTCGAGAACGACGCGACCGAAATCGCTCTCGCCGAGGCCCGCCGCCGCAACCCCGCCGCCGAGGTGGGCGACGCCATCGCCGAGACCCTGCCGCCCTTCGATTTCGGCCGCATCGCGGCGCAATCGGCCAAGCAGGTGATCGTCCAGAAAGTGCGCGACGCCGAGCGCGACCGCCAATACGACGAGTACAAGGACCGTATCGGCGAGATCATCAACGGCCTCGTCAAGCGCGTCGAATACGGCAACGTGATCGTGGACCTGTCGGGCCGCGGCGAGGCCATCGTGCGCCGCGACGAGCTGATCCCGCGCGAGACCTTCCGCCCCGGCGACCGTATCCGCGCCTATCTCTTCGACGTGCGCCGCGAGGCGCGCGGGCCGCAGATCTTCCTCTCGCGCACCCATCCCCAATTCATGGCCAAGCTCTTCGGCCAGGAAGTGCCCGAGATCTATGACGGCATCGTCGAGGTGAAGGCGGTGGCGCGCGATCCGGGCTCGCGCGCCAAGATCGCGGTGACCTCGCGCGACTCGTCCATCGATCCCGTGGGCGCCTGCGTCGGCATGCGCGGCTCGCGCGTCCAGGCGGTGGTCGGGGAACTCGGGGGCGAGAAGATCGACATCATCCCCTGGTCCTATGACCGTGCCACCTTCATCGTGAACGCGCTCCAGCCGGCCGAGGTCGTCAAGGTCGTGCTCGACGAGGAGGCCGAGCGCATCGAGGTCGTGGTGCCGGACGAGCAGCTCTCGCTCGCCATCGGCCGGCGCGGCCAGAACGTGCGCCTCGCCTCGCAGCTCACCGGCTGGGACATCGACATCC
>NZ_DAOLAJ010000090.1:0-14248 GCF_035325185.1 Enterovirga sp. | reverse complement strand
GCGCCGCGGCGCCTGGGCGCTTTCCGCCGTCGCGTCGCCCCCGAGCCCGACGAGGCCACCCTGGCCGTCGCGCTCGACCCCGAGGATCGGATGAGCGACGAGTTGCGGCTCGAGCCCGCGCTTGACCAGCTCGGCGAGCGTCGAGTCCAGCAGGAACGGCATGTCGTCGTTGACCGCATCGAGCACGGTCAGCTCACGCATCTTCCCGTGCTGCTCGACCGTGACATTCCGGAGCGCGACCACCGGCTGGCCGCCGCTGCGTGGCTGGGCCAGATGCGCGTAAGCCGAATCGGCGAGGGTCGCGAGGGCGCTCGCGGAGAAGCCAGCGAGGTCTTCGGCCGGGACGCGGGAGAACAACAGGGAACGGAAGCTGTCATCCATAACGCGATCGCCAGCCGACATCGCAGAGTGTGCCGCGGAACCATTTGCCGCGCCGGTTATAGATCTATTGCTCATAGTGGGCTGCCCCTCCTATTCGAATATCGCTTTCTAGAAAGAATTCTTTCTAAGTATATATTTTATCTACTTACAATTATATAATTGATGCATGCCAAGCGGAGTAAGTCATTTCTCAGATCGTATCGGATACGCTGGCGATCACTGATCGCAGTCTTTGCAACATACTCGCAGCCGGAAGTTTGTCCGACCATATGCGCTGGCAGCCGATGATGGCCTCATCCGCGGCGCTCCTTCAGCGTTCTTAAAGAATTTTCGTAATGTTCGCGCCAGAATTGGCTGCCCGCAACGCTCGATCCCAGCCGGCGCAGCAAACCATCGTTCAGGCCATATACCAGACCGTGAACTTTGACGCGGTGTCCATTATACCATGCTCTCCGCAAAACAGTGGTCCGGCATACATTGGAAACTTGCTCTATTACATTCAGTTCGACCAGTCGGGAGGTGCGCTCATCATCGTTTTCTGCCGCATCGAGCCAGGGCGCGTGCTTGAAGGCGACGTCCTCGATATGGCGCAGCCAATTGTCCGCCAGGCCGGCCGAACGCCGTTCGGCGATCGCGCGCACGCCGCCACAACCGTAATGACCGACGATCATGATGTGCTCAACCCGGAGAACTTCGACGGCGTATTGGAGAACCGATAGGCAGTTGAGGTCGGAGTGGACGACCAGATTGGCGATGTTTCGATGGACGAAAACTTCACCGGGATCGAGGCCGATGATCTGGTTGGCCGGCACGCGGCTATCCGAACAGCCGATCCACAGATAGCGAGGCGCCTGCTGCGCGGCGAGGCGGGTGAAGAAATCCGGATCATCCGCCACACGCCGTGCTGCCCAGGCGCGGTTGTTCGCGAAAAGTCCATCGAGGCTGCACATGGTAGTCCTCCATAGGCGTTCCGCGAGGACGCTCGCGGCGGCGGCCCGGCGAAGCTCCGTATGTCCTTCGTCGGAAGTAGCGCGGCCCCGTGCCTCGACGGTCGGGGCCGTGCCGGGACGACCTAGTCGGCCTGGAGTTCCTTGCCGCGGGTCTCCGGCAGCAGGAAAGTCACGATGAGGACCAGCGCGTAGGAGCCCGCTGCCAAGATCGCGATCGCCCGTCCGAGCCCCATGGTCGCGGCCGCTATTCCGATCAGGGTCGGGTTCAGCGCCGCTATTCCCCGGCCGAAGTTGTAAGTGAAGCCCTGCCCCGCCGCCCTGATCCGGGTCGGGAAGTTCTCCGTCAGGAACGCCCCCATGGCGGCGAAGATGCCAGACGAGAAGAATCCGAGTGGAAAGCCGAGAATCAGCATCAGCGAGTTCGGGATGGGCAGCGACGTGTAGGCGATGACCGTCACGAACGCCCCAATGGCGAAGAGCCGGAACTTGTTCCGTCGGCCGATGAGGTCGGCGAGATAGGCTCCGGACAGGTAGCCGACGAACGAACCCACGATGATGACCGCGAGGTAGCCGCCACTGCCGATGACCGAAAGTCCGCGCTCGTTCTTCAGGAAACTCGGCAGCCAAGTGCCGAGGGCGTAATAGCCGCCCTGCGCGCCCGTCGTCAGGATAGAGCACAGCACCGTGGTCCTCAGGATCGAGGGCGAGAAGATCTCGGAGATCTTCACGGTGTCGCCGGCTGCCTTCAGCTTCTCCTGACTCTGAACATAGACCTCGGGTTCGTCGATAAACCGGCGGATGACGGCGGCGGCGGCGGCCGGCAGGAGACCGAACCAGAACAGCCAGCGCCAAGCCATCTCTGGCGGGAAGTAACTGAAGAGCACAGTTGAAACGAGAACCGCGAAGGCCCAGCCGACAGCCCAGGCGCTCTGCACGAAGCCAACCGCCTTGCCTCGGTGTTTCGGCGCGATGACTTCGGCCATCAGCACGGCACCGGCCGACCATTCTCCGCCGAAGCCGAGGCCCATGAGCGCGCGGCAGAGGAGCAGCTGTTCGAAGTTCTGGGCGAAACCACTAAGAAACGTGAACGCGGCGAACCAGACCACGGTGATCTGGAGCGTCCTGACGCGCCCGAACCTGTCCGCCAGGATCCCCGCGAACCAGCCTCCGAAGGCTGAGGCAAGCAATGTCGAGGTGGCGATGATGCCGACCTGTTGATTGGTGAGCGCCAGGGCTGCAACGATGCCCGTGATGGCGAGGCTGTAGATCTGGACATCGAAGGCGTCGAGGCCGTAGCCCGTGAAGCAGGCCCAGAAGGTCCGCCGGCCCTTTGCCGTCATCTCCCGGTACCAGGATCCTTCTGCCGCGGCGGCTGGAGGTGAGGTGGCTGGAGGTGATGTGCTCATGATTTACGCTCTCCTGGGCGCTAGGGTGGTCAGGTCGATCCTTACGGCAGTGGGGGCTCCCTGATCCCGCGCGGGCCGCGCGGGCAGAAGCACGAGCGATCAGGCTTCGATGCGGGCGATGACCGCGCCAAGGACATGCATGGAGCCGGCCGCGGCGATCCGGCGAAGCTGACCGGAGAGGGGAGCGAAGACCGGAGTCTCCATCTTCATCGCTTCCATCACCGCGACGATGTCACCTTCGTTCACTTCGGCGCCATCCTCGATGCGCCAGAGCTGGATGGTACCCGGCACCGGGGCGCGGACGGCGCCGGGGCCGGCCTCCTCCGGCCGCTCCGCCGGCGACGCCTGGCCGGGCACGGCGCCGGCCGCCTGGAAGCCGCCAAGAAGCCGCGCGGGAAGCCGAAGCTCGACCCGGCGGCCGTCGATCTCGACCGGCAGGCTCAGCATCTCGTCCGCGGGAGCGGCGGCGGAGGTGGAGGCGGGCTCGAAGAGGCTGCCGAACTCGGTTTCGATCCAGCGGGTATGGACGCGAAAGCCCTCCTGCGCGGTGAAGGCCGGCTCTTCCAGCACCGCGCGGTGGAACGGCAGCACGGTGGGCACGCCCTCGATGCGGAACTCGGCGAGGGCTCGGCGGGCGCGGGCCAGCGCCGCCTCGCGCGTCGGGCCGGTCACGATCAGCTTGCCCATCAGGCTGTCGAAGGCGGGGGCCACCGCCCCGCCCGTCTCGACCCCGGCATCGACGCGGACGCCCGGCCCGGAGGGCGGGGCGAAGAGAGTGATCGCGCCCGGTGCCGGCAGGAAGCCGCGACCCGGATCCTCGGCATTGATCCGGAACTCGATGGAATGGCCGCGCGGCTCGGGCGTCGCGGTGAAGGACAGCGGCAGGCCCTCGGCGATGCGGAACTGTTCGATCACGAGGTCGACCCCCGCCGTCTCCTCCGTCACCGGATGCTCGACCTGAAGGCGCGTATTGACCTCGAGGAAGGAGAGCACGCCGTCCGCGCTGAGCAGGAACTCGACGGTGCCGGCGCCCGTATATCCGGCGGCGGCGCAGATATCGCGCGCGGCGGCATGGACGCGGGCGCGCTGGTCGTCGGTCAGGAAAGGCGCCGGCGCCTCCTCGACCAGCTTCTGGTTCCGGCGCTGGAGCGAGCAGTCGCGCGTCCCCGCGACGACGACGTTGCCGTGCCGGTCCGCCACGACCTGCGCCTCGACATGGCGGGGCCGGTCGAGGAAGCGCTCGACATAGCAATCGCCCCGGCCGAAGGCGGTGGTCGCCTCCCGTACGGCGGAATCGTAAAGTTCGGCGACCTCCTCCAGCTTCCAGGCCACCTTCATCCCACGACCACCGCCGCCGAAGGCCGCCTTGATGGCGATGGGAAGCCCCGCCGCGCGGGCGAAAGCCTCGGCCTCGGCTCCGGAGGCAATGGGTCCGTCGCTGCCCGCCACCAGCGGGGCGCCGACCTTCTCGGCGATCCGGCGCGCCTCGACCTTGTCCCCGAGTGCCTCGATCACATGGGGATCGGGTCCGATCCAGGTGAGGCCCGCCTCCTGCACCGCGCGGGCGAATTCCGCCCGCTCCGACAGGAAGCCATAGCCCGGATGGACCGCGTCGGCGCCCGAGCGGCGGGCGACGGCGATGAGCTTGCCGATGTCGAGATAGGTCTCGGCCGGCCTGGCGCCGCACAGGCCCCAGGCTTCGTCCGCGGCGCGGACGAAGGGCGCGTCCGCATCCGCATCGGCATAGACGGCGACGGAGGCGAGCCCGTAGTCGCGGCAGGCGCGGACGACGCGGAGGGCGATCTCGCCCCGATTGGCGATCAGAACCTTCTTCATGACGGATTCTCCGGCGTCGGGGTGATCTCGGCGAAGGGCGCTGTCGGAACGAGGCGGATGCGGGCGCCGATGGGAATCTGCCCGGCGAGATCGAGCTGATGGGGCGAGATCGAGCCGATGACCGGGTAGCCGCCGGTCAGGGGATGATCGGAGAGGAAGAGCACCGGCTGGCCGCTGGGCGGGACCTGCAATGCGCCCCGCACCGTTCCCTCGCTCTGAAGCTCGCCGGCGCGGCTGCGCTCGAGCGGCGTCGCGCCGGCGAGGCGGATGCCGACCCGGCTCGATTCCGAGGTCACGACCCATTCCTGCGCCGCGAGCAGCCGGACGGCCTCGCGCGTGAACCAGTCGGTGCGTGGTCCGAGGATGACGTCGAGCGTCACGATGTCCGCGGCCGCCGGCAAGGCTCGCGGTTGGGAGGGAGCGAGTTCCGACGCGGCAGGCGCGCTTGGTTCCGGACCGATCGCCAGCCGGTCGCCCGCCTTGACCGGCTCGGGGCCGATGCCGGCGAGCGTGTCGGTCGCGGCGCTGTGCATCACGGGCGGCACGTCGAGCCCCCCGGCCACCGCGAGATAGCTCCGCATGCCCCGCGCCGGAGCCCCGAGGCTGACCTTGTCCCCCGGCGCGAGCCGGATGGGACGGCCGTGCGGCGCGGCGAGGGCATGGCCCTCCGCCGTCCGCAGCGTGACGGGAGCCGGCGCCCCGGCCAGGGCGACCGTCATGGCCCGCTCGGCCTCGAAGCCGAACCCGCCGAGCGTGATCTCCAGCGCCGCCGCGTCGGGCGGATTGCCGACGGCGGCGTTCGCCGCGGCGAGCGCCCCACGGTCGAGCGCACCCGAGACCGACACGCCCAGGGCGGCCAGCCCGGGCCGCCCCATATCCTGGACGAGGACGGGCAGCGCGACGGAGAGGACGTGTAAGCCCGGAGAGGCAGGCGCCGGTGACACGGCCGCCTTCGCCGGCGCCCGCGTCGGCATCGCGTCGATCCGGCGAAAGCGGACCCGATCGCCGGGCGTCAGCAACGTGGGCGGTTCCCGGGTTGGATCGAACATGACGAGCGGCGTCGTCCCGATGATCTGCCATCCGCCCGGGCTCTCGCGCGGATAAACCCCGCTGAAGGGGCCGGCGAGGGCGACGGCCCCAGCCGGAATGCGCGTCCGGGGGGTCTGCCGGCGGGGAATGGAAAGGCCGGCATCGGGGGCTGAGAGATAGGCGAAGCCGGGCGCGAAACCGGTGAAGGCGACAGCGTAGTTCGCCGCGGTATGGCGGCGGATGAGTTCATCGGTCGAGATACCGAGCCGTTCGGCGGCTTCCTCCAGATCCGCGCCGTCATAGAGGACGGGAATTTCGACCGTGCGGGGATCGCCGCGATCCCGCTTCGACAGATCACGCGTGAGAAGAGCGGCAGCGACCGCGCCGGCGTTCACGCCCGGGCGCAGGCGGATCAACAGCGTGCGGGCGGCAGGGACGATTTCTTCCACGCCGTCGACGGGTGATCGGGAAAGGGAATCGAAAAGTGCGAGCGTCGCATCGAGATCGGCGAGTTCGACGAGGAGAGCATTCTGGCTGACGGGAAGGAAACGCATTCCAGCCTCCGGTCGCGCGCCGGTACTCCCGTATTTCCGGGTAGAGACCGGCGCGGGCATGCAATCAGATACGATAGGTGCTGTCCGGTACGTCTGTGATGAACATGTAGCCGGGTGCATGGGTGATGGCGAAAGGCACGCGCGAGGCCATCACCGCCGCTTGCGGGGTCACCCCGCAGGCCCAGAAGACCGGAATTTCACCTGGCTCGATTCGGACCGGGTCGCCGAAATCAGGCGCTCCCAGATCCCGAATCCCGAGCTCCTCCGGTGCGCCGACATGGACGGGCGCCCCGTGAACCGCTGGAAGGCGCGCGGATATGGTCGCTGCCTCCGCGACCCGCGAAGCCGGGATCGGGCGCATGGACACCACCATCTCCCCCTTGAGCCGTCCGGCGGGACGACATTGGCGACTTGTGCGGAACATCGGCACGTTGCTGCCGTCGACGATGTGGCGCACCTCGATCCCCGCCTCCATCAGGGCAGACTCGAAGCTGAAGCTGCACCCGATGAGAAAAGTCACGAGATCGTCCCGCTCGGCATAGAAGGGGCTCGCATCCGTCACCTCCTCCGCCAACTGGCCATCACGCCAGATGCGGTAGAGGGGAATGTCGCGACGAAGGTCAGCGCCCTCGGCCAGAACGGTCGAGAAGGACCCAGGGTCGGTCACGTCGAGGACGGGACAGGGCTTGGGATTCCGCTGAGCGTAGAGCAGGAAGTCGTAGGCCCAATCTCGAGGCAGGGCGATCGTGTTCGCCTGCACCATGCCTGGGGCGATCCCCGCCGTCGGCTCGACTGCGCCCGCGCGATAGCGCGTCCGGGCGGCTTGGGCTTCCGTAGCCATGATTTGTGTCATCGCGTCTTGCTCCTGGAGATAGCGAAAGGGCGCAGCGCCACGCCGGCAGCCTGCAAGGTCTCCCGGAGCCGCCGCGCCATGGCGACGGCAGCGGGGCTGTCGCCGTGAACGCAGATGGACTGGGCTTCGATCGGAGTCGAGGCGCCGTCGATCGCCTCAAGCACGCCTTCGGTCACCAGCCGAAGCATTCGCCGTGCCACCAGCTCGGGATCGTGCAGAACGGAGCCGGGCAGCCGCCGCGACACGAGCCGGCCCTGCGAGGTATAGGCCCGATCCGCGAAGGCCTCGGCTATAACGGTGAGACCCGCCTCTCGCGCTTGCGCGATGATCGGAGCGCCGGCGAGAGCGACGAGGACGAGAGAGGGATCGATCGCCTTGATCCCCGCGATCACGTCGGCCGCCTGCCGCGGATCATCGGCGATGGTGTTGTAGAGCGCGCCGTGAGGCTTGACGTAGGAGACCCGCGTTCCCGCCGCGACGGCGAGCCCCTGGAGCGCGCCGATCTGGTAGATGACGTCCGCGACGAGTTCCTCGCTCGACGGATCCATGGCCCTTCGGCCAAATCCGACGAGGTCGCGGTAACCGACATGCGCACCGACGACGACGTTCCTGCGGGCGGCCTCGCGCAGCGTTCGAAGAATGCCCGCCGGGTCGCCGGCATGAAAGCCGCAGGCGACGTTGGCGCTCGTGACGATGCCGAGCATGGCCTCGTCGTCGCCCATGCTCCAGGCGCCGAAACCCTCGCCAAGGTCGCTGTTCAGATCGATGGTCGACATGCGTTCCGTCCCCGCATCGTTCGGCGCCATAATCTGCCTGCCGGCTTTGGGCAGGAAGGCTCTTTTTTCAGCCGATTTCGTAGGACAATATCTATCTGATCGTTCTTCGTAAAGATGGAATCGTAGCTCGAACCGGATGGCCACGCATCATTTTTGGGGATCAGTGCGTCACCCGTTCGCCAGACGGACCCGCGCGAGCGACATCGGCTTGAACTTGGCGGCCTCGTTTCTTAGTTTTCAACAGGTTGCCAGCGGCACTCCGCTGGCCATCACCAGCATCAAGTTTAGCGGTCGAGCGAAGTGATCCGCGTGGTGGGCAGGCGGGATGGAGCACGGTTTGTTGACGAAGCCACCGCGTGAAAATGGCCGATCACTCGCTGATGTGACGGCCGACCGCATACGCGAAAAAGTGATGAAAGGGGTCTTTATCCCGGGTCAGCACCTCTCAGAGGCGGAACTGGGAGAGGTCTTCCAGGTCTCGCGCAATACGTTGCGGGAAGGATTCCGCGTCTTAACCAAGGAAGGGCTGCTTCGGCACGAGCCGAACCGCGGGGTTTTTGTGGCCGTCCCAAATATGGCGACGATCGTCGACTTGTATCGCGTACGGCGCATAGTTGAATGCCCGGCAATGGGAAGGGCTTCCTCTGGACATTCCGCCATCAAGAAAATGCGTGAAGCGGTCGAGCAGGCCAAACGGGCGCGCGAAGTGGTCGACTGGCTTACAGTTGGCAGCGCCGATATTTCTTTTCACACGGCAATCGTTGCGCTTGCCGATAGCCCGAGGCTCGACGCGTTCTTTTCGCATATATTGGCTGAGATGCGCCTTGCCTTTGGCTTGATCAGCGATCCAGAACTTTTATACTCTCCATTTATAGAATTAAATGAAGAGCTGGTAAGTCTTTTGGAAAAGGGAAAGAGGGGAGATGCCGCAGCTTATCTGGACGGGTATCTTGGAGAATCTGAACGAATTGTTCTCGGAGCGTTCTTGAGAAATTAGATACCGTATTGGGTTGGCGTCACCCAAGGTCCCACATAGCACCGTCAGGGTCTCGGTCCGCCGCGTCCGGATTACCACGATGCTCGGGTGGACAGCGAAGCCCACCTGATCGGGGGGTTGCGCACGATCTCTACGGTGATGATCGTGGCGGTCGCTGGCCTCCCGGCGAGCGGCGGTTGAGACAGCGTAGCGAAGCGAGCCAGCGGCGGGAGATACAGCCCCGACGCCTCCGGGATGGTCATGGGCAATGCTCTTGGTTGAAACTGCGGCGACCGCCACTCTTTGCGTCCCGAGATAGGCCTCGTCGAGCGAATTGCCGTCAAGGCTCGAAAGAGGAAATTCCCGGTTTCAATACGTCGGATTCCGCGGATCGAAATGGGCGCCTGAGCAGGATGCAGTCGATATTCGCCGCCGCCTGCGCCGCCGCTGAAAGCCGGTCCGACTCGAAAAGGAGCCCGAGATCAAAAGATCCGACACCAACGGTTAGGCCATCCCAGGCATATGCGCGGGCCGAGGTCAGGTGTAGTTGTCAGCCGATTGCAGCAGTCTCCGGCACCGGGCGCGGGTTTCGGAAGGAAGTTCTCCAAAAAGCTCCTGATAATAGCCGGCGAAGCGCCCGAGTTCGGTGATGCCCCACCAGTTGGCAATCGAGGCGATCGAGCAGGAGAACTCGGCGTCCGAGGCGAGGACGTGGCGGATCCGGTGGAGCCTCAGCTTGAGGACGTAGGAATAGGGCGTCTCGTCGAGAATCGCCTGGAAGGCGCGGTGCAGGGTGCGGGGCGACGTCGAGGCGGCCGTGGCGATCTTCTCGACGGAGAGCGGCTGGCTCAAGCTCTCATGGATGAAGGCACGTGCGCAGGCGACGACACGCTCCCGCTTGCCCGGCGCGCCCGGCCCCAGGCGCGTCCGCAACTGGCGTCCGAAATGCAGCAGAAAGGCATCGAGGAGCCGCTGTCCGCACAGATTGAAACGCGAGACGCTGACCGATGGATCCGCATGAAGCCGCATGTATTCCTGCTGGAATTGCGCCAACAACCCCCGCGCAAGCGGCCGGGCATGGACCCCGCTCCCCAGCGCGAAAGGATCCAGCACGATATCGAGCTGGGCGGCGCGCTCCTCGATCCTTTCGGGCGAGAGGCCCACCGTCGCATAAAGGGAACCCGGGGCGTAGAGAGCGTCATGGTCGTCGCCCGGCCGAAAAGCCGCGACCTCCCCCGTCTGAACTTCCCGCAGCCACTGGCGGCTGCCCGGTCTCAGCTCGACGCCGAGACCGAAGGTGATCAGGTTTTCCGACAACACTCCCTCAAGGGCGACACGCCCACCGATCCGGGCCGAGCTGAGGGCAAGCCCCTCATGGCTGGACAGCATGAGGGAGCCCGTGACGGGCGCGCGCGACAGCTGGGTGGCGTTGAGACCGGCACCCAGCACGGCATTGTGAAGGTCTTCGAGCTGAGAGATGCGGCTCAGGAAAGGGACCTTCGCCAGCGGGATGCTCGTGGGTGCCCGCGGCACCTCAGCGGAATGCCGATGGCCCATTCGACCTCATTCCTCGACAGATGGGCGTTTGTCCCAGCGTTGGAGAGGAGGCGCATTTTGGCAGCAAAATCGCCTGCTTCCAAGCAGTCAAAATAATTCATGGAAGCGGCGGAATTGGCAGGATCTGCATAGATCGCCCCGGAGATCGATCATATACTCGCTGCCGATCGCTCCGGGAGATTGATTTGAGCAAACTGAAGGCCAGGTGGCGCGCAGTCTCGTTGCCGCCCGTGGCAATGCTTGGCGGCACCGCGGCCCTCAGCTTGATGCTCTGAACCGCGACTCCGCAGAGAGTCGAGACTATTGGCGGAACGACAGGCTACGCCTTCCATGCTCGCTCGTTGCCGGTGGCGGCGCGAATAAGGGGTCAGCGCGAAGTCGATGCGGTCAACGGACCGCACGGCTCCATCGGCCCGCTCCAGGTCTCCCTCCCTCTCCGAGGGCCGCAGCGGATCATGCCGAAAGCTTGGATCGTTGGCTCAAGATATTGATCTGGAAGGACGAAACGAACGATGATGCCTTGTCTGAAGAGCGCGCTCGCTGCCGCGGTCATTCTGGCGGCCGCGAGTGCTCCTGCTTGCGCCGCGGTCGAGTTGTCGACCTATGGGGACGCCAAGGGTTTCATCAATGTCCAGGAGCTGACCTGCGCTCAACTCTCGAATACGTATCAGGAAGACGCGGACATGCTCGCTGCTTGGTATAGCGGCTGGTATAATGGCTTGGCCAAAAAACATATGGCGCATTTCACGCGCGTGAAATCGGGCGAGCACAAGGTGATCGGGTACTGCAGGGCCCATCCTCAGTTGAAGGTGATCCAGGCCATTGATATCCTACTGAAGAACGGGGAATAATGCCTCGTTCGCGGCTGACGATGGCGGAGCGGGGCTGAGGTCCTGCTCGATCAGTCGATTTCAGTTGCGGACCATCTGATGCACGATCGGTTTGGTCGCGTATAGAATTATTGTAATATTATTATGAGGGCACGGCAGCAGAGCTTATCTGACGTTGTGCCCACGTGAGCGACAGCCCCTTGGGAGGATGATCATGGACGTCAAGAATGATCGCAGGCCGGCATCCGACGCACCGGATGCGAGGCGGCGCAGCCTGCTTCTTGGCGGAACGACGTTGGCCGCGGCCTCGGCCTTCGGCGTCGCCTCGTCGAGGCAGGTCGCGCAGGCGCAATCGACTCCGCCCCGTTCGGCCGCTCCGGCCGGGCGGGCGCCCAACATCCTCGTGATCATGGGCGACGACATCGGCATCCCGCAGATCAGCGCCTACACGATGGGGCTGATGGGCTACCGCACGCCGAACATCGATCGGATCGCCAGCGAGGGCGCCATCTTCACCGACGCCTACGGCCAGCAGAGCTGCACGGCCGGGCGCGCCTCCTTCATCCTCGGGCAGGAGCCGTTCCGCACGGGCCTGCTGACCATCGGCATGCCCGGCGACCCCCACGGCATCCAGGACTGGATGCCGACCATCGCCGACGTGCTGAAGACCAAGGGCTACGCGACAGGCCAGTTCGGCAAGAACCATCTCGGCGACCGCGACGAGCACCTGCCGACCCGGCACGGCTTCGACGAGTTCTTCGGCAACCTCTACCATCTCAACGCCGAGCAGGAGCCGGAAGGCTATTTCTACCCGAAGGATCCGGAATTCCGTAAGAAGTTCGGGCCGCGCGGCGTCATCAGGTCCTCGGCCGACGGCAAGATCGAGGATACGGGGCCGCTGAACACCAAGCGGATGGAGACCGTCGACGAGGAGTTCCTGGCGGCGGCCAAGGACTTCATCGACCGGCAGACGAAAGCGAGCAAGCCGTTCTTCTGCTGGTTCAACTCGACCCGCATGCATGTCTTCACCCATCTCAAGGCGGCCTCGCTCGGCAAGACCGGCAAGGGCATCCACGCCGACGGCATGGTCGAGCATGACGGCATGGTGGGCGAGCTTCTCAAGCAGCTCGACGACCTCGGCATCGCCGACAACACCATCGTCCTCTATCTGACGGATAACGGCGCCGAGCTCGCTCTCTGGCCGGACGGCGCCATGACGCCGTTCCGGGGCGAGAAGGGCACGACCTGGGAAGGCGGCCTTCGCATTCCCATGATGGTGCGCTGGCCGGGCGTCGTGAAGCCCGGCTCCCAGGTCAACGAGCCGATCTCGACCATGGACTGGTTCCCGACCCTTTGCGCGGCGGCCGGAATCCCCGACATCAAGGAGAAGATGAAGACCGGGTTCCAGGCGGGGACGAAGAGCTTCAAGGTCCATCTCGACGGCTACGATTTCTCGCCCTTCCTCAAGGGGGAGGCGAAGGCCGCGCCGCGGGATTCCATGTTCTATTTCGACCAGGGCGGCAATCTCAACGCCGTTCGCTGGAACGACTGGAAGGTGAGCTTCGCCGTGGCCAGCGAAGGCAATATCGCGACTGCGACCCGCGAGGTGACCTCCTGGGCGGGGATCACCAACCTGCGCATGGACCCCTATGAACGCGGAATGAAGGAAGGCGGGGACGCGATGCGGTTCTTCGCGCAGCAGATGTGGCTGCTGGTTCCCATCCAGGGCAAGGTGAAGGAGTTCTTCAGCGACTTCGATCAGTTCCCGTATCAGATGGGAAGCTCGTTGAACGCCGCCGGGATCAACTACGGGTTCCTCCAGCAGCAGGCGGCGCTGAAACGGCTGAAGGACCTCGAAACCCTGCGGCCCCGCTAGGATCGAGGAGATCGGGGCTGGCATCGCCGACCCCGAGCCGGCGCCCGTCGGGGCGCCGGCCGATCGTTTCGAGTGCCGAGGAAGCGCTGTATGTCCGTCAAGTCCAACCTCACACGCCGTATCTTCCACCTGGCCGCTCTTGCGGGGGGCTTGGTGGCGGCGGGTCCGGCCTGGGCCCAGGCGCCGGCCGATCCGCTTTCCTCCTGGAACGACGGCAAGGCCAAGTCGGCCATTCTCGACTTCGTCCGGCGAGTGACGACGGAGGGCGGCCCGGACTACGTGAAGCCGGACGAGCGCATCGCGACGTTCGACAATGACGGCACGCTCTGGGCCGAGCAGCCGGCCTATTTCCAATTGCTGTTCGCCTTCGACGAGGTGAGGCGTCTCGCCCCCTCGCATCCGGAGTGGAAGGAGACGGAGCCCTTCCGCTCGGTTCTCGCCGGCGACACGAAGGGTCTCGCCGCCTCGGGGGAAAAGGGGCTGCTCCAGCTCGTCGCCGCGACCCATAGCGGCATGACGACGAGCGAGTTCGAGGCGTCCGTCGCCAACTGGCTGGCCACGGCCAGGCATCCGACGAAGCAGCGGCCCTATACGGAGATGGTCTACCAGCCGCAGCTCGAATTGCTGGCCTATCTGCGCGCCAACGGCTTCAAGACCTTCATCGTCTCGGGCGGCGGGGTCGAGTTCATGCGCGTCTTCGCGCAGAAGGCCTACGGCATCCCGCCGGAGCAGGTCGTCGGCTCCTCGGGCGTCGTCGAGTTCCGCGCCGGCCCCGACGGCAAGCTCGACCTGTTCAAGGAGCCCAAGGTCGAGTTCGTCGACGACGGCGCCGGCAAGCCGGTCGGCATCAACCGCTTCATCGGCCGGCGCCCGATTCTCGCCTTCGGCAATTCCGACGGCGACCTCCAGATGCTGCAATACGCGACGGCCGGCGACGGAGCCCGACTCGCGCTCATCCTCCACCACACGGATGGCGAGCGCGAATGGGCCTATGACCGCAACTCCAGCTTCGGCAAGCTGGACAAGGCGCTCGAGGAGGGGAGGGCCAGGGGATGGGCGATCGTCGACATGAAGACGGATTGGAAAACGGTGTTCCTCTCGAGCCGGTGATCATGCGCAAGAGCGAGATCCTCAAGCGTTTCAGGATCACGGACGGCAGCAAGTTCCGACTGGCCGATATCGATCCCGGCGACGTGTGCCGTCTCGACGTCGAGAAGGAGGGGG
>NZ_DAOLAJ010000089.1:0-14552 GCF_035325185.1 Enterovirga sp. | reverse complement strand
CCGAGAAGAAGCGGGTCGTCGTCGCCGCGTGGTCCGAGGGCTCGCGCGAGCGCCTGGGCCACGTGCTGGAGGATCATGGCATCGCGGCGCAGCCCGTGGCGCGGCTCGCCGACACCCTCGCTTTGCCGCGCAACAAGGCGATCCTCGCCGTCTGGGGCACCGAATCCGGTTTCGAGGCGGGCGACCTCGCCGTCATCGGCGAGCAGGACATCCTCGGCGACCGCCTCGTGCGCCAGAAACGCACGGCGCGGCGTCCGCAGGATTTCCTGGCCGAGGTCGCGGCGCTGACACCGGGCGATCTCGTCGTCCATGTCGATCACGGCATCGGCCGGTTCGAGGGACTGCGCTCGATCGAGGCGGCGGGAGCGCCGCACGACTGCCTCGAAATCACCTATGCCGGGGAGGCCCGGCTCTTCCTGCCGGTCGAGAATATCGAGCTTCTGAGCCGCTACGGCTCCGAGGAAACCGAGGTCCAGTTGGACAAGCTCGGCGGCGGGGGATGGCAGGCCCGCAAGGCCAAGATGAAGCAGCGCATCCGCGAGATGGCGGGGCAGCTCATCAAGATCGCCGCCCAGCGCTTCCTCAAGCCGGCGCCCAAGATCACGACGCCGGAAGGGCTCTACGACGAATTCGCCGCCCGCTTCCCCTACGAGGAGACGGACGACCAGTTGAACGCCATCGAGGCGGTGCTCGGCGACCTCGCGGCCGGCCGGCCCATGGACCGCCTCGTCTGCGGCGATGTCGGCTTCGGTAAGACGGAGGTCGCGCTGCGCGCCGCCTTCGCGGTCGCGATGTCGGGGCGGCAGGTGGCCGTGGTCGTGCCGACGACGCTGCTCGCGCGCCAGCACTACAAGAACTTCGCCGAGCGCTTCCGCGGCCTGCCCGTGAACGTCGCCCATGCCTCGCGCTTCGTCTCCTCGGGCGAGCTGAAGGCGGTGAAGAGCGGGCTTGCGGAGGGCACGGTCGATATCGTGGTCGGCACCCATGCGCTGCTCGGCAAGGCGATGCAGTTCAAGGATCTCGGCCTGATCATCGTGGACGAGGAGCAGCATTTCGGCGTCGCCCACAAGGAGCGGCTGAAGGAATTACGGGCCGAGGTCCACGTCCTGACGCTGACCGCGACGCCGATCCCGCGCACGCTCCAGCTCGCGCTGACGGGCGTGCGGGAACTCTCGATCATCGCGACCCCGCCGGTCGACCGGCTCGCCGTGCGCACCTTCGTCACGCCCTTCGACGCGCTCTCGATCCGCGAGGCGCTGCTGCGCGAGCGCTATCGCGGGGGCCAGGCTTTCTACGTCGTGCCGCGCATCACGGATCTTGCCGAGATCCGCGAGTTCCTCGGCCGCGAGGTGCCGGAGGTGAGCGTCGCGGTGGCCCATGGCCAGATGGCCGCGACCCAGCTCGAAGAGGTGATGAGCGCCTTCTACGACGGCAAGTTCGACGTGCTGCTCTCGACCACCATCGTCGAATCGGGCCTCGACATCCCGACCGCCAACACCCTCGTCGTGCATCGGGCGGACATGTTCGGCCTCGCCCAGCTCTACCAGCTCCGCGGCCGCGTCGGGCGCTCGAAGACGCGCGCCTATGCGCTCTTCACCGTGCCGGAGAACAGGCCGCTGACGGTCCAGGCGGACCGGCGGCTGAAGGTGCTGCAATCGCTCGATTCGCTCGGGGCCGGCTTCCAGCTCGCGACCCACGATCTCGACATCCGCGGCGCCGGCAACCTCCTCGGCGACGAGCAGTCCGGCCATATCAAGGAGGTCGGCTACGAACTCTACCAGCAGATGCTGGAGGATGCGATCGAGCAGCTCAAGGCGGGGATCGACGATCCGCCGCCCGAGCAATGGTCGCCGACGATTGCGGTCGGCGCGCCGGTCACGATCCCGGAGAGCTTCGTCGAGGACTTGCAGCTTCGGCTCGGCCTCTACCGGCGCCTTTCGACCTTCGAGACCGAGGAGGAGATCGCCGCCTTCCGGGCCGAGCTGGTGGACCGCTTCGGCAAGCTGCCCAAGGAGGTCGACCAGCTCCTTCTGGTGGTGGGCATCAAGGTCCTGTGCCGGCAGGCCAATATCGAGCGCGTCGAGGGCGGGCCGAAGGGCATCATCGTGTCCTTCCGCGAGGGCCAGTTCGCCAATCCGGCCGGGCTCGTCTCCTATGTCGCCGAGCAGGGCAGCTTCGCGAAGGTGCGGCCGGACATGAAGATCGTGTTCCTGCGCGACGTCGAGGACGTCGAGCGCCGGCTCGGCACGACGCGGCGGCTCGTCAGGGATCTCGTGGCGGTGTCGAAGGGCGAGAAGGTCTCGGCCCTGAAGGAGCAGGTCCGGCCGGCCGCCAAGCCCGTGTCGGGAGCCAAGCCCGCGCCTGTCGCGAAGCCCGCTCTCAGGCCGGCCCTCAGGCCCGGCTTCAAGCCTCCTGGCCGCTCAAAGCCTGGGGGCCGATCTCGGTTCTGAGGATGCCGGAGAGGCCGCCGGCGCTGAGGGCGGCGTCCCGGCTCCATTCGATCACGGGGACGCCGATGGTGCGCTCGCTGCGGCGCAGGGCCCGGGCGAATTCGCGCAGGCTCGCCAGGCGGCCGTTATGGCGGTTGGAAATGTCGATGAAGATGGCGGAGGGCCGCTCGATCACGTCGAGCACCGCCTCCGCGGCTTCCATGGAGGTCGTCACGCTCGCGAGGCCCAGCTCGGCAAGCTCGGTCGACAGGAGGTCGGTCTCGGCGCGATGCCCGCTATCGACCACGAGGACTTTCCGCAAGGCGTTCATGGTGCCACGCACATAAACTCGTCCCGCATTGCAGTGCCATCCTGCTACTGAACCGTCACTGAACGGTCAAGGTCGGGCGGCGGCGCTTTCCGGGCTGGCCAAGAGTTCGCAAAGCGGTTAACGACCTGCGCGAACTGTCATGCGTTCGCCTCATTCGAAGAGGATGGACGGGCGAAGCAGCGCCGCCTCGCCGGCTTCCGGCCGTCAACCCGACAAAGGATAAAGGGATGTTTTCAGCGATCCGTCTCGCATGCGTGTCCGCCGCGCTGGCGGCCGGCGTGAGCGGCGCGGCCATGGCGCAGGGGAAGGGCAAGCCGGCCCATCCCGCCCCGCAGCCGACCCAGCCCGCCCAGCCGGCCCAGCCCGCCCCATCTGCGGAGACCGGCCCGCTGCTCGTGCAGGTCAAGCCCGAGCCCTCCCAGACCGACTGGACGAAGGTCTGCGGCAAGGACCCGTCCTCGGGCGCCGAGGTCTGCTATACGACGCGCGACTTCGTTTCCGACCAGGGGCAGCCGGTCCTCGCCGCGGCGGTCTATGACGTGAAGGGGCCCCAGTCCCAGAAGATCGTCCGCTTCCTGATGCCGCTCGGCCTGCTCCTGCGTCCCGGCATCCGCTTCGCCGTCGACCAGAATCCGCCCGCCGCGGGCGCCTATACGATCTGCTTCCCGAACGGCTGCTTCGCCGAGGCGACCGGCTTGAAGGACGACTTCGCCAACGCGCTGCGCAAGGGCACCCACATCAATGTGAGCGTCCAGAACCAGGTCGGCCGGGAGGTGACCTTCCAGGTGCCGCTCGCGGGCTTCGGCAAGGCGTTCGACGGCGCGCCGATCGACCCGAAGGTGCTCGAAGAGCAGCAGCGCCGGCTCCAGGAGGAGCTCCAGAAGCGCAGCGACGACCTGCGCAAGCAGCTCGAGCGGCAGCAGCAGGGCCAGGCCGGCGCTCCCGCTCCGGCCGCCGGCACCCCCGCTCCCGCGCCGAAATAGGCGCGGGAACCCGGCAAGGAATCAAGAAAGAAGCCGGCGAGCCGCAAGGCCGCCGGCTTCTTTCTTTCGTGCCGGATGCCGGACGGGGTGTCTCAGGCGGCCGCGTCGTGCCAGAGGCAGGATTCGGGCTCGGCCTCTCCGTCGGAAAGACTCGCCTTGAATTTGTACAAGGTCCCGCAATAGGAACATATGGCCTCGTCCTCCACTCCCATGTCGATGAAGATATGGGGATGGTCGAGGGGAGGTGTCGCCCCGATGCACATGAACTCCCGCGAGCCCACGTAAATCACCCTCACACCCGGATCGTTGTGGAAATGCGGAACGCCCGAAGAAGCCATCTCGCCCTCGATGCTGTGCCGCCGGGGCGGCTCGGCGCTGTCTCGCATGGGCGGGCGCGGCGGGCAATGGCCTCGCTGCCCGAGGCCGCGCGATGAACGCCCTCGTGCCGCGGCTCGCCCGGCTGAAGGGAGCCGAAATCGCCTTCATCGACCTGCCGCCGGAAGGCGAGGGGAGCGGCGATCCGATCCTGCTCATTCACGGCTTCGGCTCCACGCACGGCGTCAACTGGGTGGGGCCGAGCTGGACCAAGACGCTGACGCGGGCCGGCTACCGCGTCATTGCCCTGGACAATCGCGGGCACGGCCGCAGCCAGAAATTCTACGACCCGGCCGATTACGACACCGCCCTCATGGCCGCCGATGCACGCGACCTGCTCGATCACCTCGGCATCGCGCGGGCGGACGTCATGGGCTATTCGATGGGCGCGCGCATCACGGCCTTCTTTTCGCTCACCTATCCCGAGCGGGTCCGGTCGTGCCTGCTGGGCGGCCTCGGCATTCATCTCGTCGAGGGCGTCGGGCTGCCGATCGGCATCGCGGATGCGATGGAGGCGCCCTCGCTCGAGGGGCTCACCGATCCGACCCAGCGGATGTTCCGCGCCTTCGCCGACGCGAACAGGCAGGACCTCAAGGCTCTCGCCGCCTGCATCCGCGGCACGCGGCAGACCCTCACGCGGGAAGAGGTCGGGCAGATCCGCGCGCCGGTTCTCGTCTCGGTCGGCACGACCGACGCGATCGCAGGCTCCCCCGCCCCGCTCGCCGCGCTGATGCCGAATGCCCGCGCGCTCGACATTCCGAACCGCGACCACAACCTCGCCGTGGGTGACAGAACGCACAAGGCGGGTGTCCTGGAGTTCCTGTCCGAGCGTCCGTGAGGACGCGGCAGGCGCTTCGGAGTTCGAAAGTCGTCGTCTCCGTGCTAGAACGGCGACAACGGCATTCGTCTCTTCCGCCCGGGCGGTGGAGAGGAATGCGCCCTTGTCCGCCGCCGCCCGCCTCGCAGGCCCGGGCCGTGAAAGGATCGTCATGTCGCACCTGCTTTCCCGCCGCGGGGTCGATGTCGCCGGCATCGTCGATCCGGTCTGGGCCCGCATCCGCGAGGATGCCGAGACGATCGTCAGGACGGAGCCGTCGCTCGCGACCTTCATCGTCTCGACGATCCTCAACCAGGACAGCCTCGAAGCCGCCGTCATCCACCGCGTCGCGAGCCGGCTCGGCCACCCGGCCATGCCCTCCGACCTGATCGCGCAGACCTATCGGGGCTTCGCGGAGGAGGATCGCGGCCTCGGCGAGGCGTTCAGGGCCGACATCCTCGCGGTGGCCGATCGCGATCCGGCCTGCTCGCGGCTGATCGAGCCGGTGCTCTATTTCAAGGGCTTCCACGCCATCCAGACCTATCGGCTGGCCCATGCGCTGTGGAATTCGGGCCGCCGCGACCTCGCGCTCTATTTCCAGAGCCGGGCCTCGGAGGTCTTCCAGTGCGACATCCATCCGGCCGCGCGGATCGGTCGGGGCATTTTCCTCGACCACGCGACGGGGCTCGTGGTCGGCCAGACGGCGGTGATCGGGGACGATGTCTCGATGCTCCACGGCGTGACGCTGGGCGGCACGGGCAAGGAGAAGGCCGACCGCCATCCGAAGATCGGCCACGGGGTTCTCATCGGCGCGGGCGCCAAGATCCTCGGCAACATCAAGGTCGGCTGCTGCTCGCGCGTGGCGGCGGGCTCCGTCGTCCTGGACGAGGTGCCGCCGAAGACCACCGTGGCGGGCGTCCCGGCCCGCGTCGTCGGCACGGCGGGCTGCGCCGAGCCGGCGCGCACCATGGACCAGATTCTTTCGGCCAAGGCCGAAAGCTGACATTGCGGGGTTGCGGCGCGCTTCCGGTTCGTGGCAAGCCGCGCCCCTGCCCATGGCGTGATGACGCCTCGTTGAGGCGTCATCACGCTATGTCCTTTTATTTCAGCATGATCTTTTCCAAAAACCGGTATCCACTTTTTGGGATCATGCTCTGAGCTGGAGTTCACGTGGACAAGACCGAACTGGCGAAGCTGGAGCGCTTCCTGCGGCGCACCTTCGCGAATCATTCCATCCGCGTCGCGGCCCGTCCGAAGAAGAAGGATTCGGCCGAGGTCTATGTCGGCGAGGAATTCATCGGCGTGATCTTCCTCGACGACGAGGACGGCGATCGCTCCTTCAATTTCCAGATGGCGATCCTGGCCGAGGATCTGGACGCGTAGGGCGGCCCTGCGGCCTGTCCTTGCGGAAGGTGGCGAGCGCGGCGCCGGCGAGAAGCAGGCAGGCGCCGCCGATCTCGACGGGGCCGATCTCCTCCCCGAAGGCGAGCTTGCCGGCGACGAGGGCGACGACCGGGGAGACGAAGGCGTAGAGCCCCGCCCGCGCCGTCCCCCAGGACACCATCAGCCGCAGATAGAGCGTGTAGGCGACGATCGTCCCGGCGACGGACAGGAAGGCGAGGCTGAGAAGCACGCGCCATCCGGCGAGGGCCTCGAAGGCTTGCGCGTCCGGCGCCTCGATCGCGACGCTCGCGGCGAGAAGAAGCAGGCCGCCGGCCAGCGCATGCAGGCAGGTCAGCGTCATGGCCTCGAGATCGCGCAGCAGCGGGCGCGCCACGACGCTGCCGACGCAATAGCAGAGGCTGCCGACCACGATCGCGGTGAGCCCGAGGAGGTCGATCCGGCCGGAGCCGAGCCGGGTCCAGTAGATCGCGAGGAGGCCCGCGAGGCCGAGCGCCAGGGCGCCGGCCAGCCGCCAGGAAGCCCGCTCCTCGCCCGTGAGGATGGCGAGCCCGGACAGGCCCACCGGAATGACGGACAGGTTGACCAGCCCGGCAAGGCCCGAAGGCGTGCTCCGCAGCCCCCAGAAGAGGAGGCCGTAGGCGAGCCCGATCATGAGGGCGGCCGAGACGAGCACCCGGGGCAGGAGGTCCCGGCGGCAGGCCCGCGCGAGCCCTTTCGCGGCGGGCGCGAGGAGCGCGAAGACGAGAAGGTAGCGCAAGGCCGAGACGAGAAGCGGGGGCACCTCCTGCACGGCGATGCGCGCGGCGGCGAAGGTCGTGCCCCAGATCACCGAGACGAGGACGAAGGAAAGGACGGGACCGGCCGTCATGCGCGCTCTTCCTGCGGCGCGGCGGCAGGCCGCCGCTCCAGATCGGGACAATCCGAGGGCAAGGCGAATTAACCTTTCGGGAAGAATCCGCTTCACGGACCGGGCGGATCAGGCGAGAACCATGCCGGGAGGTCTGCGTCATGTCGATCGGTCCGGGGAGCCTCGACATCCTGCGCGCGCTCATGCTGGGCTTCGCTTTCGCGGGCCTCGTCGCGAGTACCTACGAGATGCTGGCGGGCCGGCGGCTCGGCTTCGGCCTCCTGCGCGGCGGCGGCATGGCCGCGGTGGCGGCCGTGCCGATCCTGCTCTTCGCCGCGCCCTTCGTCATCATGCGCAATCTCCTCCGGGACCGGACCGGCGGGTCTCTTTCGGGCGTCTTCACGGCGACGATGATGGCGGGGATCTGGGGTCTCCTCTGCGGCCGCCTGGTCCTCGACGCGGCGATGCGCCTCCTCGGCGCTTGACAGGTCCGGGGCATCGGCCTTCCCTCCCGGTGACAGGAGGAACGCCTTGCCCATCTACAGCCTCGACGGAATCAGCCCTGAGCTTCCCGACGACGCGGCCTATTGGGTCGCTCCCGACGCCCATGTGATGGGCGCGGTGCATCTGGCGCGCGATGTCGGGATCTGGTTCGGTGCGGTCCTGCGCGGCGACAACGAGCCCATCACGATCGGGGAGGGGAGCAACATCCAGGAAGGGGCGATGCTCCATACCGACATGGGTTTCCCGATGACGATCGGCGCCCATTGCACGATCGGCCATCACGCGATCCTGCACGGCTGCACGCTCGGGGACGGCGTGCTCGTGGGCATGGGGGCGACGGTGCTGAACGGAGCGCGAATCGGGGCGGGCTCGCTCGTCGGCGCGAATGCACTCGTCACGGAAGGCAAGGCGTTTCCCGACCGCTCGCTCATCGTCGGCTCGCCCGCCAAGGCCGTGCGGCAGCTCGACGACGCCACCGTCGAGGGATTGCTGCGTGGGGCGGCGGGCTATGTCCGCAACTGGAAGCGCTTCGCCGCCGGCATGAAGCGGCTCGATTAGAGAAGCCTTCGCAAGGTCCATGGCGCCGCCCCGATGGGCCATGAGAAAGAACCCCTCTACCGGCGCGTGAACACGCGGACCCGCGGCGTCGCCCATGGCGGCGGCGACTACAGGTGGTCGCGCCATGCGCGACGGGAGGACCGGGCAAGCCGCGGGGCGATGGGGAGCCACCAGAGGCAGGGGCTCGACTACACTCCGCTCTTCCGCTTCCTGCTGTCGCGCGTCGGCGGCGACTGGACGCAGGTCCACCGCGAGGCCGTCTCCCGGCTCGACCGCGCCGAGCCGATCTTCTGGCTGGTCGCGCGCTCGGAGGCGGAGCGCCAGCCCTATGTCAGGATCGGCGGCACGTCGTATTTCAACGGTCTTTTCGTCGATGACGACAACCGGCTGTGCCTCGTCGATCCCGATCTCAGGATCGAGGACCTGACGCCGAGCTGCGCCTGCTGCACGCATACCCTCAACGGCGTGCCCTTCGTGCGCCGCTACGAAGGGGGGTAAGCCACACTCTCAGGCGCGGTCGTAGATCACGCGCGCCCTGATCGTGCCTTCCAGAGCGCGGATGTCCTTGAGGATGGCATCCGTCTCCTGGCCGGTGCCGTCGGATTCGATGACCACGTATCCGATCTCGCCATCCGTCTGGAAATATTGCGAGGCGATGTTGATGCCGCGGCTGGCGAAGAGATGGTTCAGGCGTTGCAGGTTGCCGGGCACGTTGGCCTGGACCTGCATGAAGCGCGTGCCGATGGGGCGCGGGGGCAATTGCACCTGCGGGAAATTCACCGCCCCGACCGTGGCGCCCGTATCGGAGTAGTCGATCAGCTTCCTTGCGACCTCGGTGCCGATGCGCTCCTGCGCCTCCTCGGTCGAGCCGCCGACATGGGGCGTCAGGATCACGTTCGGGATCCCCTGGAGGGGCGTCACGAAAGGGTCGTTGTTCGAGGCGGGCTCCTTCGGGAAGACGTCGACCGCCGCGCCCGCGAGGCGGCCCTCCTTCAATGCGCCGGCCAGCGCGTCGAGATCGACGACGGTGCCGCGCGAATTGTTGATCAGGAAGGAGCCGGGCTTCATGGCCGCGATCTGGTCCGGGCCGATCATGCCAGCCGTCGCGGGCGTCTCCGGCACGTGCAGGCTGACGATGTCGCTCTTCTCCAGAAGCTCCCTCAGCGACGGCACCGATTCTGTGTTGCCGTGCCGCAGCTTGTCGGTGTGGTCGTAGTAGATCACCCGCATGCCGAGCGCCTCGGCGAGGTTCGAGAGCTGGCTGCCGATATTGCCGTAGCCGACGATGCCCAACGTCTTGCCGCGCACCTCGTAGCTGCCCGAGGCGGACTTGTCCCACTGGCCCCGATGGGCGGCCTGCGACCTGTCGGGGATGCGGCGCAGCAGCATCACGATCTCGCCGATGACCAGCTCGGCGACGCTGCGGGTATTCGAGAAGGGGGCGTTGAAGACGGGGATGCCGCGCCGGCGCGCGGCGCCGAGATCCACCTGGTTGGTGCCGACCGAGAAGCAGCCGAGGGTGAAGAGCCTCGGCGCCACGGCGAAGACCGGCTCGGTCATCTGCGTGCGCGAGCGGATGCCGAGGATGCGCACGTCGGCGAGCGCCTTCTCCAGCGCCTCCGCGTCGAGCGCCTTCGGCAGCCGCTCGAGGTTGCGGTAGCCGGCCGCGACGAACAGCTCGGCGGCGGCATCGTTCACGCCCTCCAGGAGGAGAACGCGGATCTTGTCCTTGGGAAGCGAGAGGCGATCGGACATGGGAGGCATCCAGGGAATGCCCCGCGCCTTATCGGGCCGCCTCGCCGAGGTCCAGCGCGCCGAAGCACGGACCGGCCGCGACAAGGGCTCGCCCCGGCGGGAGGAGGTTCGTAGAATGCCCCGCGCCCCCGCGAGGCGGGGCGATCAGGCGGGAAAGCGATGGGATCGACAGAGATCTGGCGGATGTCCGCGAGCGAGCAGGCGCAGGCCATCCGCTGCGGCGAGATCGGCACGGTGGAGGCGGTCGAGTCGGCGATCGGCCGGCTGGACGCGATGAACGGCGCGCTCAACGCGGTCGTCGTGGATTTGCGCGAGGAGGCGCTCGCGGCCGCGCGCGAGGCCGATGCCGCCCGTGCGCGTGGGGACGAACTCGGCCCGCTGCACGGCGTCCCGGTCACCATCAAGATCAATGTGGATTTCACCGGCCAGGCCAATTCGAACGGCGTGCCCGGCCTCCTGGGGCTCGTGGCGCGCGACGATTCGCCGATCGTGCGGAACTGGCGGCGGGCCGGGGCGATCGCCATCGGCCAGACCAACACGCCTGAATTCTCGATGCGGGTGATGACGGAGAACCCGATCTACGGCCGCACCCTCAATCCGTGGGATCCCTCGATCACCTGCGGCGGCTCCTCGGGCGGGGCCGCCTCCTCGGTCGCGGCGGGGATCGGCGCCCTGGCCCACGGCAACGACATCGGCGGCTCGCTGCGCTCGCCGGCCTTCGCCTGCGGCGTGTCCACGATCAAGCCGACGACGGGGAGGGTGCCGGCCTATAACGGCACCGCGACCTCCGAGCGGCCGATGCTCGCGCAGATCACCTCGTCCCAGGGGCCGATCGCGCGCGAGGTCCGCGATGTCCGCCTCGGCCTGCAGGCGATGATCGCGCGCGATCCGCGCGATCCCTGGCACGTGCCGCTGCCTTTCGACGGGCCCGCGCTGGAGGGCCCCCTCAAGGTGGCGGTGGCCGAGGTGCCCGAGGGCTTTTCCGCCCATCCGGCCGTGCTCGCCGCCGTCGAGGACGCGGCGCGGATGCTGGCCGATGCGGGCTACGTGGTCGAGCGGGTGAAGACGCCCGACATCGTCCGCCCGCTCGAATTGTGGTTCGACCTCATCCCGGCCGAGATGCGGGAATTGCAGCTCGGCGCCTATCGCAGCATGGCCACGCCCGAGATGAACCGCATCGTCGACCAGTATTTCGAGATGTGCCATGCGCGCGATCTCAAGAGCTTCATGGCGGCGAGCGCCGAGCGCACCGGCCATATCCGCAACTGGATGCTGTTCCTCGAGCGCTACCCGCTGGTGCTGACGCCGCTCTGCCTCGAGCCCTCGCTCGCGCCGGATGCGGATTTGCAGGGGCCGGGGGCGGTCGAGCGGGTCTTCCGCTCCTTCCTGTTCCAGACGGGCCTCAACACGCTCGCGCTGCCCTGCGCCGTGGTGCCGACCGGATTGCACGAGGGCCGGCCGATCGGCGTGCAGCTCGTCGCGAGCCGCTTCCGCGAGGACGTGGCGCTCGCCGCCGCCGAGGCGATCGAGGACCGGGCCGGCGTGCTGGCGAGGCGGCTCTGGGACAGGGAGGCGTGAGGGGGCGCCTCGCCGCCTGCCCTATTCGAGGTGGGAGGCGGCGCGCATCCTGGCATAGGCTTTCGCGCGGGCCTGGCCGGCGAGCGAGGCGCTCGCCTCCTCCAGCACCCGCAGCACGCGCAGGCCCTCGCGCCCGTCCGTCAGCGGCGTCTCGCCGGAGCGGATGCAGGACAGGAAATGCAGGCATTCGCGCTTGAGCGGCTCGCCGGGCTCCACCGCGACCGGCTCGGGCTCTCCCTTCTCCTGGAACGGCTGGCCGTCCCGCTCGCCGAAACGATGGCGGTAGAGGACGAGCTTCGTCTCCCAGGGCTGGAGATCGTCGAAGACCGCCATCGCCTCCTCGCCGATCACGACGAGGCGCTGCTCCTTGAAGGGATGCAGCCAGGAGACGCGGATCTCGGCCGCCCGGCCGTCGGGGAAGTCCATCGCGACATGGGTCGTGTCGGCGATGGTGGGATGCGTGTGCCAGCCGCCCGTGGCGGAGACGCTGCACGGCGCCTCGCCCATGAGCCGCAGGATCATCGAGACGTCGTGGGTGCCGAGCGCATGCAGCGCATCCTCCTCGCGGCGGATGCGGCCGAGATCCATGCGATGCGACACGCAGGAGAGGATGCGCCCGAGCCGCCCCTCCCGCACGAGGTCGGCCAGGGCCACGAAGGCCGGATGGTAATGCAGGATATGGCCGATCATGAGTCGCCTTTCCGCCTTGTCGGCGAGGGCGACCAGCTCCTCGCCCTGGCGGCTGTTCAGGGCGAGCGGCTTCTCGACGAAGAGATGCTTGCCCGCCTCCAGCGCCTGCCGGCCGAGAGGCAGGTTCTGCGAGGGAGGGAGGGCGAAGGCGACGCCCTCGATGGCCGGATCGGCGAGGACGTCCTCGAAGCTGCGCACCGGCACGCCGTGCTGCCCGGCGATCCGGGCCGCCACCTCGGGATCCTTGTCCACGACCGCTGCGAGGGAGCCGATCTCGGCATGGTTGCGGGCGTGGTTCCTGCCCCAGATGCCGACGCCGACCACGGCGACCTTCGGGATATCGTTCGCTGCCATTCGCGGCGTGGACCTCAGTCTCTGTCGAGGAGGGGGCCATAGGCCCCCCTCCCGGACCATGCAAGCCGGCGGCGCCCGTCAGCGTCCCGGCGGCAGGGGCGAATCGTCGATCCTGGAGATGAAGTCGAAGCGGCCGTAGCGCTTGAACCAGTCCGAATGGGCGCGGCACAGGGCGATGGCTTCCGAGAGCGGCCGATCCGCCGGGACCAGGGCCGAGACGGCAGTGCGCCGGTCGAAGGCCGCGAGGTCCTCGGCCGAGGCGCGCTTCGCCTCGAGCTGCGCCCGAGCCCGCGCGACCATGCGCGTCCAGTATCGCTGCGCGCTCTCGAAGGCCGCCGGATCGAGGCTCGTGCAGGTGAGGAAGACCCTGTTCTCCTCGATCGCCCGCGCGAGCCGCGGCTCGATCCGCTCGAGCGGGCCATCGGCGAAGGCGGCGGACACCGCCGCGACGGCGGCCCAGAGGAGCGTCGCCAGCCACCACATTCGGATCATGCCGCCCTGGCGAGGACGCCGCGCCCGGCCCGGCCCATGTCCCGCGCGACGCCCGCCGGCATCGCGGCGGCGTCCTCCCCGGCGAGATCGGTGACGGGCCCTCCCGTGCTCATCGGCATGCCTCCTCGTCACCGGATTAAAGCGAGGGGGACGCGGGGGGAAGCCCGGCGGCGCGCTCCCGCGATCGTCCCTCTCCGCCGTTTGGGTCTTAAGGCGGAATCGGCTAGAAGCCGGCCAACTTTTCCCTCTGGTGACTTCTCTTGGCCGACAACGACGATCCGCCTCCCGGCGCGGGCGATGCCCCCGGGGGCCCGAGCGATCCTTCCGACATCAAGCCGATCTCGATCACGGACGAGATGAAGCGCTCCTATCTCGATTACGCCATGAGCGTGATCGTGAGCCGGGCGCTGCCGGATGCGCGCGACGGCCTCAAGCCCGTGCACCGACGCATCCTGTTCTCGATGAGCGAGAGCAACTACACGCCGGACCGCTCCTACAACAAATCCGCCCGCGTCACGGGCGACACCATGGGCAAGTACCACCCGCACGGGAACCTCGCCATCTACGACGCGCTGGTGCGCATGGCGCAGCCCTTCTCGATGCGGCTGCCGCTGATCGACGGGCAGGGCAATTTCGGCTCGGTGGACGGCGATCCGCCCGCCGCCGAGCGCTATACCGAGGTGCGGCTGGAGAAGGCGGCGATGCCCCTCCTCGACGACCTCGACAAGAACACGGTCGATTTCCAGCCGAACTACGACGGCAAGGAGAGCGAGCCCAAGGTCCTGCCCGCGAAATTCCCGAACCTCCTCGTCAACGGGGCGGGGGGCATCGCGGTCGGCATGGCGACCAACATCCCGCCCCACAATCTCGGCGAGGTGATCGCGGCCTGCATCGCCTTCCTCGACGATCCGTCGATGTCGCTCGACGAGCTGATGGAGATCGTGAAGGGGCCGGATTTCCCGACCGCGGGCCTGATCCTCGGCCGCGCGGGCATCCGCTCGGCCTACGAGACGGGGCGCGGCTCGATCATCATGCGCGCCCGCACGACGAGCGAGACGATCCGTGACCGCGAGGCGATCATCGTCAACGAGATCCCCTACCAGGTGAACAAGGTCACGCTCATCGAGAAGATGGCGGAGCTGGTGCGGGAGAAGAAGATCGAGGGCATCGCGGCGCTCCGCGACGAATCGGACCGCGACGGCATGCGCATCGTCATCGAGCTGAAGAGGGACGCGGTGGCCGACGTCGTCCTGAACCAGCTCTACCGCTTCACGCCGATGCAGACCTCGTTTCCGGCCAACATGGTCGCGCTGAACGGCGGCCGCCCGGAGACGATGACGCTGCGCGACCTCATCCGCGCCTTCGTCGAGTTCCGCGAGGAGGTGGTCAGCCGGCGCACGAAGTTCCTGCTGAACAAGGCGCGCGACCGCGCCCA
>NZ_DAOLAJ010000088.1:0-14599 GCF_035325185.1 Enterovirga sp. | reverse complement strand
GCGGCCAGTTCCGCGGGCCTGCGGGGCGGAAGCGGGATGGCGATGGGCGCGGCGGCCACGGGCGTCGGCGGCGGCGTCAGCGCGGCGCCGCCCATGCCCGGCGGCGGCAGGGACGGCGCCGGGGGAGGCGGAGCGGCCGGCGCGGCCGGCCTCGCATCGCCGCCGAAGAAGGAGAAGAAGCTCCGCGCTCCCCCGTCGCTGTCGTTGGCGTTCGCGACGCGCGTGCGGGCGACCGGGGCGCCGATCTCCTCGTCCTCGTCCTCCCCGCCGCCGAAAAGGCTGGCCCACAGGCTCTTGCGGCGCCCGCCCTCGGCATAGGTCGAGTAGCCCGCGACCGTCCCGCCCCGGGCCAGGATCGCCGCCTTGGCTTCCTCGTAGCCGGCCATGGGCGTGCCGCTGCGGGGGATGTGGACGGTGCGCCCGTCCGGGAAGAGGCGGGCGAGCTGCGCGTCGGGCAGGCGCGGCCAGGACCTCACGCCGCCGGCATCCAGGTGAACGAACTGATGGCGCGAATGCGGATAGAAGCCGACGCCGCCATGCTGGAGCTTGACGCCGATCTCGCGCACCCGCGCCATCGACACGCCTTCCAGGAAGAAATCCATCGCCTTGCCGCGCATGTGCTGGCTGAACTCGGCGACCCCGCGCGAGCGGCGGCGCAAGGCGGCGTTGGTCTCGGGCGAGCGATAGCCGGAATTGATGTGGATCGGCCCGCTGGCGCGCGCCTCGCGATAGACCTGCCAGACGATGTCGAAGAGCTTGGGGTCCATCTGGACCTGCTCGTCGATGCGCCAGTCGCGCAGGATCCAGTTCAGCTGGCGCAGCCCCTCGGTCACGTATTGGCCGTTGCGGCGATAGGTGATCGAGGCCGATTCCTTGGTGTGCTCGTGGTAGAGGTCGAGTGTGCGGGTATCGCCGTTCGCGGCCGCGTTTTGCAGGCTCGCGGTGCCGCAGACGAGAAGCGCGGCGGCGGCGGCGAATCCGCCCGCCATCCGGCGAAGTCGGCGCAGGCGATGCCACGAACGGTCTGTCACACCTTGCGCCTCCCGGATCGCTGCGCGGGGTTGCCGCCGTGGGGGTTAACGAGACGTTAACGCCGGCTGTTTTCCCGCTGCAAAAGGTCTTGGCCGAGGTTGCCTTGCGGCCCCCGGCGGTATTGATGGCAGAATGATCCGACGCCGTCGACACGCCGAAGAGCCCCCCCGGCAACTCGACGGACAAGGTGGCGATCGGGACACACCCCGGCGCCTCGCCGCCATCCTTCTCATGTGCGTGGCCGTCCTGTGCTTCGCCTGCCTCGACACCTGCGGGAAATGGGCGAGCCGCTACGTCGATCCCCTGGTCACCGCCTGGTTCCGCTACATGGTGAGCGTGGCGCTGCTCTCCCTGTTGCTGAACGGCTGGACCCGGCCGCGCATCCTGCATTCGAACCGGCTGGCCCTTCAGATCCTCCGCTCGCTGCTGCTCTTCGGCTCGACGGTGCTGAACTTCATCGCGCTGCAATATCTGCAACTGACCCAGACGATCTCGATCCAGTTCGCGATGCCGCTCCTCGTCGCGCTGCTGGCCGGCCCGATCCTCGGCGAATGGGCGGGCCCCCGGCGCCTCGCCGCCATCATGGTCGGCTTCCTCGGCGTGCTCGTCATCACGCGCCCGGGCACCGCCTCCCTCCACCCGGCGATGCTGCTGACGGTGGCGAATACCGTTTGCTACGCGCTCTATGCGATCCTGACCCGCATGCTCGCGGCGCACGATCCGCCCGCCACCACCATGACCTATGGCGGCTTCGCGGGCGTCGTCCTCCTGACGCCCATCCTGCCCTTCGTCTGGACCACGCCGCCGAACCTCCATGTCCTGGCGGCCCTTGCCGGCACCGGCCTCCTCGGCGCGCTCGGCCACGGGCTGCTCACGGTCGCCCATAGCCGGGCGCCCGCCTCGCTGCTCTCGCCCCTCGTCTATACGCAGATCCTCTGGACCACGGCCCTCGGCTATTTCGTCTTCGGCGACGTTCCCGACCGCTGGACCCTGGTCGGCGCCGGGATCGTGATCGGGTCGGGCCTCTACCTGCTCTCGCGCGAGCGCGCCGTGCGGGCGCAGCGGAAAGGCTGAGCTTTCGATCTCAGGCGGCCCGGTCCTTCGCCGCCGAGCGCACGCCGGCCGCCAGCTCGGCGGCGAGGGCGGTGACGCGCGCGACGGTGTCGGGGCCGGCTTGTCCGTCCTCCCCCAGGGAGGCCCGCACCGCATCGACGAAAGCCGAGCCGACGACGACGCCGTCGGCTCCCCGCGCCACCGCCGCCGCGTGGTCGCGCGTGCGGACGCCGAATCCGACCACCACCGGCAGGCCGGTATGGCGCTTGATTCGCGCCACCGCCGCCGCGACGCGGTCGAAATCGGGGGTCGCGGTGCCGGTGATGCCGGTGATCGAGACGTAATAGACGAAGCCCGCCGTGTTGCGCAGCACGGTCGGCAGGCGGGCATCGTCGGTGGTCGGCGTCGCGAGGCGGATGAAGGCGAAGCCCTCCGCCAGGGCCGGCAGGCAGAATTCGTCGTCCATTTCCGGCGGCAGGTCGACGATGATGAAGCCGTCCGCCCCCGCCTCCCTGGCGTCGGCGAGGAAGCGCTCGACGCCGTAGACGTAGATCGGGTTGAAATAGCCCATCAGGATGACGGGCGTGTCCTGGTCCTCGGCGCGGAAGCGGCGCAGGAGATCGAGCGTCCTGGCGGTCGTCTGCCCGGCCTTCAGCGCGCGAAGGCCGGCGGCCTGGATGGCCGGCCCGTCCGCCATCGGATCGGTGAAGGGCATGCCCAGCTCGATCACGTCGGCGCCGTTCCGGGCGAGGCCGGAGACGATCTTGAAAGCGGTCTCGGGATCGGGGTCTCCGGCCATGACATAGGTCACGAGGGCGGCCCGCCCTTCGCGGCGGCATTGGTCGAAACGGGCGGTCAGGCGTGCGGTCATGGCCGCGGGGTACAGCAGAAAGGAGCCTAGATCGAGCCCGACTTGAACCAGACGCAATTCGTGTAGGCGACGGTGGGATCCATGCCGCCGCGCGGCCGGGCGGCGGGGTTCGGGCGCCCGTTCTCGCCGAGATCGACCGTGAGCTTCGAGCCGCCGTCGATCTGCTCCGAGTAATAGCAATATTGGTGCGTCGGGCTCTTCTGCTCGCTCGAGGTGAAGTTCCACCCGGTGACCACCTGGCCCGAGCCGTGCGGCACGTTCTTGAACACCGTGAAGGCGGTGTTCACGGCGGCCTGCGAGGCCGGCTTCTGGCCCTCCCCGAGCTGGCTTTCGGTCGGGCGCGGGACGGGAGAGGAGACCGCGAGGCGCGATTCGGGATCGAGCTTCACCGTCCCTTCCGTCTTGAAGGTGACCGTCTGGAGGGCGTCGGCCACGGCGCGCGCCACGAGGTCGGCCTCGATGGCGGGGGCGCGGCTATAGGTCCAGCCCAGAAGGGCGGCGCCCGTCCCGAGCCCGATCATCGCGCAGACGAGCGCCCAGCCGGCGAGGCGCCAGAAGGCCGCCTTGGCGTTCAGGATGCGCGCATCGGCCTTGATGCGGGCATTGACGGCGCCGGCGAGGACGCGGTTCTCGGGCGTGTTGGGGATTTCCAAGGCTCAGCGCCTCCTCAGCGTCCCGTCTCGACGACGCGCAGGCCGCCTGGGGGAGGATGCGGGCCGGGCGCCGGCTGCGGCCCTGCCGCCGGCTGTGGCCCTGCCGCCGGCTGCTCGGGAGGAGCGGCCTCGGGCAGTTCCTCCTCCCTGAACCTGCCCTTGCCGCGTCCGAGGGCGGCCTCGGCTGCCTGGCCTGCTTCCTCGCGCGCCTGGCGCAGGATCTCGGCCGCGAACGGTTCCAGGATGAAGGAGCCGGCCCGCTCGTCGATGAAGACGGAATCCTCGTCCCGCAGGCGCTCGACGGCGGTCAGGGCGAGGAGCGTCGCGGCGAGCGAGGCGCCGATCGCCGGGATGAAGACGAAGAAGAACAGGAAGGAGTGGATCTCCTTGTCGGTCACCTGGCCCGGATCCTTGAAGAACACCATGGCGGTGAAGCTGTGGAGCTGCGAGCGCATCACCGCGTCGCGGTAGTTCACGGCCGCCTCGCTCGCGGCGCGGTCGACGGCGCCGCGGTCGAGCTTGGCCCGCTCGGCCCGCGCCGCGTCGAGCCGGTCGGATGCCTCGCGCCGGTCGCGCTGGGCGTTCGAGAGGCTCGTCTTCATCGCGTCCATGCGCGGATCGGTGGTGCAGCGCGTGCCGGTCACGTGGCGGCCGTCGCGGGTCGTCGTCACGACCTTGAAGCAGCGCTGCGGGGGCAGGGCGCCGAGTTCCGTATTGCCGTCCTTGAGGCGCTTTTCCGCCTCGGCGAGCTGGGTCGTGCGCTGCGCGACCACCGCGTCGGCATCGGTGATCTGGCGGTCGAGCGTCGCCTTGGCGGCCACGGCGTCCCCGAGCTTCGCCTGGGCGGTCACCGCCTCGGTGAGGCGCGGGCGGAACATGATCTCGCCGAGCTGGGAGATGGACTTGACCGTCACCGCGGCCGCGCCGATCACGCCGATGGCCGCGATCACGCGCAGCACCTTGGAGGGCTGGGTGCGGATCGAGACCGCGAGCGGCACGCGGCTGAACTCGATCACCCCGTAGGCGACCGGCGCCAGCAGCATCATCCAGAAGGCGAGCGGGTCCTTCCCGGCATAGATGGAGGCGAAGAGCCACGGGCCCGCGAGCGAGGTCGCGACGACGATGCCCTCGATCACGAAGGCGAGCGTGAGACGCTTGTAGGAGATGCTGTAGCCGCGCTCCAGGTCGCGGGCCCGCCGGGCCGCGATGCGCGCGTCGCGCGGGTCGGGAATCGAGAAGGTAACGGCGTCCGCCATGCGGCCTCATTCGGAAAGTCGAGCCCGGTCTCCCCCCGCTCCGACCTCTCCATGGGGCCTAAAGCATGAACCGCGGTGCAATAATGTGGCGGCCCGGCCACGGGGCCGTCGCATTCGCATGCGTCCGCCTCACCGCCGCCTCAGCCACAGGCTGGTCTCGCGCGCGCCCGGAACGAGGGGGAGGCGGGAGAGAATCCCCTGTGACAGGCGGTCGGGGCGGCGGGTCGCGATCCAGTGGCTGGCGAAGACGAGGTCCCAGCCCCCGCCCCCGATCAGCGCCGCGACGGGAATGGATTCGTTGTATCCGCGCCAGGACCACTCCTCGGGATAGGGGTCGGGCAGGAGGATGTCGTGCCAGTGGACGAGGGTCCCGGCGGGCAGGCGCGGCAGGACGTCGCCCACGATGCGGTCCACGTCCGAGCCCGGCATCGCGACATGGCTCGAATCGACGAAGAGGATGTCGGAGGCGCCGAGATCGGCGAGCGCCGGATCGGCCTCCGCGAGGAGGCGCCGCTCGTGCGTGACGCCGAGCCCGGCGAGGTCCGCGCGCGGGGCGGGGTCGATCGCGACGATCCGTGTGGGAAGGCCGCCGTCGCGGACGGCCCGGGCGAGGAAGCGCGTCGAATGGCCCGAGCCGATCTCGACGATGCGCCGCGGCTGCTCCCGGCGCACGAGCGCATAGGCCGCCGCGGCGTCGAGGCGGGGGAACCAGTCCTGGTCGAAGCGCGCCGGGCCTTCGCCTGCGAGGATGCGCGCGAATTGCGGCGCGAAGCCCTCGATCGCCTCGAACAGTTCCTCGAAACGCGCATCGGCGGCCTCGAAGAGCGGAGCGAGAGCCGGATAGGAGCCGGGCCTCGCCTGCGCGGCATGCCGGGAGGGAATGAAGAAGCCGAGCGGGCGCAGACCCAGCACCGTCGCGAGGCCGAAGCCGAGCCGGCGCGCGCGCCGTCTCATGTTTTTCCGCGCCGTCAGGGATGGGGCGGCGGCGGGGGCGGCTTGGTGCCCGGCTCGGGCACGCCGGCCGGGATCGAGCGCGACATGCGCTCGCGCCAGGCGGCGGCGAGACGGGCGCGCTCGAAGAGCAGGACGACGACGATCGCCGCCGCGAAGGGCAGGAGGAGGTAGAAGAGCCGGAAGACGAGGAGCGCGGCGATCACGTCGGCCTTCGGCACGTCCGGCATCATGGCCACGAAGATGAGTTCGAGCACGCCGAGGCCGCCCGGCGCGTGGCTGATCAGCGCGGCGGAGAAGGAGGCGAGGAAGGCGCCGAGCACGATCATGAAGCCGGGATTGGTCGCCTCCGGCAGCGCGAAATAGATGATGCCGGCCGCCCCGATCAGCTCGAGCGGCGCCGCCACGAGCTGGCGGACCATCACGTTGGGGCGCGGATAGGAGAGGTGGAACTTGCGGATCACCAGCGGGCGGAAATGAAGGAGCGAGCCCGCGACGTAGAGCGCGACGAAGGCGAGGCAACCGAGGCCGAAGACGCGCGCGGTGGTCGGGTTGGCGAGGGTCGCGGGGACGCGGTCGGCGACGCGGCCGAGCAGGTCCGGCTCGTAGGTGAGGACGACGCCCATCAGGAGGACGGTGCCGAGCCCGAAGGTGAAGGAGCACAGGGCGACCAGCACCGCCACCTGCGCGGCCGAGAGGCCCTTGGACGTATAGGCCCGGTAGCGCACGAGGGCGCCCGAGAAGACCGAGGCCCCGATATTGTGCGAGAGGGCGTAGGTCGTGAACGAGGTCAGCGAGACGAAGAGCCAGGAGATGTGGCGCACGCCCAGATGGATGAGGGCGATGCGATCGTACCAGGCGAGCGCGGCATAGGCGAGCAGGGTCGATGCGAGCGCGAGCGCGTAGTGCCGGGGCTCGATATGATACAGGCTCGCCCAGATGTCGGCGAGCGAGAGCCCGCGCAATTCGCGATAGAGGAGCCAGCCGGACACGATCACGGCCGCGAAGCCGATCAGGGGCCAGACGAATTCCTTGACGTTCTTCATGGCCCCTCCGGATCGGACGTCGCCGAGCCGCGCGCGTTCTGCCCGAGTGCCGGCCCGCCGGCAAGGCCGGGCGGACATGGCCTTTCGACCCGAAGAGGGCGCGAGGTCAGAGGCAGTCGCGGCGGGCCTGTTCGAGCGCCTGGGCGAAGCCGTTGAGGGAATAGCGGTCGGCCGTCTTGTTGCCGCGGGCGGAGAGGGCCTGGAGCGTCAGCGTCGAGCCCTTGGACATGCTGCCGATCACCGCCGCCTCCTCGGAGGGGGTCTTGATCCAGGCATTCTCGCCCACGGTGATGAGATCGTAATGGGTGCCGCCGATCACGAGGCTTCCGGGCCCGTTGTTCTTCGTCTTGAAGTTCAGGACCGCGGCGATCTCGTTGCGAACCTTCTCGCCCGGGCGGAAGGAGACGAACAGGTAGGCCTTGGTGTCCTTCAGGTTCGCGGGGCTGCGGCTCTTGGGCTCGGAAAGGGCGTAGCACAGCTTGGAGCGGCCGTTCTGTGCCGTATAGGCTCCCCAGTCGCCGAAGCTCGCGACGAGCTTGGCGCCGCCCGGCATGCTCGATTTCGCCTCGGCATTGGCGGTTTTCTTCGGCCCTGCGGCGAGGGCGGGTGCGGCGGCGAGCGGCAGCGCCAGGGCGGCTGCGGTCAGGAGGGAAACGCGCACAGACATATCCATCGGGTTACGACGATCAGGATTAACAAAGTCCTATAGCCTTGCCGGAAGACCCGCGCGAGGAGGCCGCTCGACGCGGGCCTTTCCCGTTCACGGGCGCCCCGACAGGCGCTACAGGCGATGCATTCAGGGAGGTGCCGGTGAAACTGGACAATAAGGTGGCGGCGGTGGTGACGGGGGGTGCGTCCGGCCTCGGGGAGGCGACCGCGAGGCTGCTGGCCAATTCCGGCGTGCGCGTCGCCGTCTTCGACATGAACGAGGAGCGCGGCGAGATCGTCGCCGAGGATGCGGACGGGATCTTCTGCCGCGTCGACGTCACGAGCGACGAATCCGTCGCCGCGGGCCTCGCGCGGGCGCGGGCGCGGCACGGCGTCGAGCGGATCCTCGTGAACTGCGCCGGGATCGTGCCGGGCTGCAAGACCGTCTCGCGCCACCACGAGACCGGCGCCTATGTCCCGCACGACATGGCGACCTTCAGGACCGGGATCGAGGTCAACCTCATCGGCACCTTCCGCATGATCGCCGCCTGCGCGGCGGCGATGGCCGGGCTCGAGCCCGCGACGGGCGACGGCGCGCGGGGCGTCATCGTCAACACCTCCTCCATCGCCGCGCAGGACGGGCAGATCGGCCAGGCTTCCTATGCCGCCTCGAAGGCGGGCATCGCCGGATTGACGCTGCCCGTCGCGCGCGACCTCGCGCCGCTCGGCATCCGCGTCGTCACCATCATGCCGGGGCTTTTCCAGACGCCGATGGTCGAGGGACTGCCGCCCGAGATCCGCAAGGCGCTGGAGGCCACGATCCCCTTCCCCTCCCGCCTCGGCAAGCCCCAGGAATTCGCCAAGCTCGTGCGCGCCGTCGTGGACAACGACATGCTGAACGGCGCATGCATCCGCCTCGACGGCGCCCTCAGGATGCAGCCGAAATAGGGACCGCACCCGCCTCTCCCCGCGAGCGGGGAGAAGCAGGCGCGGCTCAGCCCCCGCCGGCCTCCGCGAGCAAGGCCGCCTGGTGGTCCGCGATCAGCGGGTCGACGACCTCGTCGAGCGCGGTTCCGGCCATGACCTCCTCGAGCTTGTAGAGCGTCAGGTTGATGCGGTGGTCGGTCACCCGCCCCTGCGGGAAATTGTAGGTGCGGATGCGCTCCGAGCGGTCGCCCGAGCCCACCTGCGAGCGCCGGTCGGCGGCGCGGGCGGCGTCCTTGGCGGTGCGCTCCTGGTCGTAGAGGCGCGAGCGCAGGAGCGCCATGGCGCGGGCCCGGTTCTTGTGCTGCGAGCGCTCGTCCTGGACGAAGACCACGATGCCGCTCGGCACATGGGTGATGCGGATGGCCGATTCGGTCTTGTTGACGTGCTGGCCGCCGGCGCCTTGGGCGCGCATGGTGTCGATCTTGAGGTCGGCATCGTTGATGACGATATCGACATCCTCCGCCTCCGGCAGGACCGCGACGGTCGCGGCGGAGGTATGGATGCGGCCGGACGCCTCGGTGTCGGGCACGCGCTGCACGCGATGCACGCCGGATTCGAATTTCAGCCGGGCGAAGACGCCCCGCCCCTCGATGGCGGCGACGATCTCCTTCAGCCCCCCGACCGTGCCCTCGCTCTGCGAGAGGATCTCGACCCGCCAGCCCTTCAGCTCGGCATAGCGCGCATACATGCGGAAGAGGTCGCCCGCGAAGAGCGCCGCCTCGTCGCCGCCGGTTCCCGCCCGCACTTCGAGAATCGCGCTCTTCTCGTCGGCCGCGTCCTTGGGCAGCAGCATGAGGTTCAGCGCGGCCTCCGCCGCCTCCACCGCGGCGGCGGAAGCCGGACGCTCCTCGACCGCGAGGGCGCGCATCTCCGCATCGAGCGCGGATTCGGCCAGCATGGCGTCGATGCCGGCCAGCTCGTCCTGCGCCGCGCGGCAGGCGCGAATCGATTCGACCACCGGGTCGAGTTCCGCCAGCTCCCGGGAGGCGGAGACGAAGACCTCCGGCTCCGGCCCCCCGTTGAGGGTCGCGGTGAGGATCGCGTGGCGCGCGAGGATCGCGTCGAGCTTGTCGGCGGGCGGGGCTGGCATCAGACGGGGATCTGGTGGCGTTCGGCGAAGGCGAGGAGCTTGGGGCGCAGGCTGTCCGGCGCCGGGTCTTCGGGGTCGTAGCCGTTCAGCGCCCCGGCGAGAAGTTCTGACAGGGGGCGGGTGTCGAGCGCGAGCAGCATCGCCTTGACCGGGCCGACCGAGGCGGCGGACATCGACAGGCGCCGCAGGCCGAGCCCGATCAGCGCCATGGCGTCGAGCGGGCGCCCCGCCATCTCGCCGCAGACCGTCACCGGGCAGCCGGCTTCCCCCGTCCGCTCCGCGATGAGGCGCAGAGCCCGCAAGGCGGCCGGGCTCAGCGCGTCGAAGCGCCCCGAGACCAGCTTGTTGTCCCGGTCCGCCGCGAACAGGAACTGCATCAGGTCGTTCGAGCCGACCGAAAGGAAATCGGCCCTGCGGGCGATCGTGTCGATCTCGAACAGGATCGAGGGCACCTCGACCATCGCCCCCATGGAGATGTGCTCCGGCAGGGCGGCCGATTGCCGGCGCAGGTAATCGAGCTCCCCCTCGACCAGCGCCTTGGCCCGCAGGAACTCGCCCGTATTCGCCACCATCGGGAACATGAGGCGCAGATGGCGCCCGGCGGCGGCCTTGAGCAGGGCGCGGGCCTGGATGCGCAGCAGCGCCGGCCGGTCGAGCGCGATGCGGATCGCGCGCCAGCCGAGCGCCGGGTTCTCCTCCTCGATGCGCGGCATGTAGGGCAGCAGCTTGTCGCCGCCGATATCGAGCGAGCGGAAGGTGACCGGGCGCTCGCCCATGCCCGCAAAGACCTCCGCATAGAGCGCCTGCTGGTCCTTCGCCGAGGGCATGCGCTCGGCGATCATGAATTGCAGCTCGGTGCGGAAAAGTCCGACGCCGGCCGCGCCCGTCTCCTCGAGATGGGGCAGGTCGACCAGGAGGCCCGCATTGAGCTGGAGCGTCACCTCGACCCCGTCCAGCGTGCGCGAGGGCCGGTCGCGCAGGAGCAGGTATTGCGCCTGGCGCCGGGCCCGCAGCCTCACCTTGACCGCGTAGGAGGACTGGATGTCGGCGGGCGGGCGGATCTGCACTTCGCCCGCATCCCCGTCCACGATGAGGGCGTCGCCGGCCTCGACGAGGGCGCTGACGTTCTCGACGCCGCTGACGACCGGGATCGAGAGGGCCCGCGCCACGATCGCGATGTGGCTCGTCTCGCCGCCCTCCTCCAGCACGAGGCCGCGCAGGCGCTTGCGGTCGTAGTCGAGGAGCGCCGCGGGCCCCATGGCGCGCGCCACCACGATCGCGTTTTCGGGAAGCCCGGCCGGCTCCGCCACGAGGTCCCGGCCGACGAGGCGGTGCAGGAGCCGGTTGGTCAGATCGTCGAGATCGTGCAGCCGCTCGCGCAGATAGGGATCGGTCGAGCGCATGAGGCGGGCGCGGTTGTCCGATTGCACGCGGTCCACCGCCGCCTCGGCCGTGATTCCGGTGCGGACCGCCTCGCGCAGCCGGCGCAGCCACCCCTGGTCGTTGGCGAACATGCGGAAGGTTTCGAGCACGTCGCGATGGTCGCCCTGGTGGGCGATGTCGCCGCGCTCCAGCATCTCGTCGATGGAGGAGCGCACGTCGGCGATCGCGGTATCGAGGCGGGCCAGTTCCGCGTCGAGGTCGGAGGCGATGATGTTGCGCACCACGACCCGCGGCTCGTGCAGCACGGCATGGCCGAGGCCGAGCCCGTCGGCGAGGGCGAGGCCGCGGCAATGGAGGGGACGCCGCGCGACCGTCTCGGTGCCGGGCTCGCCGAGCCCCGTCAATTCGCCCGAGGAGATCAGCTCCGCCAGCACCATGGCGGTCGTCTGGAGGGCCTCGATCTCCTCCTCGGTATAGACCCGGTAGGTGCGGTTCTGGACGACGAGGACGCCGAGCGTGTTGCCGGCCCGCAGCACCGGGACGCCCATGAAGCCGTGATAGATCTCCTCGCCCGTCTCGGGCTTGTAGGAGAAGGCCGGATGGGTCTGGGCGTCGGAGAGCGCGAGCGGCTCGGCGCTCTCGCCGATCAGCCCGACGAGGCCCTCGCCGACGCGCAGCTTCGTCTGGTGGACCGCCTCCCGGTTGAGGCCCTCGGTCGCGTAGAGTTCGAGCGTGTCGTCCGCGCGCATCACGTAGAGCGAGCAGACCTCGGAGACCATGTTGGCCGCGATCAGGACCACGATGCGGTCCAGGCGCGCCTGGGCGGGCACCGGCTCCGCCATGATCTCGCGGAGGCGGCGCAGAAGAACCCGCGGTCCGCCCGGCGCGCTTGGCATCGTTCCTACCCGCAACGAAGGCCGCGCAGCACATGCTGCCGCAAGCCCGGTTCGCGGCCGGGACTCTAGCCCTTGCCGAGGCCCTATAGCGAGAGGAAAGGGGCCGGGGCAAGGCCCGGCCATCGCATATGCACCATGTGATTGCATGAGCCTCGCGGGCTATGCGGGGGCTTCCGGGACCTCAGGCCGCGGGCATGCGCTCCTCGACGATCCTTGCCCAGAGCGAGACGCCGTAGGGGATGGCGCTGTCGTCGAAATTATAGGCCGGGTGGTGGCAGCCCGCCGAATCGCCGTTGCCCATGAAGATATAGGCGCCGGGGCGCTTCTCCAGCATGTAGGAGAAATCCTCCGCGCCCATCTCGGGCGGGATGTCCGTCCGCACCTTCCGGCCGACCTTGGCCGCAACGCCGGCCATGAACTCCGTCTCGGCCGCGTGGTTGAAGGTCACCGGATAGCCGCGCTGGTACTCGACCGTGGCCTTTGCCCCGAAGGCTTCGGCGGTCGCCCGCACGACCGATTCGATGCGCGCCTCCATCAGGTCGCGGGTCGCGGGCTTGAGCGTGCGCACCGTGCCCATGAGATGGGCGTGCTGGGGCATCACGTTGTAGGTCTCGCCGGACTTGAAGGAGCAGACCGACAGCACCGCCGAATCGAGCGGATCGACGTTGCGCGCGACGATGGACTGGAGCGCGACGACGATCTGGGCGGCGCAGAGCAGCGTGTCGATGTTGCGGTTGGGCTGGGCCGCGTGCCCGCCCCGTCCTTCGACATGGATGAGGAAGCGGTCGGCGGCCGCCATGATCGGCCCCTGGCGGATGGCGAATTCCCCGACCGGCGTGCCGGGCCAGTTGTGCATGCCGTAGACCTCCTGGATGCCGAAGCGCTCCATGAGGCCGTCGCGGACCATCGCGTCGCCGCCCCCGCCGCCTTCCTCGGCCGGCTGGAAGATCACGATCGCGGTCCCGTCGAAGTTGCGCGTCTCGGCGAGATACTTGGCGGCGCCGAGCAGCATGGCGGTATGGCCGTCATGGCCGCAGGCATGCATGAGGCCGGGATTGCGCGAGCGGTAGGGGAGGTTGGTCTCCTCCTCGATCGGCAGCGCGTCCATGTCGGCGCGCAGGCCCACGACCTTGCCGCTCGCCGCGTTCCGCCCCCTGATGACGCCGACGACGCCGGTCTTGCCGATCCCGGTCACGACCTCGTCGCAGCCGAAGGCGCGCAGCCTGTCGGCGACGATGCCCGCCGTCCGGTGCACCTCGAAGAGAAGCTCCGGGTGGGAATGGAAATCCTGCCGCCAGGAGGCGATTTCGGGGACGATCTCGGCGATGCGCGGATGGACGGTCATGATCGGCTCTCGTGGCCGGGGGCGCGGCCCCCTTGCGGTTCCGGCCTTCATCTGAGGGGAGGGCTCGCCGCCCGTCAATCGCCGGCGGGGCGCAGGAGGTCGGGCCGGCGCTCGCGCGTCAGCCGCCGCGCCTCGGCGAGGCGCCATTCGGCGACGGCCTTGTGGTTGCCGCCGAGCAGGATGTCGGGAATCGCCTGCCCCTCCCATTCACGGGGGCGGGTATAGTGCGGGTATTCGAGGAGGCCCGATTCGAAGCTCTCCTCAGTCTCCGAGGCGGCGGCGCCCATGACGCCCGGCAGGAGGCGGATGCAGGAATCGAGCACGGCGAGGGCCGCGATCTCGCCGCCCGACAGGACATAGTCGCCGATCGAGGTCTCTTCGAGCCCGCGCCCGGCGATGATGCGCTCATCCACCCCCTCGAAGCGCCCGCACAGGATGACGAGCCCCGGCCCCGCCGCCAATTCGCGCACGCGCTTCTGGACGAGAGGCGCCCCGCGCGGCGACATCAGGAGCCTCGGGCGCGGATCGCCGGGCGGCGCGGCGGCGTCGAGGGCGGCGGCGAGTACGTCGGCCCGCATCACCATGCCGGGCCCGCCCCCCGCGGGGGTGTCGTCGACGGCGCGATGGCGGCCGATCCCGTGCCGGCGGATATCCTCGGTCTCGAGGCTCCAGGCGCCCCGCGCCAGCGCCTCCCCCGCGAGGGAAAGGCCGAGAGGCCCCGGAAACATCGCGGGAAAGAGCGTGACGACCGAGGCGCGCCAGGAGGAGGGGGGGGCTGATGCCGTCACGGATCGCCGCCTCAATCCAGCATCAGCTTGAAGCCTTCGTGGCTCATGGCGAAGCCGAGATTCGTGTAGAAACGATGGGCGTCCTCACGCCGCTTGTCGCTGGTGAGCTGCACGAGGCCGCAGCCTGCCTCGCGCGCCTTCGCGATCAATTCGCCGACGAACCAGCGGCCGAGACCCCGGCCCCGGGCGCCCGAGGCGATGCGCACCGATTCGATGAGCCCGCGCTTCATGCCCCGCCGGGAGAGGCCGGGAAGGACGGTCAGTTGCGCGCAGCCGATCACGCTGCCCGATCGCTCCACGACCCAGAAGGTCGAGCGCGGATCCGCCGCGATCTCCTCGAAAGCCCTCGCCACCGCCGCGTCGGCGCCGCCCTCGCGGTTGCGGCCCAGGATGTCGTCGGCCAGCATCGCCATGACGGCCGGCAGGTCCTCCCGCCGCGCGGGACGCAGGAAGGCGTCAGCGCTCATCGTCGTCCTCGTCGAGCCAGCCTTCCGGCGGGGCGATCGCGAGGCGCCCGCCCGCGACGTCCACCTCCGGCACGAAGGCGCGCGTGAAGGGAAGGAGCGCCGTCCGGCGCCGTCCGGGAAGGGCGATCTCGAG
>NZ_DAOLAJ010000087.1:0-14839 GCF_035325185.1 Enterovirga sp. | reverse complement strand
TACGCTTCTGAATATCATTCGATGGTCGCGACGCCCCGGTGAGAAGCATGCTCGACCCACGCCTTCTGCGTTCCTTCGCCGCGATCGTGGAGGCGGGAAGCTTCACGCTCGCGGCGGAGCGCCTGAACATGACGCAATCCACCATCAGCCAGCAGCTCGCCCGTCTCGAGCAGGTGGTCGGTCGTGTCCTGGTCGAGCGCGCGGCGCGCCCGGTCGAGCCGACAACTGCCGGCGAGCGGCTTCTGGGCTACGCACGGCGCATCCTGTCGCTTCAGCAGGAGGCGGAAACGGCGCTCGGAGATCCCGCCGGCACGGCTTCCATCCGTATCGGCATTCCGGAGGACATCGTCAGCGCCTCGATGGCCGAGGTGTTCCGTGATTTCGCGCGGCGTCACCGCGAGATCCGGCTCGACGTCACCGCGGGGCTGAGCCGTGATCTGACCAGGCGCTATCGTGACGGCGAATTCGACATCGTCATCGTCAAGGAATCCCTGGCTAGCGCCGATTGCCGGGCGACTTTCCCGGAAGCCATTGCATGGTTCGAAAGCGCCGGCGCCTCCGGCGACTGGCCCGACCCGATCCCGCTGGTCGCTTTTCCTCCCGGAGGCCTCTACCGCGAGGCGATGTTCGGGCGCATCGAGCATGAAGAGCGTCGCTGGTACATCGCCTTCTCTGGCAGCAGCCTTCAGAATGTCCTGGTCGCGGTGGAAGCAGGGCTCGGCCTCTCCCTCCTGCCCAGAAGCGCGGTCGCCGGGTACCGCCTCCGGCAATATGCGCCGTTCGGCACGGAGCCCCCGATGGTGGTTTCCATCTACGCCTGGGAAAGCACCGGACCTGTTTCGGAGCTGATGGAACGAATGGAAGCGGTGCTCGACGCCAGGCGTGCCCTGTTGGAGGCCGACGGATAAGGAGTGTCTGCGAGCCCGGCAAAATCGCAGTATGGATCGCGGCTTCCCGCGCAACCTGCCAGAATGCGCCGGCTGGCACACCACCGGCCCTCTGCACGGGCCGAAATACATGGCGCCGATGCTGCTGCCCTCGCGCTCTGCGGAACTCAATCCGGTCGAGCGGGTCTGGCAATTCCTGCGCGCCAACTTCCTCACTCGCCAAGACGAGAGGAGACATGGACCGGCATCACCGGCTTCTCCGCCGGTCGTCGGCCCGTGTTGAAGGCTTTCCCCTTGTTGTGGGACATTGTCACCGCGGCTGCGTCGGAGAGGAAACAATGGCGGACGAGGAGCGCGACCTCGTCGATTGCGTAGGGGCCGTCTACGAGGCTGCGACCGGGAACGAGCGCTGGCTTGACGTAGGCGTCCGGCTCCGCCGGCTTTTCGATGCGCAGAGCGCCGTCTTTCGCGTCGAGGAGGAGGGCCGCGGCTCCCGCGACCTCCTCAGCCCTCCGACTGCGGCGGAGGCGCTCTATGGCGCCTATTTCCATCGGGTCGATCCGTATCGGATCCAGGCCCGCCGGGATTTTGCGACCGACCGGCTCCATCATATCGGCATGGCCAAGCTCGGCCCCGAACTGGTGCCGCAGCACCAATATCTCCGCAGCGAGTATTACGCCGACTTCGCGCGCAAGGTCGGACGGCACCACATGATCGGCGGCATGATCGGAGTGCGCGCTCCGACGCCCCTGGCACTTTATCGCGACCGCGAGGCCGAAGCTTTCGACGGCGGCGATCTGCGGCGGCTTGAGATCCTGCTGCCGCATCTGCAACGTGCCGTTGAATTGCAGGTCCGGCTCGGACGGCAAGCCGAGGACGGCCTGAATTCGCGTGCCGCGGCCGATGCCGTTTCGGCCGGGCTCGTTCTGGTCGATGCCGGCCTCGGCGTTCGCTTCGCGAATGCGGCGGCCACAGCGCTCCTCGGCCGGCCGAAGGCGCCGGCCGTCCTCGCGCATGCCGGTCCACGACTGGATGGCGGAACCTATCTGTCTCCGCGATGCCGGGAGGATGCGGCCAGGTTGCGCCGCCTCGTCGGTTCCGTGACCGCTGGCGGCGCGGGGGGATCCTTCCGGCTGCGAGCCGACGAGTTCCAGGGAGATCCGGCTCCATCGGTGGTGGTCATGGTGGCTCCGGCACCGGCAAGGCTGGCCCTGGAGGCCGGCGCCGGGGTGGAGCCGCTGATCCTGATCGTTCTTCGCGACATGGCTCGCCACCCCGCGCCGCCGCCCGAGATGCTCTGCGACATCTTTGGCCTGAGCCCGGCCGAGGCGGAGGTGGCGGTCGCGCTCATGGGCGGCGTGAGCGCGGAGCAGGTGGCGGAGCACCGCGCGGTGGCGCTGGGCACGGTCCGCAGCCAGGTTCGCGCGATCCTCGAGAAGTCGGGGGCCGCCAATCTCCGCGACCTGGAGCGTTCGCTTGCGGCGCTCGGGACGATGGCCCTGCGATCGGAGGGCTGATCCGGCCCGCCGTCGCCGCGATCCGCCGCCGGCGGCTTGCGCCCGTCCCCGCCCCGTGCGGCATCTACAGTTCTGGCGATGAGGTCTCCCGGTGCCCCCGATAGGGAGAGAGCCGTTCCATCGGAGGCTCCTCATGCCAGACCAGACGTCCCGCCCCGTCCTCTGGGGGATCGGCACCGGCCGCACTCTTCGCCCGCATTGGGCGCTTCACGAACTCGGCCTCGATTTCGAGTTGAAGCCGATCAGCGCGCGCTCCGGCGAAACGCAGACGCCGGAATACACCGCTCTCACCGCCCGTCAGAAAATTCCGTTGCTTCAGGACAAGGATCTGGTGCTGACCGAAAGCGCCGCGATCGTCTGGTATCTGTCGGAAACCTACGGCCGGGAGGACAACCGTCTGGTCCCCGTCGATCCCCGGGCGAGGGCGCATTGTCTCGAATGGTGCTTCTTCGCCTTGGGCGAGCTGGACGAGACCTCGCTCTACGTCATGCGCCGCCATGCCGACCTGCGCCGGCGCTATGGCGAGGCGCCCACCGCCATCAGGGCCGCGGCGACCTATTTCGACAAGCAGATGCGAACCGTCGAGCGGACATTGGAGACGAATCCCGCCTATATCCTGGGCGATAGGTTCACGGCCGCGGACATCCTGCTCTCGACCTGCATCAGCTGGGCGGCCGATCTGGGCGTGCCCGTCTCGGACGCGGCCCTCGCCTATAATGCACGGATGACCGCGCGGCCGGCCTACGCAAAGGCGCAGCAGACCAACGGCCGGCTGCCTCCCTGCGACGACTTCGTGCGCTCGATCCTGTCGCAGCCCGCGCCCGATCGCGGGACGGGCCGGCAGGCGGCCGCGGCCACCTCCTGACCCGCGGCCGCGCCGGCGAAAGCGGACGATCATGTCGACCGGACCGATGTCATCCCGCCCGGCGCCGCGCCGAACTTGCCCGTTCTGCGGCGGCTCGCCACCGACCGGTGAGCGCGAGCGCCGCAGGATCCTCAGGCTGCTGGCCCTGTTCGAGCACCCGGATGCCCTGCCGCCCGACCTCGCGCTGCGGCTGGGCGCCGAACTCCTGAGCCTGATCGAATCCGGCTCGTCCGGGTTCCGCTGCGATCCCGCCTGAAAGCTCAACCGGGATCATCTTAACGGGGAGCGCCATCGTGACCTCAGACCCAGCCCCCATCGTCGCGGCCGCACTGCCGGCGGACCTGCTCGACGAGCTGGAGGCCGTCTACAAGGACATCCACGCGCATCCCGAGCTGTCGATGCAGGAGCGGCGCACGGCGGGAATCGCCGCAAGCTGGCTGGAGCATCTCGGCTGCGAGGTGATGCGCGACGTGGGCGGCACGGGAGTCGTCGGGCTCCTGCGCAACGGCGAGGGCCCGACCGTACTGCTGCGCGCCGACATGGACGCGCTGCCGATGCAGGAGACCACCGGCCTTCCCTATGCGAGCGAGACCAGAGGGGTGGACCGCTTCGGGCAGGACGGTTTCGTGACGCATAGCTGCGGCCATGACATGCATGTCGCCTGGCTGCTCGGCGCGACGCGAATCCTCGCCGAGAACAGGAGCGCCTGGCGCGGCACCGTGATGGTCGTGTTCCAACCCGGGGAGGAAACCGGCGAGGGCGCCCGCGCCATGATCGAGGACGGGATGGTCCGGCGCTTTCCTCGCCCGGTCGTGGCGCTCGGCCAGCACCTCTCCCCCGATCCGGCCGGGACGATCGGCTGGCGTGCCGGGGCGATCATGTCCGCCTCCGACAGTTGGGAGGTCACGATCTTCGGCCGGGGTGCCCACGGATCCATGCCGGAGAAGAGCATCGACCCGATCGTGATGGCGGCGTCGGCCGTGCTCAACCTGCAGACCATCGTGTCGCGCCAGATCGGCATGGAGGAGGAGGCGGTCGTGACGGTCGGTTCGTTGCACGCGGGCACCAGCGAGAACACCATTCCGGAAGAGGCGCTGCTGCGGCTCAACGTCCGGTCGTTCAACGAGCAGGTTCGCGCCCGCGTCCTCGAAGGCATCCGCCGCATTTTCAGGGCCGGGGCCCTCGGCGCCGGAGCGGACCGGGAACCTGCCATCGCCGTGCTGGGGGAACATCCCGCGACGCGCAACGACGAGGCCGCGACGCGCCTCGTCGCGGGCGCCTTCGCCACGCATTTCGGCACGGACAGGGTCCATGAGATGCCGCGCGTGACAGCCAGCGAGGACTTCGGCCTGTTCGGCGCCGCCTGGGGCATCCCGTCGGTCTTCTGGTTCGTCGGCGGGACGGATCCGGCCGTGCTGGACGCGGCGGAGCGAGACCATGCCCAGGTGCCGGGCAATCACAATCCGGCCTTCGCGCCGACGCTCCACCCGACGATCGAAACGGGCGTCCGGGCGATGCTGGCCGCAGCTGGCCTCTGGCTCGCGCCGAAGGGCGGCGCGGCGTGAGCGCATGCCGAACGTCTTGCTGATCGAGACGCTGGATCTCCTCGGCACGCTGGTCTTCGCGATCAGCGGCGGACTGGCCGGCACGCGGCGCGGGGCCGATCTGTTCGGCGTGCTGGTGCTGGCTTTCGTCACGGCGGTCGCGGGCGGCGTCATGCGCGACGTCCTGCTCGGAATCGTGCCGCCGGCGGCGCTGAGGAACTGGCACATGCTGGCGCTATCGGCCTCCGGAGGCCTTGCCGCCTTCTACGCCGAAGCGCTCGTCCGCCGCATGAGGCAGTCCGAGCAGATCCTCGATGCGGCCGGCCTTGGCGTCTTTGCGGTGACGGGCACGCAGAAGGCCCTGGATTGCGGGCTGTCCCCGGTGATGGCGGCGGTGCTCGGCATGGTGAGCGGCATCGGCGGCGGCATGGTGCGGGACGTGCTGACCGCCCGGATGCCCGTGGTGCTTCACGCCGAGATCTATGCCGTGGCAGCGCTCGCCGCCGGCCTCGTCGTCGCCGCGGGAGAGCGCGCCGGGATCGGCATCGAGGTCACCGCCTTCGCTGGCATCGCTCTTTGCCTCGTCCTGCGGCTGATGGCGATCCGGGGCGGGTGGAACCTCCCGGTCGCGCGCGGCAGATTGCGCGGGCCCGACGAATGAGCCTCGCATCGACAGTTGTGACGATGCCGCGCCTTCCGCCGGCGCCTAGCGTCGCTCCCATCACCGACGCAAACGGGACATTCCCATGCAGATGCACGTCACATTGCCGCCGCGCCGCCGCCTGATCGTCGGCATCAGCGGCGCCACGGGGGCGATCTACGGTCTTCGCCTGCTCGAAATCCTGCGGCTGCTCGACATCGAGACGCATCTCGTCATGACCAGGCCGGGCGAACGCACGCTTGCCTACGAGACGCATCACAAGGTCCGCGATGTCCGCGCCATGGCCGATTTCTGGTATCCGGACGCCGATATCGGGGCTGCCATCGCCTCCGGCTCGTTTCGGACCATGGGCATGGTCGTCGCGCCATGCTCGGTGCGCAGCCTGTCCGCCATCGCCACCGGCAATACGGACGGGCTGCTCACCCGCGCCGCCGATGTCTGCCTGAAGGAGCGCCGCCGCGTCGTCCTGATGCTGCGCGAGACGCCGCTCCATGCCGGCCATATCCGCTCCATGGCCCAGGCGACGGAAAACGGCGCGGTGATTTTCCCGCCCGTGCCCGCCTTCTACGACCGCCCGGCCACGCTCGACGACATGGTCGGCCACACCGTGGGGCGCGTGCTGGACCTGTTCGACATCGATGCCGGGCTGGTCCGCCGCTGGAGCGGCCGGCCGGAAGCCGCCATGGCCGAGGAGGTGCGCTGATGTCCCTCACCGATCTGCGCGCCTATATCGAGGCCCTGCGCGGCCTCGGAGAAGTCCAGGACGTCACGGCGCCGGTGGCGCTCGACCTCGAGCTCGGCGCCATTGTGCGGCGTTGCTACGAGACGGGCAGCCCGGCGCCGTTCTTCAGCGCCTTTTCCGATCATCCGTCCGGCTTCCGGATCCTCGGCGCCCCGGCGGGCGCGAGCCGCCAGCCGGGGATGCGGCTCGCGCGCGTCGCGGTCTCGCTCGGGCTGCCGCCGACGGCGGGCGGCCTCGACATCGTGGAGGCGATCGCCGGCAGCCTCGACCGGCCGGCCATCGCTCCGGTCGTGGTCGACGAGGCTCCCTGCTTCGAGAACGTCGCCACCGGCGACGAGGTGGATCTGGCCCGCCTGCCGGTGCCGATGCTGCATCATGGCGACGGTGGCCGCTATCTCAACACCTGGGGTTGCATCGTCGCACGGATGCCGGACGGGTCCTGGACCAACTGGTCGATCGCCCGCATGATGATGGTGGATGGGCGGCGCCTGACCGGCATCGTCGCGCCGCAGCAGCATGTCGGCATGGTGGCGAAGAGCTGGGCCGATCTCGGCCGGCCGATGCCGTTCGCGCTGGCGCTCGGCGTCGAGCCGGCGATCCCCTTCATCTGCGGCATGCCGCTGCCCGCTCATGTCGACGAGGGCGGCCGGCTCGGCGCGCTGCTCGGGCGGCCGGTTCGGACCGTGCGCTGCCGGACGGTCGACCTGGAGGCGCCGGCAAGCGCCGAGATCCTGATCGAGGGACATCTCCATCTCGATGAAATGGTTGATGAGGGGCCGATGGGCGAATTCGCCGGCTATGTCCCGCCCGAAAGGGTGCCCCGGCCGGTCTATCGCGTCTCGGCCCTCAGTCATCGCCACGACGCGATCCTGCCCGTCGTCGTCGCCGGCGAGCCGGTGGAGGAAAACCATACGGCCTGGGGCATTCCGTCCGCGGCGCAGATTCTCCATCACCTGCGCGAGGCCGGAATCCCGGCGACGACCGCCTGGATCCCGCTTCAGGCCGCGCTGCACTGGCTGGTCGTCACGGTCCCGCGCGATTGGCGCCGCCGGACCGGCATCGACACCCCGGAGGCGCTCTGCCGGCGCATCGGCGAGATCGTCTTCGCGACCAAGGCCGGGGGCGTGATCCCGAAGGTGATCGTGCTCAACGACGATGTCGATCCCACCGATCTGGACGAGCTCGTCTGGGCCTTCGCCACGCGTTGCCATCCCCTGCTCGGACACGTCGTCTTCGAGCAGGTTCCGGCGGCTCCTCTGCTGGCCTATCTGCGCCAGAACGAGAAGATGTCCGGGAGCACGGGCAAGGTCGTCTACAACTGCCTGCCGCCGGACGAATGGGGAGAGGCCCTGCCGATCCGCGCTTCGTTCCGGCATGGCTACCCGGCCGGGATCGTGGATCGCGTCCGGTGCCGCTGGAGCGAATACGGCTTCCGCTGACGCGGTCGCCACGGCCTTCAACACGACCGGCGCCGAGCGCGGCCATTCCGGTTCGACCAGGATCGTGCACGACGCGAAGCCAGAATGCTCGGGAGGGGGCATGCTGAAGTGCAGAGAAGTAAATCAACGCTGGCGCTCTCCATCCCGGACTTTCTTCACCCCCCGCCAGGGGTCCAAAAGCCGGCGAAAAACATCAGCGGGCGGACATGTCGATATCCGCAACCGTGCCGATGGCCGCTCGGGGCTGCGCGTCACCGTCACGCTCCCGGCGGCGCCTCCCTGAATGTTCCCGGCACGGTCTCCACGATCCCGGCCACGCAGGAGGAGAAGCGTCAGCGCGCCAGCATCGGCAGCCTGCGGACGTGCAGGATCGCGATGGGGCGCTTCCCATCCTGCGCCTGACACGGCGTTCTTTCTCCTTCGGCGCCGAGGTTTTCGCCGGCGATCGGCCGGCGACGGCCACTTGCATCGCCGCCGAGATCGTCAAGACGCCCCTGACCAGGTCGGCTTCTTATGTCGAGGCGCGCCCCACTCTCGCGAGCAGGGCGACGGGCAGGATCCCGATCAGCAGGATGAGCAGCGCGGCAATGGAGGCCTCCTCGTAGGTGCCTCGCGCCGCCTCGCCATAGAGATGCGTCGCCAGCGTCTCGAAGTTCAGCGGACGCAGCAGAAGGGTTGCCGGCAGTTCCTTCATGCAGTCGACGAAGATCAGCAGGCCCGCGGAAACCAGGGCTGGCTTGGACAGCGGCAGGTGCACACGGCGGAAGACGCCCCCCGAGGTCTCGCCGAGCATCCGCGCGGCGTGGTCGAGAGAGGGGGAGATGCGGCTGAAGCCAGCCTCGATTCCTCCGATCGAGATCGCCATGAAGCGGACGCTGTAGGCCATGATCAGCGCGGCCCCGGAGCCGAGGAGCAGCAGCCCCACCGACTTTCCGAGGATCTGGTCCGCGCCGCTCGCGAGCAGCCGGTCGAGCGCGCCGACCGGCATCAGCAGGCCGAGCGCGATGATCGTGCCCGGCACCGCATAGCCGAGCGTCGATGCCCGCGCGGCGAAGGCCGTCGGCCTTCCGGGATAGGTGCGGGCGGCATAGGCCACGGACAGGCCGCAGAGCAGGACGATCAGGGTGGCAAGGGAGGAAACCGTGACCGTGTTGAGGATTTCTCCCGACAGCTTCGGCGATAGGCCGGCGAAGCGGTATCGCTTGTAGGCCTCGACGCAGAGATAGGAGGCCGGCGCGGCGAAGCCCAGCAGGATCGGCAGAAGGCAGACCACGAAGGCCGCCGCCGCTCGATAGCCGCTCAGGCGGAGCGCGCTCATGGCGCGCGGCCTCTGCGCCGCGGCGGCGTATCGCTGGTTCCGGCGGGCATGGCGTTCCATCAGCACGAGCGCCACGACCAGGATCAGCATCGCGAGCGAGATCTGCGCGGCGCCGGGCATGTCGGAACGACTCACCCAGGCGGTGTAGACCGAGACGGTCAGCGTCCTGACGCCCAGGAATTCCGAGGCGCCGATGTCGCTCAGCGTCTCCATCAGCACGAGGCTGAGGCCGACGGCGATGGCCGGGCGGGCGAGCGGCACCGCCACCCGCAGGAACACGCGGCTGCGGCGATGTCCGAGCGTGCGCGACACCTCGACGACATTCGCCGCCTGGGTCATGAACATCGCCCGTGTGGTCAGATAGACATACGGGTACAGGACCAGGCTCAAAAGCAATATGCAGCCCCACATCGACCGGATGTCAGGCAGGCGAAACTCGCGCGGGCTGGAATAGCCGAGCAGGTGCCGGATGGTGTCCTGAACCGCGGCGACCGGATGCAGAATGTCGAGATAGGCGTAGGCGACGATATAGGTGGGAACCGCGAGGGGAAGCAGAAGCCCCCATTCGAGGAGGCGCCGGCCCGGGAAGTCATAGGCCGTCACCAGCCAGGCGGTCGTCGTGCCGATGATCGTGGTGAGCAAGCCGACCCCGACCAGCAGGACCAGCGTGTCCCGCAGCGCCGCGGGCAGCACATGCGCGATCATATGCGGCCAGAGCCCGGCGCTTCCCTGAAACGCGATCAGGACGAGGGAGCCGATCGGCAGGCAGACGAAGGCGGCGACGGCGAGCGCGGACACACGCCACCACAAGCCGGCGTGAGGCCGGCGAGCGATCGCTGCAAGTGCAGGGTACAAATTCGTCATGGCCGAGGGGAGGCGACGGCCGGCGCTCGCCGGCCGCCGCCTTCGGATTCCGCTCAGTTGTCGAAGCCGACCTTCTCCGCGAGCTTGCTGGCGGCCTTGCGGAAGCCGACCCCCTTGGCAAGCTCGACCGTGTCGGGCTTGAGCACGCCGTACTCGCCGATCAGCGGGTCGACGGCGGCCTGGGGGTTGACCGGGTATTCGTAGTTCGCCTCGGCATAGATCTTCTGCGCTTCGTCGGAGACGAGATGCTCCAGCAGCTTGATCGCCTCGGCCTTGTTGCGCGCGTGACGGGCGACGGCCGCGCCGGTGATGTTCACCTGCGTGCCGCCCTTTTCGAAGGTGGGCAGGATCATCTTGATCGCCTGCGCCCATTTCTGCTGCTCGGGTCCGCCCTTGCCGCTGCGCATGAGGCCGACATAGTAGGAATTGGCGACGCCGATGTCGCAAAGGCCCCCGAGGATGTCGCGGGCGACCTCCCGGTCGCCGCCGCCGGCCTTCCGGGCGAGATTGCCCTTCAGGCCGGTGAGCCATTCTTGCGCGGCCTCCTCCCCGTGATGAGCGATGTAGGAGCCGGTCAGCGCGACATTGTAAGGGTGCTGGCCGGAGCGGATGCAGATCTTTCCCTTCCAGGCCGGATCGGCGAGCTGCTCGTAGGTGATCGCCTGGAGATCCAGATCCTTGGCCGCAACGACGGCACGGGCCCGCTGCGACAGCGCGAACCAGTGGCCGTTGGGATCGCGCAGCGCCGGCGGAATGTTGCTGGTCAGGACGTTCGACTGCACGCCTTGGGTCAGCCCCTTCTCGACGAGGTCGATCAGATTGCCTGCATCGACCGTCATCAGAACGTCGGCCGGAGACTTGTCGCCTTCGAACGCGACGCGCTCTGCAAGCCCGTCCTTCAGGAAGATGGTGTTGACCTTGATGCCCGTCGATTTGGTGAAGGAATCGAGCAGGGGCTGGATCAGGCCCGGTTCGCGGGTGGTGTAGAGATTCAACTCGGCCGCGACGGCGCCCGAAATGCCGACGAGGGTCGTCAGCGCCGTGCCCGCCAGAATTCGGCTCAAACCAAACAGCTTCATGCTCGCCTCCGCATCAGTGATACTTTATTCTAATTCTAAAGTAGTTCTGATTTTCGCTGCGGAGGCAAGCATATCAGTCTGTAGCAGTAAAACATCCCTGTTCTAGACTGGGCGGCATGACCGCACCCAACCTGCGCAGGGGCGTCGTGTGAGGGCTGCCGCGCGCCGAAAGATCGCCTTCAGAAGACCAGGACATCCTCGGTGGGCACGGACAGGCGGGCCTTGTCGCCTTTTCGGAGACGCAGACGCTGGGTCGAACGAATCCGCAAAGGCTCCGGAAGCGCTGCTACAGCCAGATGGACCTGCTCGATCTCTCCCATCAGGGCGCAATCCAGGATCGTGCACTCGACCCCTTCGGCCTCGCCGTTGATCCGCAGGCAATGGGGGCGGATATAGACGGTCGCCTCCTCGCCATCGGCGAAGCCGGGAGCCGCAAAGCGTCCCAAGGGCGTCTCCGCCGATCCGCCGCGGCAGGCGCCTCGGATCTTGTTGAAGGTGCAGAAGAACTCCGCCGCGTAAGCGGATGCGGGCCGTTCGTAGAGTTGCGCGCCGGTTCCTGCCTGAACGATGCGTCCCTCCCGCATCAGGACTACGATGTCGCCCGCGGAGAGGGCTTCCTCCGGATCGTGCGTGACCATGACGACGGTGGTGCCGAGCTCGCGCAGCAGCGCGATCGTCTCGGCGCGGATCTCGTGGCGCAATTCGCGATCCAGGTTCGAGAAGGGCTCGTCCATGAGCAGGATATGAGGCTGCGGGGCGATCGCGCGGGCAAGCGCGACCCGCTGCTGCTCTCCTCCCGACAGCATGTGGGGAAAGCGGCGGGCGAGAGGCCGCAGGCCCAGCCGCTCGATGACTTCGCCGCAGCGCGCACGCGCGTCGCGGCGAGCGAGCCGCGCAAGCCCGAACAGAATGTTGTCCGTGACATCCAGATGCGGAAACAGCGCATAGTCCTGGAACATGAAGCCGATGTTCCGGTCCTCGGGTTCGACATGAATTCCCGGGCCGGACATCTCCTTGCCGTCGAGCAGGATCCGTCCCCGATCGGGGCGGTCTATGCCGGCGATCGCGCGCAGGAGCGACGATTTTCCGCAGCCGGAGCGTCCGGCGAGGCAGGCGACGTCCCCTCGGTCCAGGGTCAGCGACACCTCGTCGAGAGCCGTCACCGCGCCGAAGCGGCGGCTGACGCCTTCCAGCTGGACATAGGCGGGCGCGTGGAACGAGGGACCGGTCATTGCTCTTCGCTCCGCTCCTGCTCGTTTTGCTTGTCCCGACGTCGATGGCGCGTGGCGTGCCGCAAGCGCTCGAGCTCGGCCAGGGTGGCGATGGCGGGGCGGGGATCGGACGCGGCCAAGCCGAGCAGCAGCATCTCCAGGCAGGACACCGTGGCGCCGTACAGAGCCACGCGCTCGCTCTGGCCCCGGGGGACGGCCAGCGTGACCTTCGCGTGGCGGGCGATCCCTGTTTCGTCCGGACCGGTCACCAGGACGATCGGGATTCGGTGGCGGCGCGCTTCGGCGGCGACGAGCTCGGCTTCCAGACAGGGCTTGCCGTAGGCCATCATCAGGATGGCGTCCGTGGGACTGAGATCGAGCAATTGATCGGCCAATCCGGCTCCCGTCCTGTCCAGCAGCGCGTATCGCCGGCCTTTTCGCCGCAGCCGGGCGGTGAAGTAGGCTGCAATATGGGCGGTCGGGCCGAGTCCGAAGACCACGATCCGCTGCGCGGCATGCAGAATGCGCACAGCTTCCAGCAGGCTTCGCCGCACCGCATGCGTGCGCAGCGCCTCCAGCCCGGACATGCCGGCTTCGAGAACCCCGTCCAACGCCGCCTCGATGCCGTGGGACGCCTCGGCAAGCGTGCGTTGCAGATTGTCGATCGGAGCATTCCGGGGACCGAAGGATGCAGCGAGTTCGCTTCGGAGATCGCGAAGCCCATCGAAGCCGAGCGCCTGGACGGCACGAACCACGGTCGCATCCGACGTGCCGATCCTTCTTGCCAGTTCGATCGCCGACGACGTCATGACGATCGGCCGGTGAGCATCGATGAAGGCGGCGACCCGCTGGAAAGCCGGCGACAGGGCATCGCGACGGCGCGCATATCGGTTGCCGAACACGTCCCGCTTTCCCCCTGACGATCCGCCGCGCCTTATGGACATTCCCGCTCGTGCAAGCGCTCCACCCCGATCCTAGTGTTCACTACATTCTATGCCAGAGTCAGTAAATGCTACGTGGGGCCACGGGACGCCATGCCGGCGGGCACGGATAGTTTCTCCATCCGGTCCGGAGCCTCTCCTCGCGCAAGGGCTTGCAAGCGCCGGAAGCCATGGAGCTCTCAGCCTGGCAATCGATCCGGGGACCTGCATGGCGATCTCGGGAGGCGGAAAGAGCGCGTTGCTGCGGCTGAGCCTGTCTCCCCTTTGCGGGATCGGAGGTCTGCCAAGAGGAGGCTGTTCGGAAGGCGACGATGTCGCAATATCGAGAGGATCGACGCGGAGCGGGTCTCTCAGCCTCCGCCGAAATGAGGGATCACGGCCGCGAAGGGCCGGCTGCCGGCATCCGTCACGGTCAGGCGCCTGATGTCGATGCCGTAGAGGCGGCTCAGATTGGCTTCGGTCATCACCTCGCCGGCCGCGCCCTGGATGGCCTCCGCCATGTCGATCGAAGGGGGGCCCGAGGAGATGCCGAGGAGATGGGGCGAGACCGGCGGATTGCGGAAGACGCCCTGCGTGGCTGCCCCGGCCATGGCGAGGCCGGCCCCGGCGAGCATCGCCTTCACGACGCGCGGCGCGCGGGCGTTCACGACGATGCGCTCCTGGATCTCGCTCCAGCGGCCAGCGGCGCAGCGACGCGGTCCAGCTAGGCTGGCAGCACCTGAAGGGGGAACGTCTCTTCGTCCGGCAACAGAAAACGAAGGCGCTGATCGACATCCCGGTTCACCCGAAGCTCAAGGCCGCCCTCGACGCTCTGCCGCGCACCAATCTTACGTTTCTCATGACGGAGCAAAGACGGCCCTTCACGGCCAACGGATTCGGCAACTGGATGCGGGACCGATGCGACGAGGCGGGATTGCCCGATTGCTCGTCCCACGGGCTGCGCAAGCACGACGCCATCAGTGAGGAGAACGGCCCCTACATCGCGAATGGCAGCGTGCGCACGTTCCGCGCAATCTACAATCATGCCCGCAAGACCAACCGCGAGCTACTCGCAGACAATCCCGTCGATAGCGTCGATTGGAACCACGAGAAGCGCCGGGATACCGGGATGGGCGTGGCTGACCTGAAGGGCTGGTTCGTCGAGGCCGCGAAACTCGACAATCCCATCCGGCGCGAGTTTCACCTGTTCACCCTGCTCTCGGCGTCGCGTCCTGCGGCCGGCTGACCGAACGGCGCTGGACGATTGTGCGGCTCCTGCAAGGCCGCGGCGAGGTGTCTGTGCGTGAACTGGCGCGGCTGCTGGGCCGCGACGTGAAACGTGTGCACGAGGATATCGTGATCCTGTCTGACCTGGGCCTGATCGAGCGCACCGAGAGCGGCGGCGTGATCTGTCCGTTCGCATCGGTGCATATCGACATGCTCTTGAGGGCGGCCTGATCTGGTCCCAACATTGGAGGGTTACTGCGGCCGGAATTGCCTCGGCCGCTTCGTGAACTCCTTCCAGGATTTTCCGTAGGATCGCGACACCGGAAAGTCATTCCAGGCATTGAGGCATCTGCTGCTGCGATTGCCTCGATGCTTGAGCCGATATCGGCCGTTTCGGCTATCGACCCGATCAGCCTCTCTCTGACGAAGCTCCTGGAATATCTGCACAGGACGGAAGTAGCTGTTCCCCCAACGCAGCCGAAATTCCCAGCCAGCCCTCCAGCTGCACTGGCACCGCTCGAAATGTGGTTTCATCGACAATCTCCAGCGCGATATGCGCTAGAGC
>NZ_DAOLAJ010000086.1:0-15072 GCF_035325185.1 Enterovirga sp. | reverse complement strand
TCTGCGCCTCGTGGCGAAGATCGCCATGGGCTATCGCGGCTACGGCCTGCCGATCAGCGAGGTCGTGTCCGAAGGCAATGTCGGCCTCATGCAGGCCGTCAAGCGCTTCGACCCCGACAAGGGCTTCCGCCTGGCCACCTACGCCATGTGGTGGATCAAGGCGGCGATACAAGAGTACATCCTGCGCTCGTGGTCGCTCGTGAAGATGGGCACGACCGCTAACCAGAAGAAGCTGTTCTTCAACCTGCGCAAGGCGAAGGGCCAGATCTCGGCGCTGGAGGAGGGCGACCTCAAGCCCCACCAGGTGGCCACCATCGCGACGAAGCTCGGAGTGACCGAGCAGGACGTCGTCGAGATGAACCGCCGCCTCGGAGGCGACGTGTCCCTGAACGCTCCCCTGCGCGAGGAGGGCGAGGGCGAATGGCAGGATTGGCTGGTCGACGATTCGGCGAGCCAGGAAAGCGTGCTCGCCAGCGAGGAAGAGGGCCGCAACCGGCTCGCCGCCCTCAGGGACGCCCTCGGCGTGCTCAATCCCCGCGAGCGCCGCATCTTCGAGGCGCGGCGCCTGTCGGAGGATCCGGTCACGCTGGAGGACCTGTCGGGCGAGTTCGGCGTCTCGCGCGAGCGCGTGCGGCAGATCGAGGTGCGCGCCTTCGAGAAGATCCAGGACGCCGTCCGCAAGAACCTGGCACTGCGCGAGGCGCCGCCCGTGCCCGTGCCGGCCTGACGGAAGGCGCCCAAGGCTTCCTCAGGGCAGGGCGCCGATCTCCCTGCGGTGATCGGCGAGGGCGGGCTCGTCCACCTCGTCGGCATCCACCACCCAGCTCTCGCGCAGGGCTGCCTCGCGCCATTCCCCGAAGGCGGAGCAGCCGAGGATCGCATCCATATATGCCCGCGTCCCGGCTCCGACCTCGATCCCGTAGGTATCGAGGCGGGTGACGACGGGCGCGTACATGGCGTCCGCCGCCGTGAAGGCCCCGAACAGGAACGGGCCGCCCTCGCCGAAGCGTCGCCGGGCATCCGCCCAGATCTCCTCGATGCGGGCTACGTCCACGGCGACCTGCTCGCCGCGATCGCGCCCGGCGAAGCTCTTGCCGAGATTCATGGGACAGGCGCGGCGCAGGCCCATGAAGCCCGAATGCATCTCGGCCGAAATCGAGCGGGCGAGGGCCCGGGCCGCGACGTCGCGCGGCCAGATGCCGGCCTCGGGCCAGCGTTCCGCCGCATATTCGATGATGGAGAGCGAATCCCAGACGGTCACCCCACCATCCACCAGCACGGGCACTTTTCCCGCCGGAGAATAGCGGCGGATGGCGGCGGCGGTCTCGGGCTGGTGCAGCGGCACCAGCACCTCCTCGAAGGCGAGACCGAGCTGCCTCAGCAGGATCCAGGGCCGGAGCGACCATGAGGAATAGAGCTTGTTGGCGATGACGAGGATCGGGGTCACGGGAAGCTCCGGGGGCAGCGGGTCCGCCATATTCGGGGAAGAGAGCCGGCAAGCCAATTGCCGGCGAAGCTTCAGCCCAGCCGGCGCGCGCGGGCCGAGCCGTCGATGAATTCGAGGCCGCCGGCGCTGTTCAGGGTGTGCAGGCGCGTGCCGGGCCAGGCGGGGCCCGGCATGAACACGGTCTCGACGGTTTGGGCGTAATCCTCCTCGTCGAGGCGGTCGATGCGCGCCAAAGCGAGGCCGTGGCCGTAGCCGCGGGTGCAGTCCTGGACAGGCCGGATCAGCGCGCCGCCCCGCCGTACGATCGCGCCGGCGGGACGCGCGGAAGCGATGTCGATCAGAACCGGATTGCGCGGATGCGGCGTCCAGGGCCCGCGGAAATCGGGGGCAGACCACAGGTGCAGGGCGTCCGAATAGGAGCCGCTGCCAAGGGGGGCGGCGGGCGGGCCGTCGCGGACGGTGACGAACATCCACCAGCGCCCGCCCTCCTCGACCAGCGTCGCGTCGCTGGCCACGATTCCCGAGACCAATGTCGTGACCTTCTCCCAGCCGCCCGGAAAATTCCTCGCGCGGTAGAGGTCGATCGTCCCAGCCCCGCCGCTCTCGGGGATCATCCAGACGGCGCCCTCGCGCTCGAACAGGAAGGGGTAGGAGAGATGGTGAGGCTCCTCCAGCACCGGCTCGGGCCGCCCGACGGGGCCGTCCGGCCCGAACCGCAGGGCGGAGACGACCCCTTTCCCGACCGCATGGACGAAATCCTCGACGAACAGCCACGTCTCCCCCCGATGAACGATGGGGAAGGGATCGGCGTAGAATCGGCGCCCGTCATCGGCCAGGCGGTGCCACTGGACGGGCGGCAGCGCGCGCAGGTCGATCAATCCGGGCCCGTCGAGCCGCCGCCAGCCGATCCGCCAATGGGGCGTCCGGAAGCAAAGGCGATAGAGCCGCGTCACGATCGCCCGGACGAGCATCCGGCCCGTCAGGACGGCGAGACGGGGCATGGTGAGGTGCGGACCGGGCGCGCCCGCGCGGCCGACCGGCCCGGCGGGCCGGGCGCCGGGTGTCGAGAGGGCGGCGACGATCAGGGTCGCCGTCCGCATCAGGATGTCCTCGAAGGCGATCGGAAGACAGCCGGGCACCTCGCTACCCGGCCGGCCGGAGGCCACGACCGCGCCGCCTTCCGTCAGCACCGCGACCGGCACGTCGCCGGCGAGGAGTCCCGCCAGCAGGCCCACCTCTCCGGGCCGTCCGTCGAAGGACAGCCGCCACACCCGCCCGCCGGCTGCGGGCGGCACGTCGCCGCAAATGTCGAGGACGAGATCGGGAATGTCGTCGCCCGCGCGAGGCAGCGCGGCGAGCGCCCCGGCCGGGAGCGGGGCGGAGACCTTCGACCCCGGCAGCCGGTTGAGCAGACTTTCGAGCCGGAACAGCAAGTCGGCATTGGCGGGCCACGGCTCGCCGCCCGGCCGCACATCGACGTCGACGCGCAGGCCCGGCATCCGCGCAAGCCTCTCGACGAGCCGGGCATGCCACAGTCGCGGCGCCCGGCCGTCGAAGCGCACCCGCACATGCATGGAGCGTCTCAACTCCTCCATTCGGCCTCCGGGCCATGGCACGGCGCGTTCACGACCGCCGCCGCACCCCCCGGCATTCCGCCGCCGGAAGCGGCCCGGCCGCGTCCGGCGAGGGCGGCGCCCAGGCAGGCGACGAAGCGCGATGCGCAGGCATCCTGCGCGAAGACCCGTTCGTAGCGCATCCGGGCGGCCTGGGGGAAGGAAGCCCAGTCCCGCGGCTTCGCGATGATGGCGGCGAGCGCGCAAGCGAGGGCATCCGCATCGTCCGGCCGCACGATCCAGCCGGTCCGTCCGTCCTCCACCACCTCGGGCAGGCCGCCGATCTCCGAGACGAGGGGCGGCACGCCGTAGGCCATGGCCTCGATCGCGACGCGGCCGAGCGATTCGGGAAGCCGCGAGGGCACGACGGCGACGTCGGCCCAGCGGAAATGCTCGTCCGGATCGGCCGTGAAGGGCAGGTGCACAGCCCGATCGCCGAGGCCCGCCTCGGCGATCGTGGCCGAGAGCCGGCGCTCCCGCTCCGGGTCCTCGAAGGCGCTGCCGACGATCCGCAGCTCGATCCGCTCGCGCAGGGCGGCTGGCATCCCCGCGATCGCCCGCAGCAGCACGTCCTGCCCCTTGATGCGGCTGATGCGCCCGAGCATGAGGAGCCGCAGCGGGCGCGTGCCGTCATAGGTCATGGCCTTCGGCCGGCCGGGATCGGCAATGCCGTTATAGACGACGTCCTGCGGGATGGAGGCGGGCATGGCGAAGGCGCGCTGCGTGGCGCGCGAGTTGAAAACGATCCGCGGCCGGCCCCAGCGCGCCAGCGCGCGCAGCCCGGCGCGGACAGGACCCTCGGCGATCTCGTGCACATGCAGGACGGTGCGTCCGGGGCTCAGGCCCGCCGCCAGCAGGTAATCGGCGACGACGGAGGTGTTCACATAGACGAGGTCGCTGCGGCGGATGCGGCGGATGGCGCGCGCGACCGCGAGGGGGAGGGTCGCAAGGCCGAGCGTCGCGAGGCGCGGCAGGTCGCGCCGGCGCAGCACCCAGAGCGGCTCGACGACGATGCGGGTCGCCAGTTCCCGCAGCGGCTCGACGATCGGCCCTTCGCGCGGCAGCACCACGTCGATCTCGGCTTGCGGATAGGTCATCCGCATGATGCGCACGCTCTCCACGAAGCTCCGGTCGGAGCCGTAGAGTTCGTAGCCCTGATGAACGCAAGTGATGTGTGTCATCGGGACGCTACTGTCCTCTTTCCGGCCCTTGCGGGCCACCGGGATGCCGGCCCGCAAGATCGGCGCCGCGGCGGGAGAAGCAAGCCGGCAGCCGCGTTCATCCGCTTTTATGCTTGCCAAGATATGAGGACAGTCGGCTCGCCAAAGGCAGGACGCTTCCCGTGCCACGGACAGACGACAGGCCATCGCGCCGAACGCTCATCCGGCTCGGCGCCGGGAGCGCCCTCGCAGGCGCGCTCCCGCCGGGCATTCCCGCAGCCGGCGCCGCGCGCCTCTCGGCGAGAGGGTTCGATCGCGGGGTCAATGCCTGGCCGTGGTTCTCCTTTCCGGTCGCCTTTCCGCCCGCGGGCGCCTATCCGGCGATCCCCCCGTTCCATCCGGACCGGCCGGTGCCGCGATATGAGGATCTGGCCAAGCTCGCGGCGGCCGGATTCGACTTCATCCGCCTTCCGGTCTGCCCGGCGCCCTTTCTTCACCTCGCCTCGACAGGCCAGGAACGGCAATTGCGGCGCTGCATCGAGGCCGTGACCGAGGCCGTCGCCCTGGCGCATTCCGCCGGGCTCGGCACCGTCGTCAACCTGCAACCGGACAGCACGCCCGGATATACGGCGGAAGAGCTCTACGGCTCCACCGCCGCCATGTTCGACGCCTACAGGCGTCTCGTCTCGCGTTTCGCCGGAAGCCTCGCGGCGCTTCCGATCGAACGCCTCGCCTTCGAGCCCGTCAACGAGCCCCCCCAATCCGCGGCGGACGACTGGGCGGCGCGGCAGGACATCCTCCTGGCAGCGGCCCGCGCCTCCGCCGCGCGCCTGAAGCTGGTCGCGACGGGGGCCTTCGGCGGATCGATCCGGGGCCTCGTCCGGCTCGATCCGCGGGCGCTCATCCGATCCTTCGACCCGCTCCTGTTCACCTTTCACTTCTACGAGCCCTACCTCTTCAGCCACCAGGGCGCGCCCTGGCTCGCCCGGTCCGAGCCGAAATATGCCTGGCTCAACGACGTGCCCTGGCCGGGATCGGCAGGGTCGCTGTCCAGGACGATGGCCTCGGTCCGCGAGCGGATGGCGGCCTTCCCGGACGGGCATTCGCAAGCCCGCCTCCGGGCCTATGAGGAGACGATCCGCTCCGGCCTCGAGCCGTATTTCAATCCGCCGATCGATTCCGGCTACTTCACCGGCGATCCGGGCAACGGAGGCGAGTTCTTCACGGTGCTGCGAGGCTGGGCGACCGGCCACGGGCTCGGGCCGGAGCGCATCCTGATGGGCGAGTTCGGCTCCTTGCAGACGACGGAGGTCGCGCGGCCGGTCACGGGCGGCCCCTATGTCGCGGCGAATGCGGCCGACCGGGCCCGCTATCTCGCCGACCTGCGCCGGACCGCCGAGGATCACGGCTATGGCTGGGCCATGTGGACCTTGTTCAATCCCGGCATGGGCCTCATGGACGAGACGAGCCGGGCGCTCGATCCGGCCGTCCTCGGCGCGCTCGGTCTCGCCGTGTCCCGCTGAGGCACGCGGCGCCTCAGGGCCTCCGCCGTCCCTCCGGGTGGAACGGATGGAAGAGGACCAGAAGCAGGATGGCGAATTTCGCCAGCAGCGTCGTCTTGCTGCCCAGGCTCTCGAAGGTGTTCACCAGCGCCGCGAAGACCAGGATCGGAAGCGCCGTGCCTGCGCGGCAATGGCGCGCCACCTCCCGAAGGTAGAGGGCGACGGCGGCCACCAGCAGCGCCGTCATGAGGATGCCCTGGTAGAGGAGGGTGCGGACGATCGGATTCTCGATGCCCCATTCGAGCCCGTTGATGCGGCGCAGGCTGTCGACCAGCGACGTGTCTGGGCCGAAGATCAGGTCGCGCAGCGGCAGCGCGGCGAACAGCGTGAACATCTCGACGCGCGAATGGGCGCTGCCGCCGTCCTCCCGGAAGCGATCGAGCAGCGCATCGAAAAACCCGGCATGGGCGAGCCCCGCAATGGCGATGGGGACGAGCGGAAGCGCGAGGGCCATGGCCGCGGCCGCCAGGAGCGGAACCCGCCCCCGCAGCAGCATGCGATGCAGGAGGACGAGCCCCCGGCCGCCGACGACGAGGACGCTCACGACGAGGGCCGAGCGCCCCCCGAAGGTGATCAGGGCGGCGAATTGCAGCCCGATCATGGCGAGCCGGGACAGGGGCGGGAGCGTTCCGCCCCCGGCCATGAGCGCGGCCAGGTAGCAGGCCGTGAGCGTGGCATTGCCGAGCGGATGCCCCTGGAGCGCGGCCGAGCGCGTGTCGGTCTCGAAGGCGACGCCGTCCACCCGGAAGGGGAAGAAGCGCTGGCCGGTGGCGAATTCCACCAGTCCCAGCAGCGCGTTCGCCGTCATCACGGCATGCACCACCGTCTCCAGCCGGCGGAAGGTGGTCTCGTCGGCATCCACGAGCAGCATGGCCAGGAGGCCCGGCAGCAGGAAGGTGTCGAGCGAGCCGGCCATGCCCGCCCCCTTCCGCAGCATGATGTGCAGGAGCAGCGCGATCCCCGCGGCGCAGATGAAGACGCTCGCCGGCCGCGCCGCGCCGACGCGCGCCAGATAGGCCACCGGATTGCCCGCACGCAGCATCGCGAGGCCGAGGAGAGCGACGGTCAGATAGGTGGCGGGATGGATCTTGTGCGCCGCGCTGCCGGAAAGCCCCTCGTAATTGATGCCGAGCGTCCAGAGGAGGCCGCCGGAAATGCCGAGGACGAGCACGGCCAGGACGACGAGGCCGAGGCCGCGCGCCGGCCGGACGCGCGCGGCGGCCCACGGGGTCGCGAAGGCCTCGCGCCTCATCGTCCGCCCTTGCGGCTTTCGAGGAGGAGCGCGCCGGAGACGGGAAGCCGCAGGGCATCCGCGGCCTTGCCCAGCTCGGCGAGATCGGCCTGGAGCGTGGTCCCCGGCCGCGCGACGGCCAGATGCTGGTCGATCGCCGCCGCGAGCGGGCCGTGCCAGGGGCTTTCCGAAAGCGCTCCTCCCTCGAAGAGGACGAGATCGAAGCAGCGGCGGATATCGGCGAGCGCGCGGCGCAGGCCGTCGCGCTCGGCGGCGTCGCGGCCGAGCCTGCGCCCCTCCCCGATGCCGATGCGCATCACGCCGGTGCCCGGATCCTCGCGCCCGGCCCTCTCCAGTCCCTCCTCCCCCCGCAGCACGTCGAGGAATCCATGACCGGGCCGCGCCAGGACGACGAGCACACGGTCGCCCCGCATCTGGGCGACATCCGCGAGAAGCTCGATCACGGCGCGGCCATCGGCGGTGTCGCCCTCGGTCGCGGAGACGAGGAGGCCGAGCGAGGCCGGGCCGCGGCCGTGCTCGCGGCGCTCCAGGAGGGAATCGAGGAGGAAGGCCGCCCGCGCCCGCCCGGCGCGGCCCAGCAGCGCAGGCGGCCAGACGAGCGTCGCGATGACCGGCGCGTCCAGGAGCGACTCGGCCTGGCGCCGGGACAGCAGCGTCGGCCGCAGATATTCGCGCGTCAGCGCGAGGCCCGCGCCGCCGCCCAGCCCGCCGGCCAGGGCGGCGCCGATGATCAGCAGGCGGAGCGGCCAGCTTCTCTCGTCGGGCGGGCGCGCCCAGGTGATGACCCGCGCGCTGGTCGGATCGACGCGCCCCTGCTCGCCGATCTCCCGCGAGCGCAGGAGGAAGGTATTGTAGACCGACCGGCTCGCCTCGACCTCCCGCTCCAGCTCGCGCAATTGCACATTGGCCTGCCCGCGCTCCACGGACTGGGCCTGGAGCCGGTCGAGGCTGGCCGCCAGCAGCCGCTCGTTCTCGACCGCGCGCCGGTACTCGACCTCGGCGGCCTGGATGATCCGGCCGGTCTCGGCGCCGATCAGCCGCTGCACCTCGGCCCTCTGGGTGCGGATCGCCACCATGGCGGGATGGCTCGGGCCGAGCTGGGTGCGCAGCTCGGCCTCCCGGCTGGTCAGCTCGGCATATTGCGCCCGCAGGCGCTCGATCACCGCCGAGCCGATCGCCTCGGGCGTCGCGCCGGGATCGAGGATCTGGCCGCGGGCCTCGCGCAGGCTCTGGAGCCGGCTTTTCGTCTCCGCGATCCGGTTGCGCGCCGCCACGAGGCGGGCATTGTGATCGGTCAGTTGCTGCTCGCCGACGAGCTGGCCCGAGGAGGCGATCAGGCCGTGCTGGGCCTTGAACGTCTCGAGCCGCGTCTCGGCCGCGTTCACGTCGGCGCGCAGCGTGTCGAGGCGTCCGGCCAGCTCCGCCGAGGCGCGCTTGGCCGCCTCGAAGCGGGCCTCGGCCTGGTCCGCGAGATAAGCCTTGGCGATGGCGTTGACGATCCGGGCCGCCTTCTCGGGCGAGGTGGCCGTGAAGACGATGTCGATGACGAACACCTTGTCGGCGCGCTTCACCGCGAGCCTGCGGCGCAGGTTGCGAAGCGCCCGCGCCTTGCTCGTGGAGTCCGTGGCGTCCCGCGGGGCCGGGGAGAGGCCCGGCAGGACGCTCAGGAGGCGCCTCGCGAGCCCGTCGGGAGGCGAGCCGAATTCGGGATCCGCCTCGAGGCCCACCTCGGCGATCGCGCGCAGGAGCACCGTGTCGGATTCGATGACCCGCACCTGGCTTTCCGCCTGGGCGACGCCGCCATCCGGCGCGACGGCGGAGGCGTTCATGTCGTTCGTCACCGCCTGCCGATCGCGCGGATCGACCAGGATTTGCGAGACCGCGGTGTAGAGGGGCGTGGCCAGGAAGGAATAGAGAAGCGCGGGGACGACGAAAAGCGCGAGCGTGGCCAGGATGGCCCGGCGGCGGCGCGACAGGATGCGCAGCAGGTCGGCCACCTCGGCGGTGGTCTCCGGCCCTGCGGCTGCGCCTTCGAAGCCGATGGAAGCCAGCCGGCGCGGCGGCTCGGAATGCCGATCGAGCTGCGCCACCCGGGGCCATTGCTGGTTCAAAATGGGCCTCCGTCCATCCCGGCAGAACGCTCCGCAACCCGCATGCCCGGGAAGGTGCGGCCATCTCGAATAGCGCGCGCGAATTCCCGCGGCCTTGCGAGAGAGGGTTAACGGCCGGGCCGTTCCCGATTTGCCGGGCTATGGTAAATCCGCGCTTGCTGGGGCCTGCGCGCCGGCGAAGGCGTGCCACTCCACGGAACCCTGCGGGATTTCATGTCCGGGCCGGGGAGGCTACCTCGCGCCCTGGATGGGGCCGCCGCTGATGCCGCCATAGGCGCCGCCGAAGCGCCTATTCTCCTCGGAACCGCCGGCGCAGCCGGCGAGAACCAGCAGGAGGGCGAGGCAGCAGGCGCGCTTGCGACCCATCACCATCCGCGACGCCAGCCGAAGCCGCCCCCGAACCCCATGCCGAAGCCGGGACCCGGGCCGGGCCCGTAGAGCATCGCGCGCCGATCCGCGGAGCGGTCGAGATCGAAATTCTGGAGGCATTTGGAAAATGCATCCGTGCCCGGACGGAAGCCGTAGCCGCGGCAGCGCATCTCGTCCTGGGAGCGAAGCTCGGCGGCGGACATGCAGCCGGCGAGGCCGGACAGCAGGCCGACGGCGATAAGCAGGCGCGCGAATCTCATGGCGGACAATCTCGCACGGGAATCCGGGCCGGGGGAGTGACCGGGGCGCCACAAACCTACAGGTCGCGGCCGTCGACCTCGGGAGCGAGCCGCTTCACGGCCTTCTCCGCCTCTTCCAGGAAGGGATGGATCCCGAGCGCGCGGCGATAGGCGGCCAGGGCCCCCGCCTTGTCGCCCGAGGAGAGCGCGATATGGCCGAGCATCATCCAGGCGGTGAAATGCCGCGGCTCGCGGACCAGGGCCTCCTCGACATCCATCAGGGCGCGGGAGGGATCGTCGAGTTGCCAGAAGGCGGCGGCGCGCCTCATCCAAGCCTCCGCCCAGCCCGGCGCGAGCTGGGTCACGCGGTCGAGAAGCTCGACCGACAAAGCCGCATCCTTCTCCCTGAGGGCTTCGCCCGCCCGCGCGAGGAGGAGATCGGCCGTGTCGCTTCCCGAGCGCTCGAGCCGGCGCTCGATCAGCCCGGCGACGCCTTTCGCCTCCTCCTCGTCCTTGGCCTGGGCGAGGCGCGCATAGAGATCGTCGAGGCTCGCCGGGCGGGCAGGCGCCTCGGCCGGCTTCGGCGAAGGCGAGCCCTGGGCGAGACCCGGCCCGCCCCATGCAAGGAGGCCGGCGGCAAGGGCGAGGCTGAAGAGGCGACCACGCATGGCCGGATCATCCCGCGGGAGCGAATCCTGTCAAGGCGCGGCGCGGTCGCGCCCGCTCAGACGCGCATCGCCATGATCCCGCCGAGCAGGATGGCGAGCCCGAGGAGCCAGAGCCCGGCGACCGGCCAGCGCCGCAGCCAGGCATCGGCCCGCTCGATCCCCTCCGAGAGGCGCAGGACCGCGGGCACCCCGGCGAGCGCCAGCACGACGATGTCGCCTTCGGGAACCGAGCCGCGCAGGCGCGGCAGGCGATGCGCGAGAAACGCCGCCGCGATGCCGAGCAGGAGCGGCCATGTCGTCTTCCAGAGCGCCGCCGGATGGAGGAGGCTCGCGAGCGTCTCGCCGCTCACCGCCGGATAGAGCGACCAGGGAATGATCAGGGAGGCGATCGCGACGGCGAGCCAGGGAAGCCATTGGGCGGCCGGAGGCGGGACGGCCGGCTTGCCCTCCGCGACCAGCAGCAGGAAATGCGTCATCAGGGCGGTGCTGCCCACGCCCGCGAGGGTCATCGCGGCGGCGAGGAGGCCGGAGCCGAGCATCGGCTTGACCGCGAGCTTGGCCAGCGCGCCGCTCGTCAGCGGCATCCCGCCGAGGCTCAAGGCCAGGAGAGCCATCGGCACGAAGACGAGACGGCAGCGCGCCCCCCCGGCCGCGGCGAGGATGCCGATGCCGAGGAAGAGCGCGCCCTTCACCAGCGTGTGATGCACGGCGTAATAGGCGGTGAGCAGCGTCGCGTCGGCATCGGCGGTCGCGAGGCCGACGCCGAGCAGCACCGCGAGCAGCCCCATCTGGCTGACGGTGGAATAGGCGAGCACGGTCTTCGGGCGCGGCTGGGTGATGCCGATCGCGGCGCCGTAAAAGGCCGTGAGAAGCCCCGCCGCGACGAGGACGCCGCCCCCGAGCGCCTGCCCGGATTCGAAAGGCAGGAAGCGGATCAGTCCGATCACGCCAGCCTTGACCACGACGCCGCTCAGGACGGCCGAGGCCGGGGCCGGCGCCGCCGGATGGGCGAGCGGCAGCCAGACATGCAGCGGCACGAGCCCCATCTTCAGCGCGAAGCCGAGGATGAACAAAGCCACGATGCCCGCGCGCATCGGCGAATCCGGCAGAAGGGCGACGACGTCGCGGATCTGGGGATTGGCGTCCGGGTGGCCGGCGGCGAGCATGACCAGCGCGATCAGCAGCACGGCCTCCGCCACGAGCGCCAGCACCACGTAGATGACGCCCGCCCGGCGTGCCGGCTCGGTCTCCTCGTGGATGATCAGTCCGTAGGCCGACAGGCTCGCCAGCGTGAAGAGCAGGTAGAAGGTCACGACGTCGCCGACGACGAACAGGCCGAGGCTGCCGGCAAGCGTCATCAGCCACCAGACGGCGAAGCGGGGCGCGGCGGGATCGCGTCTCATCGTCGCCGCGGCATAGGCGCCGGCGGCGCTCCAGAGCAGAGCCGCCCCGCCGAGCAGGATCGCGCCCGGCCGGTCCATCACGAGCGTCAGCCGGAAGGGCGGGGGCAGGAAGGCGAAGCGCTCCTCCTTCACGATGACGGCCGCCAGCAGCGCCGGCCAGGGCGCGAAGACGAGGAGGGAGAGCACGCGGGCGCGGAACCGCGCCGACAGGCAGGAGACCGCCATGAGCAGCGGCACCAGCACCGATGCGGCGAGGAGCGGCGCGCCGAAGATCACGGCATCACCGCCGCAATGAGGCCCTCGCGGCCGATCTGGAGGAACCAGAAGGGGCGCAGGGGCACGAAGCCGAGCAGCACCGCGGCGATGGCGAGCGCCAGGGCCGGCAGTTCCAGCCGGCGCGGAACGGCCCGCTTCGGCGGAAGCGGCCCCGTCGCCAGCGCCCGGTCGACCACGCGGAAGACGTAGCCGCCCGCGAGGAGGCCGCCCGCCAGGATGGTGAGGGCGAGCCCGGGATGGCCCTCGATCACGGAGGCCGACAGCAGGAGGCATTTGGCGATGAAGCCGCCGCTCGGCGGAATGCCCACCAGCGAGAGCCCCGCCAGCACGAAGGCGGCGGCGGTCAGCGGGAGCGCCCGGCCGAAGCCGCCGAGATCGGCGATGCGGTCATGGCCGTAGGCTTCGACGATGACGCCGGCGGCGAGGAACATCGCCGCCTTGGCGAGGGCGTGGGAAACGACCTGCAAGGCGCCGCCCGTCCAGGCGATGGTGGTCCAGGCCGCGCCCTCGCCGCCGAAGGCGAGCGGGAAGACGATGAAGAGATAGCCGATCTGCGCCACGGTCGAATAGGCGATCATCAGCTTGAGCCGCGCCTGCCGCAGCGCGAGGACGCTGCAGAACAGGATCGAGGCGGCGCCGAGGACGGCGAGGAACTGGCCGGCGGGCCGCGCCACCTGCGAGGGGGCGACGTCGAGCACGAGCCGCAGGATCAGGAAGACCGGGGCCTTGATCACGAGCGCCGAGAGCACGGCGCTGGCCGGGGCCGGCGCCCCCGCATGGGCGGGCGGCAGCCACAGATGGAGCGGAAAGAGCGCGGCCTTGGCGAGGAGGCCGAGGATCATCAGCGCGAGCGCGATGCAGATGGCGGGATCCTGCCGGCCGAGCCGCGAGAGGGCGAAGAGGTCGAGCGTGCCGGCCTGGCCGTAGAGGAGGCCCGTGCCGAGGAGATAGAGCAGCGAGCCGAGCAGCGCGAACATCAGGTAGCGCAAGGCGGCGGCGAGCGTGCCGGCGCGGCCGTCGAGGCAGACCAGGGGCACGGCGGCGAATGTAAGAAGCTCCAGCGCGACATAGAGGTTGAACAGATCCTCGCCGACGAAGGCGAGGTTCAGCGCGCTCCACAGCCCGAGCAGCATCATCCAGAAGGTCGCGGGGCCCCTCCCCTCGCGGGAGGCGCCGTCGAGCCCTTGCTGGAGGAAGGCGAACAGGCCGACCGCCGTCACCACCAGGGCCGTCATCAGCAGCATCGCGACCGAGAGTCCGTCGGCGCGCAAGGCGATGCCGAGCGGGGGGGACCAGCCGCCGACGACATAGGTGAGAGCCGCCTCCCGGATCATGAGCCGGGCCGCGATCGCGATCGCGACGGCGAGGCCCGCCGCGAGCGCGCCGAGGGCGATGCGCGCGGCGAGACGCGGCCCGCCCGCCAGGATGGCGAGCACGGCGCAGACCGGCAGCATGACGGCCAGGACGAGCAGAAGCCCGTCCGGCGTCGTGGCATGGACCGATGCGGCGTGCGTCACGAGCCGCCCCGCTCGCCGTCCGTTTCGGCCCGCTCGTAGTTCTCCAGCTCGCTCAGGCGCAGCAGCAGCGCGACGGCGAGGGCGCTCGCGGAGAAGGCGACGACGATCCCCGTGATGACGAGCGCCTGCGGCACCGGGTCGGCCCCGAATCCGGCCCCCGCCCCGCGCCGCGCGACCGTGCCGAAGACGAGGAAGATGCCCGCGCCCAGGATGTTGAAGCAGACGATCCTGCGCAGCAGCCCGGCATGGGTGACGATGCCGAACAGGCCGATCCCCGCCAGCGCCGCGCCGCAGAGGCCGGGCAGCGCGCCCGGTTGCAGGAGGGCGGTCATCGCGTCGGCGCCCGGCGGGCCGGCCCGGCGACCAGCATGGCGAGCGCCGCCGCCACGGAGAGGGTAAGCACGGCCTCGATGAGGAGGATGAGCGGCTTCGCGAGCGCCTCGGGATAGGCGAGGAAGGCCCCGGCGACGGCGCAACCGAGGAAGCCGGTGCCGATGAACAGAGCCGGCCCGCCGGCCAGGGCGAGGCGCAGGGGCGCCCCCCCGGTCTCCGGCGGCCGGCGCAGCCCCGCCATCATGACGAGGAGCCACATCGCCGCGAGCACCGTGCCGGCCTGAAAGGTCCCGCCCGGCGCATCCGCGCCGACCCAGAACATATAGATGCCGATCACGACGCCGAAGGGCGGCAGGATGCGCGCCAGGTAGACGAGCGGCTCGGGAACGTCGCCGAAGCGGACCTCCGGGGCGCCGCCCCAGAGCCCGTCCGGAGCGAGCGACCAGATTCCGACCACCGCCAGCAGCACCACGATCTTCTCGAGCAGCGTGTCGATCGCGCGATAGGCCAGGAGGACGGCGGTGACGGGGTTCCCGAGCCCCGTCGCGCCGAGCGAGCCGGCGGCGGCCGGCGCCAGGGTGGGGGCCGGCGAGGGAAAGGCCAGCACGACATAGGCGAGCCCGCCCGTCACCAGGAGGCAGGCCAGGGCGGCCACGGCCCGTCCCGCCCGGCTTGCCGGCTCACCGGGAGCCCCGCGCCCGCGCAGGACGGCCTCGGCCCGCAGCAGCAGCATGCCGGCTCCGCCTCCGCCGATCGCGATCTCGGTCAGCGCGACATCCGGCGCCGCGAGCCGCGCCCAGGCGAGGCCGAGCAGCAGGCCGAAGCCGAGGAAGGTCACGATCGCGCCGCGGTCGTCGCGCGCCGTGACGACGCGCACGGCCAGCCCCAGCAGGCCCACGGCCAGCACGAGGTCGAGAAGGGCCGTCATGATCCCGCTTTGCGGCGATGGATCGCCTGGGCGAGGAGCTGGCTCGCCGTCGCGGCGGAGAGTTGCGCCAGCAGCCAGACGAAGAGGAGCTTGAGGCCGCCCGCGAGGCTGGGCGCCTGCGGCAGCAGCCCCAGCACGATCAGCCCCAGCCCGAGATTGTCGGCCTTGCTGATGGCATGCAGCCGGCTCAGCGG
>NZ_DAOLAJ010000085.1:3382-15098 GCF_035325185.1 Enterovirga sp. | reverse complement strand
GCGAGCGGCAGGGCTGTTGCATATGGCGGTTTCCGCCGCGCCAACCCTCCCCCCCCCCCTTGCGGTGGGGAGGGCGAGCGGACGCGAAGCGTCCGACCGGGGTGGGGGCGCGTCGACGCGAAAACCCAAGCCTCACGATAGGCGGCAGCACCCCTCACCCGGCTCGGCCTTCGGCCGAGTCCGCCCTCCCCACCGCAAGCGGTGGGAGGGTTGGTGCGGCGGAAACCGCCAGATGCGATAGCCCCGCCCGCCCGGGAGGCGGCCAAGCCGCCTTGACGCCCGTCGATCCCTCTCCCGTCCTGTGATCCTGCGACGCCATGATCCTCCTGGAAGATGACGACATGATCCGGGTTGTCCAGGATCCTGGTTAACGCCTCCTTAAAATCCGCGATGGGCTGCCGCGCGCGGGAGCGCATTGCCCCCTTCCGGGGCCGCGTGATAGCCGGCCTCATGTCCATGCCGATCCTCATCGCCCCTTCGGTGCTCGCCGCGGATTTCGGCCGTCTGGCCGAGGAGGTGCAGGCGGTCGACCGGGCGGGCGCCGACTGGATTCACCTCGACATCATGGACGGGCATTTCGTGCCCAATATCAGCTTCGGGCCGGAGATCGTGCGGACGATCCGCAAGGTCACCGCGAAGCCGCTCGACGTCCATCTGATGATCGCCCCGGCCGATCCTTATCTCGCCGCCTTCGCGGAGGCGGGGGCCGATCTTGTCACGGTCCATGCCGAGGCCGGCCCGCATCTCCACCGCTCGCTCCAGGCGATCCGGGCGCTCGGCAAGAAAGCAGGGGTCGCCATCAATCCGGGCACGCCGGAATCGGCGGTCGAGCCGGTGCTCGACCTCGTCGATCTCGTCCTCGTGATGACGGTCAATCCGGGCTTCGGGGGCCAGAAATTCCTCGATGCCCCGCTCGAGAAGGTCCGGCGCATCGGCGCGATGATCGCCGGTCGCGACATCGCGATCGAGGTGGATGGCGGCATCACGACCGAGACCGCCCCCCTCGCCGCCGCCGCCGGGGCGAGCGTCTTCGTCGCGGGCTCGGCCGTCTTCGGCCAGGGCCCGGATTATGCGCAGCCCATCGAGGCCATCCGCGCCGCGGCAGAGCGGGCGACCGGGCAATGGACCTGACCTTCCCTCTTCCGCCCGTCGCGGCACATGCTGAAGGACTCTGAGGACCGATCATGATCCCCCGCTATTCCCGCCCCGAGATGACGGCGATCTGGTCGCCGGACACGAGGTTCCGCATCTGGTTCGAGATCGAGGCCCATGCGACGACGGCGCTCGCCGAGATGGGCGTCGTGCCGAAGGAAGCGGCCGAGAAGGTCTGGGAGAAGGGCCGGGACGCGGTCTTCGACGTCGCGCGCATCGACGAGATCGAGCGCGTCACCAAGCACGACGTCATCGCCTTCCTGACGCATCTCGCCGAGATCGTGGGGCCGGAGGCGCGCTTCGTGCACCAGGGCATGACCTCCTCGGACGTGCTCGATACCTGCCTCTCGGTCCAGCTCGCGCGGGCGACGGACATCCTGATCGCCGACGTCGATGCGCTGCTCGGGCATCTGAAGACCCGCGCCTTCGAGCACCGCATGACGCCGACCATCGGGCGCTCGCACGGCATCCATGCGGAGCCCGTCACCTTCGGGCTGAAGCTCGCCGGCTACCATGCCGAGTTCCAGCGCGCCCGGGCGCGGCTCGTCGCGGCGCGGGCCGAAATCGCGACCTGCGCGATCTCGGGCGCGGTCGGCACCTTCGCCAATATCGACCCGAGGGTCGAGGCTTATGTGGCACAGAAGATGGGCCTCGCGGTCGAGCCGGTCTCGACCCAGGTCATCCCGCGCGACCGCCATGCGATGTATTTCGCCACGCTCGGGGTCGTCGCCTCCTCGATCGAGCGGCTCGCGATCGAGATCCGGCACCTCCAGCGCTCGGAGGTGCTGGAGGCGGAGGAGTATTTCGCCGTGGGCCAGAAGGGCTCCTCGGCCATGCCGCACAAGCGCAATCCGGTCCTGACCGAGAACCTCACCGGCCTCGCCCGCATGGTCCGCGCCTATGCGATCCCGGCCATGGAGAACGTCGCCCTCTGGCACGAGCGCGACATCTCCCATTCCTCGGTCGAGCGCATGATCGGCCCCGATGCGACCGTGACGCTCGACTTCGCTCTCGCCCGCCTCGCCGGCGTCGTCGAGAAGCTCGTCATCTACCCGCAGAACATGCAGAAGAACCTCGACCGGCTCGGCGGCCTCGTCCATTCCCAGCGCGTGCTGCTCGCCCTGACGCAGAAGGGCGTCTCGCGCGAGGATGCCTATCGGCTCGTCCAGCGCAACGCCATGCCGGTCTGGCGCGGGGAAGGCGAGTTCCTCGCCCTCCTCAAGGCCGACCCGGACGTGACCGCCTCGCTGTCTGCGCAGGAGATCGAGGAGCTGTTCGATCTCGGCTATCACCTCAAGCACGTGGACACGGTCTTCGGCCGCGTCTTCGGCGCGGGCGCCTGAGGTCCGAAACCCGGCGAAGGCTCGGTCGTTGTCCCGACGGGGCCTTTTCAGCCGAGGCCCGGAAATGATCTCGGACCGTCTGTTCTCGAAACTCGTCCGCGCCTTCGTCCGGCGCGGAAGCCTGACCGTGACCCAGGAAACCGGCCGCCGCATCACGGCCGGGGATGGAACCGGACCTGCCGTCGAAGTGCGTCTTCTCGGGCGCGGCGCGAGCCGGCTGCTCGCCCTCGACCCGGAGCTTCATCTGGGCGAGCTTTATGCGGACGGACGGTTGATCCTGGAGCGCGGCACCCTCACCGAATTGTTCCAGCTCCTGCTCCGGGACAGCCGGGGTGACCGGCGCCTGCTGCGCCACCCGCTGAGGCGCGCCCTGAGGGGCGCGGCGCAGGCCCTCGCGCCCGCGATCGGCGCGACCCGGGCGCGCAGGAACGTCCGGCATCACTACGACCTGTCCAGCGCCTTCTACGACCTCTTCCTCGACAGGGAGCGGCAATATTCCTGCGCCTATTTCGAGCATCCCGGCCAGTCGCTGGACGAGGCCCAGCGGGCCAAGCAGCGCCACATCGCGGCCAAGCTCCTGATCGGGCCCGGCGACCACGTGCTCGACATCGGCAGCGGCTGGGGCGGACTCGGCTTCTACCTGGCGGAGATCGCGGGGGCGGCCTCCGTCACCGGCATCACCCTGTCCACGGAGCAACTCGACCATGCTCGCCGCGAGGCCGAAAGGCGCGGGCTCGCCGGCCGCGTCTCGTTCGAGATGCAGGATTACCGGGCCGCGCGCGGCCGATACGACCGGATCGTCTCTGTCGGCATGTTCGAGCATGTCGGCTCCAAGAGCTACGAAGCCTTCTTCGCCGCGCTTTCCCGGCTGCTGGCGCCGGGCGGCGTCGCGCTCCTCCATACGATCGGGCTGACCTGCGCGCCCGGCTACACCAATCCCTGGATCCGCCGCCACATCTTCCCCGGCGGCCACCTGCCCTCCCTCTCGGAGATCATGCCGGCCGTCGAGCGCTCGGGCCTCGGCGTCACGGATGTCGAGATCCTGCGCCTGCATTATGCGGACACGCTGGCCCATTGGGGCCGTCGCTTCGCCGAGCGGCGCGAGGAAGCCGCCCGCCTCTACGACGAGCGGCTCTGCCGCATCTGGGAATTCTATCTCGCAGGAGCCGAGGCGTGCTTTCGCTGGGAAGATCTGGCGGTATTCCAGATCCAGCTCAGCCGCGACAAGGACGCGGTCCCGCTCCGGCGCGGCTATATCGAGGAGCGCGAGCGCGAACTCGCCCGGCGCGAGCGCGCTCTCGCGACGGTGCCGGGCTGGCCCGCGCCCCAGCGCAAGCCCCGCCGGGCCGCAGTCCCGGCGCGAAGCGCAAGCGGCGGACGGGCTTCGCCCTCATCGCGCGACGCGGTATAGGGCGCCCCGCAGGAGGCGAGGACCAGCATGACGATTCTTCCGCGCGCCGCGCGCCGCAGGGCCGATGTCCCGTGCCCGGCCTTTCCCGGGAGCCCCCGCTGAGGGCGGCTCCGGCCGATCGCGCCATGGATTCGAGTCAGCAGCTTGCCCTGGGCAGCATCGCGGTCGCCGTTGCGGTGCTGATCCTGAAATACGCCGCCTATCACGTGACCGGGAGCGTCGCGCTCTATTCGGACGCGCTCGAGAGCATCATCAACGTGGCGACCGCGCTCGTCGCCCTCTACGCCATCCGCGTCAGCCTCCAGCCGGCCGATGCCAACCACCCTTACGGGCATTCGAAGGCGGAATATTTCTCGGCGGTTTTCGCGGGCGCGCTGATCGTGGTGGCGGCGCTGCTGATCCTGCGCGAATCCTACGACGCCTTTCTCTCGCCGCGAAAGATCGAGGCGCCGGCCCTCGGCCTCGCCATCAACGGGGCCGCCTCGCTGCTGAACGCAGCCTGGGCCCTCATCCTCATCCGGCGCGGCAGGAAGCTGCGTTCCCACGCCCTCGAGGCCGATGGCCGCCACCTCATGGCGGACGTGGTCACCTCGGTCGGAGTACTGGTGGGCCTCCTCGCGGCGATCGCGACGGGAATCCCCCAGCTCGACCCCGTCCTCGCCTCGCTCGTCGCCCTGAACATCCTCTGGTCCGGCTGGCAGGTGATGCGCGAATCGGTCGGCGGCCTCATGGACCAGGCCGCCCCGCCCGAGACGATCGCGCGCATACGCGAGTTGATCGCGACCCATGCGGAGGGTGCGATCGAGGCGCACGACCTGCGCACCCGCCATGCCGGCCGCATGACCTTCCTCGATTTCCACCTCGTGGTGCCGGGCGCGCTCACGGTGTCGGAGGCCCACGACATCTGCGACCGCATCGAGCGGGCCATCCGCGCCGAATTCGAAACCTGCCTCGTCACCATCCATGTCGAGCCGGAGAACAAGGCCAAGCACGCCGGCATCGTGGTGCTTTAGGTTCTCTAGAGGCCGCTCCCGAGCGGATAGTTCGGGCTCTCGCGGGTGATGGTCACGTCGTGGACGTGGCTCTCGCGCAGGCCCGCCCCGGTGATGCGGATGAACTGCGCCTTCCGGCGGAACTCCTCGAGGTCGGCGGCGCCGACATAGCCCATCGCCGCGCGCAGGCCGCCGGCGAGCTGGTGCAGGACGTTGGAGACGGGGCCCTTGTAGGCCACCTGCCCCTCGACGCCTTCCGGGACGAGCTTGAGGGCGTCCCGCACCTCGGCCTGGAAGTAGCGGTCGGCCGAGCCGCGCGCCATGGCCCCCACCGATCCCATGCCGCGATAAGCCTTGTAGGACCGCCCCTGGTAGAGAAACACCTCGCCCGGCGCCTCGTCGGTGCCGGCCAGCAGCGAGCCGACCATGGCCACGGAGGCGCCCGCCGCGAGCGCCTTGGCGAGGTCGCCGGAATACTTGATGCCGCCGTCGGCGATCACCGGCGTTCCGCTCTCATGGGCGGCCTCGACCGCCTCCATGATCGCCGTGAGCTGCGGCACGCCGACGCCCGCGACGATCCGCGTCGTGCAGATCGAGCCCGGCCCGATCCCGACCTTGAGCGCATCGGCACCGGCATCGATCAGCGCCTTTGCCCCCTCGCGCGTCGCGACGTTGCCGGCGATGACCTGGACGGAATTGGACAGCTTCTTGACCCGCGTCACGCTCTCCAGGACCCGGACCGAATGGCCGTGAGCCGTGTCGACCACGATCACGTCGCAGCCCGCGTCGATCAGCCGCTCGGAGCGGACATAGCCCTCCTCGCCCGTCGTCGTCGCCGCCGCGACGCGGAGCCGGCCCTGGTCGTCCTTGGCCGCGTGCGGATAGGCGACCTGCTTCTCGATGTCCTTGACGGTGATGAGGCCGATGCAGCGGTAATGGTCGTCGACGACCAGCAGCTTCTCGATGCGGAACTGGTGCAGGAGGCGCTTCGCCTCCTCCTGGCTCACCCCCTCGCGGACGGTGATCAGCCGGTCCTTGGTCATCAGCTCCGAGACCGGCTGGCTCCGCGTGGAGGCGAAGCGGACGTCGCGGTTGGTCAGGATGCCGACCAGCTTGCCCCGGGAGCCGTTCGGCCCGCGCTCCACCACGGGAATGCCCGAAATCCCGTTCCGCTCCATGGTGCCGAGGGCGTCGGCCAGCGTCTCGTCGGGATGGATGGTGATCGGGTTCATCACCATGCCGGATTCGAATTTCTTGACCAGCCGCACCTGCTCGGCCTGCACCTCGTGATCGAGGTTGCGGTGGATGACGCCGAGTCCCCCGCTCTGAGCCATCGCGATGGCCATCCTCGCCTCGGTCACCGTATCCATGGCCGAGGCGATGATCGGCAGGTTGAGCGAGATCGATTTGGTGAGGACCGAGCGCAGGCTCGCATCGCCGGGGAGAACCTCCGACCGTCCCGGCCGCAGCAGGACATCGTCGAAGGTCAAGCCTTCAAAGATTTCAGGACGCCTCGAGCCGTCGTTCATGCCAACCCCTCTCGACCGGGGCCGGGCGGCGCGCGGGGCGACGCGGCCTCCGCGGCCAGTTGGCAAGGGGCGCTAGCACGCGCGCCGCCGCCCCGCCAGTCTGTTGCGCTGCAATGCACATGGGATCGACGCACATGCCGTGTTGCAGCGCATATTGAGACTCCCGGATATGGAGGGCCGCGCTCTGCCGCATTGACCCGGCCCGCGCCGCTGCCTAGGCGTGCCCCCCGCGGGAATGGTCCCGACATGGGAGATCCGGCTTGCAGGCGAGCGCGACGAGCAGGCGAGAGGCACCTTCGGCGGCCGAGCGGCTGGACGCCCTGGCCTTCGGCCTCCTGGCCATCGTCCCCCTCGGCATGGCCCTGGTCAACCGCTCGGCCCAGCCCATCCTCGTCGCGGCCGCCCTCGCCGCCCTGGCCGCCCGCGCCGTCTCGGGCGATCTCGGCCTCATGCGCCAGCGCATCCTCGCGACGCTGGGGCGCCCCATCGGGTTGCTCTGCCTCGCCTTCCTGGCCTTCGGCGCCGTCTCGATCGGCTGGGGACACCACTTCAAGACGTCGATCGCCGCCTATGGCGAGTTGCTTCTGGCGAGCGCGGCGGCACTCGTGCTCCACGCCTGCCTTCCCCGGCCGATCCCCGCCTGGGCGCTGAAGCTCGCGACCATCGCCTTCGCCTTCGGCTGCCTCTCGATCGTCGTCGAGCTGTCCACGGGGATGGCCTTTCGGATGCAGCTCGGCGTGCGCAGCTACGTCTTCATCTTCAAGCGCTCCGTGACCGCGATGCTGATCCTCTTCTGGCCGCTCGCGATCCACCTGTGGTTCACCGGCAGGCGCCCCATCGCCGGCGCCCTGCTCGCGCTCTTCTGCATCGCCGTCTTCTTCGCGCATTCGAGCGCGACGGCGATGGGGCTCGCGATCGGCCTCGCCGTCGCCCTCCTCGCCGCCTTCTCCCTCCGCGCCGCCTCGCGGGCGCTCGCGGCCGGGCTCGTCGCGGCGATGCTGGTCGCGCCCGTGCTCGGCGACGCCGCCTTCCGCCTCCTGCCCCCCAAGGTCGTCGAGCGCCTGAACTTCGCCCATGCCGACCAGCGCCTCGACGTCTGGCAGAGCTTCGGCGAGGTGGTGAAGCGGCGCCCCATCGGGGGCGTCGGCTTCGGGACCAGCTCGCGCATGGCGCAGGAGCCGGTCGCGAGCGAGGTCCCGTCCGAGCATCGCGTGATGCTCGGCGCCTGGCATCCGCATAACGGCTATCTCCAGATCTGGGCGGAGACGGGGCTCGTCGGAGCCGCCCTGGCCGGCGCGGCCCTGGCCCTTCTCGCCCTCGGCCTCGGCCGGCTCCCCCTGCCCCAGGGAATGGCGGGAGCCGCCACCCTGGCGGCAGCCGGAGCGATCATGCTCGTCGGACACGGCATCTGGCAGGGATGGTGGAGCGCCGTCCTCGGCATCGCGGCCCTCTGGACGGCGCGGCTGCCCGCCGCCGGAACCGGGGAGGTCAGCCCGGCTCGGAGCCGGCCGGCGCCCTCCCCCTGAAGCCGGTCGCAAGGACGTAAAGCTCCGCCGAATCGGAGCGGCTGGCGGCGGGCTTCACATGCCGGACCGCCGCGAAGTCGCGCTTGAGGTCGGCGAGCAGCGCGCCCTCGGTTCCCCCTTGCAGGACCTTGGCGAGGAAGGCCCCGCCCGGCGCCAGGACCTCGCGCGCGAATTCAGCCGCCGCCTCGGCGAGCCCCATGATCCGCAGGTGATCGGTCTTCTTGTGGCCCGTCGCATTGGCGGCCATGTCCGACATGACGAGATCGGCCTCTCCGTCCAGGAGTTCCCGCAGGCGCCCGGGCGCCTCCGGCGCCATGAAGTCAAGCATGAGGAGATCGATTCCGGGCAACGGGTCGATCTCCAGGAGGTCGATGCCGACGACCCGCCCCCGCCCCGCGGCCCGCCCCACACGCGCGGCGGCCACCTGCGCCCATCCGCCCGGCGCCGCGCCGAGATCCACGACCCGCCCGCCCGGCTTCAGGAGGCGGTACTTGTCATCCATCTCGATCAGCTTGTAGGCCGCGCGCGAGCGATAGCCCTCGCGCTTCGCGCGCGCGACGTAGGGATCGTTGAGCTGGCGCTCCAGCCAGGCGCGCTGGGAGGGGGTCCGGTTGCCGCCCTTCCTGACTTTCATGCGCCCGGCCGGCGCGCCCGCGCGCTTCGGCCGGCCCTGCTCCCCGGTGGTCAAATGCGTCTCCGCCTCACCCAGACCTTGTCCTCGAGCATCATGGACATGAGGATGCCCTCCCGGAGCCCCCGGTCGGCGATGCGCAGGTACGGCGCCGGAAAGGCCCGGCGGATGGCTTCGAGGATGGCGCAGCCGGCGAGGACGAGATCGGCCCGGTCCCGGCCGATGCAGGGATTGCTCGCGCGCTCCTGGATGCTCGATTCGATCAGCTTGTCGGTGACCGTCTCGATGTCGTCGCCGCGCATCCACATGCCGTCGACGCGCCGGCGGTCGTAGCGCTCGAGGCCGAGATGGATGCCGCCGATCGTCGTGACGGTCCCGGAGGTCCCGAGCAGGTGGAAATTCGGGGTGGCCGCCGCCGCGCCCGCCTTCAGCGCGAAGGGCAGCAGCCGGCCGCCTACCTCCGCCACCATGTCCTCGAACACGCCATGGGTGACGCGGGTCGAGCCGTAGCGCTCGGCCAGGGTCACGACGCCCGTCGGAAGGCTGTCCCAGGCGCGGATGCGCTCGCTTGCGCAGATTTCGTCGCCGCCCGTCTGGCCGTCGAGCCACGCAAGCTCGGTCGAGCCGCCGCCGATATCGAAGATGACGACCGAGCCCGCCTTGGGATGGGCCAGCGACGCGCAGCCCATCACGGCGAGGGTCGCCTCCGTCTGCCGGTCGACCACCTCGATCTCGAGCCCGACCTCCGCGCGCACGCGCTCGATGAATTCGGCGCCGTTGGAGGCATGGCGGCAGGCTTCCGTCGCGACGAGGCGGGAGCGGACGACGTTCCGCGCCTCGATCTTGGCCTTGCAGACACGGAGCGCGCCGACCGTCCTGTCGATCGCCCCCTCGGCGAGCCGGTCGCCGAGACCCAGCCCCTCCCCGAGGCGCACGATCCGCGAGAAGGCGTCCACCACGCGGAACTCGTGGTAGGAGGGCTCCGCGATCAGGAGCCGGCAATTGTTCGTGCCGAGATCCAGCGCGGCATAGGCCGGCGCCGCGCGCCGGGCCTGCGAACGCCCGCGGCCGGATACGGGACGGGACTGAGCGGCGCCGGGCGTCCGCCCGCCTCCGGCCGGGGCGTCTCCCCCCAGGCGCCCGTGCTCCAGCCCGGCAGGCGCGAGATGACAACTGAGATCCGGCAAGGCTCCGACTTTCTCGAGCCGGCCCGCGCGCGGCCGGCTCCGTGGATGGAACCTAACAAGCAGAACCCGCAAGTGCCAAGTGCATCACGGAACTGCATCCCCGTGAAACCGCGCCGCGCTCTTGCAAGGGACATCGGGCCGCCCTTTCGCGGGCGCGCTTGCGGGCGATATGCGTTATCCGATTCGCCATCGGCAGCCGGGACACGCCCATGACCACCCAAGCGCAGCGGCGCTCCGCCTATTTCGAGCCCGAGCACGACATGCTCCGGGAACAGGTCCGGCGTTTCGTCGAGGAGGAGGTGAAGCCCCACGGCCTCGCCTGGGAGGAGCTGGGCCATGTCCCGCGCGAGGTGCTGCGCCGGATGGGCGATCTCGGCTTCCTGGGCATCCGCTATCCGGCCGAATATGGCGGCTCCGAACTCGACACCCTGGCGACGGTGGTCCTGGCGGAGGAACTGGGCCGCTCGACCTTCTCGGGCTTCGCCATCACCGTGCTGGTCCATACCGACATGGCCTCGGTCCACATCGCCCATGCGGGCTCGCCGGCGCAGAAGGCGGCGCACATGGCCGACATCGTGGCGGGCCGCAAGATCTGCGCCGTCGCCGTGACGGAGCCGGGCGCGGGCTCGGACGTGAAGGCCATCCGCACCCGCGCCCGGCGCGAAGGCGACGACTACGTGATCGACGGCTCGAAGATCTACATCACCAACGGCGTGCTGGCCGATCTCTATTGCGTCGCCGTGAAGACGGGGGGCGAAGGCGAGAGGCCGTCACGCTCGATCTCGATGATCCTGGTCGAGAAGGGCACGCCGGGATTGCGGGTCGGCCGCGCCCTCGACAAGCACGGCTGGCGCTCGTCCGATACGGCGGAACTCTTCTTCGAGGATTGCCGCGTGCCCGCCGCGAACCTTCTCGGCGAGGAGGGCCAGGGCTTCTACGCCATCATGCGCAACTTCCAGAACGAGCGCACGGTGATCGGCGCCATGGCGGTCGGCGAATCCCAGGCGGCGATCGACCTGACGCTGGACTGGCTGACGAGCCGCCGGGCCTTCGGCGAGCCGCTCTGGGCCAAGGGCGCGATCCGCCAGCGCCTCGCGATGCTGCAAGCGAAGGTGGAGGCGGCGCGCCAGTTGGTCTATCATGCCGCCTGGCTCGACGCACAGGGGCACGAGGCGACCCGAGAGGTCTCCATGGTGAAGGCTTTGTGCGGCGATCTCGTCAACGAAGTCATGGCGGCCTGCCTGCAATTTCACGGCGGTCTCGGCTTCATGCGCGAATCGACCATCGAGCGCATGACGCGGGACGCGCGCGTGCAGACGATCGGCGGCGGCGCGACCGAGGTGATGCTGGAAGAAGTGGCCAAGCGCATGGGCCGGTGAAGCGCATCCGCGCCCGAGAAGGACGACCGACGTGAAACGATTAGCCCTGATCCTGGCGGTCCTCGCCGCGCCCGGCCTCGCCGGCTGCATGAGCGGCGGCGGAGGCGGCTCGGCCGGTTCCGACGTCTCGACGGACAGGTTCAAGCGTTCCTCCGACACGCTCGGCACGCAGCAGCGCCGGATGGACGTGTATGGCGGCGCCACCAGCCCCGTTCTGCCCACGATGGGCGCGATCGGCTACGGAAAATAGGCCGGAGCGGCCCATGGTCCCGGATCGCCGCTTCCGTCTCTTCCCGACAGGGATCGGCCCGGTCGGGATCGTCTGGACGCCCCGCGGCATCGCGGGCGTGCAGATTCCCGCCGCCGATGAGCCGGCGACGCGACGCGCGCTGCTCCGACGCTTCCCCGGCGCGCAGGAGGCGGCGGCTCCGCCGGAGATCGAAAGCGCGATCGCGGCCATGCGCTCCCTCCTCGCCGGGCAGAGGACCGACCTGTCGGCCCTGCCGCTCGATCTCGAAGGCGTCTCAGCCTTCGAGCGGCGGGTCTACGAGATCGCCCTCACGATT
>NZ_DAOLAJ010000085.1:0-3372 GCF_035325185.1 Enterovirga sp. | reverse complement strand
TCCCGCCGGCGCGACGATGACCTATGGCGAGATCGCCGCCCGCCTCGGCGATCCCGCCGCCGCGCGAGCCGTCGGCGTCGCCCTCGGGCGCAATCCCGTTCCCGTCATCGTACCGTGCCACAGGGTGCTCGCGGCGGGCGGGCGCTCGGGGGGATTCTCGGCGCCGGGCGGCATCGCGACGAAGATGAGGCTCCTCGCCATCGAGGACGCCGCGCCGGGCGGGCAGCCGGACCTCTTCGGCCTCGCTCCGCGCTGAGGCGCCTCAGAACCAGCCCTTCGCCCGGAACCAGACGAGCGGCAGGATGGCCGAGAGCAGGATCAGCCCGAGTCCCCATTCGTAGCCGAAGCTCCAGCTCAGCTCGGGCATGTTCTTGAAGTTCATGCCGTACATGCTGGCCACCAGCGTCGGCGGGATGCCGACGACCGACACGACCGTCAGCACCCGGAACGTGTCGTTCTGCTCGATGCTGATCAGGCCGAGATCGGCATCGAGGAGGAACTGCGCCTTGTCCGAGAGGTGCTCCTCGAATTCGTCGAGAGAGAGGACGTCCTGCCGGACGACGCCGAGGCGGCGGCGGGCATCCGGGGGCAGCCAGTCGCGCGCCTCCTCCTCGACATAGGGAACCATGCGGCCGATGCCGAGGAGGGTGATGCGGATCTTGGACAGGAGCTGGCGCAGCCGCCCGACCCGGCGCAGCATGACGCGAAGACGCTGCCCCCGGACAGTGCGCCGGCGCGACCGGCCCGCCGCATCCGTGTCTCCTCCGAAGACCTCCTCGGCCGCATCGTCGAGGTTTTCTCCCGTCTCCTCCAGCACGTCGGCGAGACGGTCGACGATGGCTTCGAGGAGCGTGACGAAGGCTCCCGCCGCCGAGGGATGGCAGACGTCGCCCTCCCCGAACCTCTGCCGGCAGGTATCGAAAGCCTTCAGGTCCTCGAACCGGATCGTGACCAGATGCTTCTCCGTCAGCAGGAAGCCGACCGGCGTGATGCGCGGCCGGTGGGCCGCGTCCCGGAAGACGAGAGGCAGGGACAGGCAGAGAGCCCCCTGGTCGTACCGCAGCCGCGAGGAACTTTCGACCTCCCGGAGTTGCTGGAAGGTCGGCACGGCGAGGCCGGTGGCGCGCCGGACGAAGGCCTTCTCCTCTTCCGTGGGGTGGGCCAACTCGATCCAGACCGCATCCTCGCCGATCTCCCCCTCCGCATGGGGAGCAGGGGGCGCGTCGGCGTGCCTGTGGATCCGAAGCATCGGGGGATTTCAGCGCGAGGCCGCCTCCCTCGCGGCGGCCTCCTTGCCGAGATGCTGGTCCTCCTCGAACCGGGCCATCACCTCGTCGAAAGGCCCGTCATCGACGATGCGCCCGTGCTCCAGCCGCAGCGCCCGCTCGCAAAGCCGCGCCAGGAGTCCCGAATCATGCGACGCGAGGACCAGGATGCCCGAGCGCTCGACGAAGCTGCGCAGCCGCGCATTGGCACGCTCCATGAACGAGGCGTCGCCCGCGCCGATCCCCTCGTCGAGAAGAAGGATCTCGGGATCGACGCTCGTCGAGACCGCGAAGGACAGCCGCGTCTGCATGCCGGCCGAATAGGTGCGCATCGGCATGTCGAGAAAGGGGCCGAGCTCGGTGAACTCGGCGATCTCGGCGATCCTCGCCTCGACGGCGCGGCGCGACAGGCCGAGATAGAGGCCGCGGATGCGGATATTGTCGTAGCCGGTGGCGTCCGGGTCCATGCCGAGGCCGATATCGAAGATCGGCGCGATCCGCCCGTCGATGGCGATGCGGCCGGCGAGCGGCGGATAGATCCCCGACAGGACCCGCAGCAGCGTCGTCTTGCCGGCCCCGTTATGGCCGATCAGCGCCACCCTCTCGCCATGGCTCACCGAGAAGCTGATGTTCTCCAGCGCCTGCACGACGGTCCGCGAGCGCTTGTCCGAGCCGACGCGCCCGCCCGTCGCGCTCGACATGAGGCGGTTGCGCAGAAACCGCGCCGCCCCCCCGTAGAGGGGAAAGCTGACGCTGACGTTCTGGACGTCGATCGAGCTCATCGAGGATCAGATCCAGTAGGGAATGCGCACCCGGAAGCGGGCATAGACGAAGAAGGCGGCGGCCACGTCGAGGACCGTGAAGGCCAGGGCGAAGGCCCAGGTTCCCGCCGAGGCGTGCCCGCCGAGGAGCGGGGCGCGGACCAGCTCGATGAAGTGATACATCGGGTTCGCCCAGGCGACCCAGATCCGGTCGCCGAGCTGCTCCGCCCGCCAGAAGATCGGCGTGACGAAGAAGAGGAGCGAGGTGAGGTTGGTCAGGAAGGGCGGCAGGTCGCGGAAGCGCGCGCCGAGGGTGCCCAGCGCCAGCGCGACCGCCACGCTGTTGACGATCAGGATCGCCATGCCGAGCGCCGCCTCGGGCAGGCCCGCGAGCGCCGCCCAGGGGCCGGCCCAGAGGAGGACCAGGGCAGGCACCAGCGCGTTGTGGGCCAGCATGATCAGCGTACGCCAGACCAGCCGGTAGACATGGACGCAGAGCGGCGCCGGCATCTGCTTGATGGCCACCTCCGCGAAGACGAAGACGCTGGCGCCCTCCAGGATGATGGCGAGGCAATAGGTCCAGATCGCCATGCCGACCGAGAGATAGGCCAGGAGGTCGGGAAGCGGCGTCTTGAAGAGGGAGCCGTAGATGAAGGCGATGGCCCCCGTGTAGAGCCCGAGGCTCAGGGTCAGCCAGAAGGGGCCGATGGTCGAGCGGGCATAGCGCTGGCGGACGTCGAACCACGCCATGGCGCCCCACAGCTCGACGAGCTTCGCCCCGCGCCAGAGATCCTCCCGGGCGAGGCGGTAGGGAATGCGCCTCGCCTCCTCGGCGCTGTGGACGATCACGTTCGGGGACGTCACAGGTTCTCCAGGGAAACGGCCGGCGGAAGGCGGCGATCTACCAAAGCCGGGCGAGCCTGCCAACGCGGCGCGGGCCTGCCGACGCGGCACCCTTGCCCTCGGCGGCGCGAGGGTCCACAGGGCCGCCATGGAACAGGACGCCTCCCGCCGGACGAGCGCGGGCATCGTCATCTATCATCCCGAGGAGGCGCAGCTCCGCCGGCTCGTCGGCGCCGTGGCGCCCGGCCTGCGCGAGGTCGTGGTCTTCGCCAATTCGGACGTCTCGCCCGAGACCGAGCGCGGCCTCGCGGAGGCGGCGGCGCCCACGGCGTGCCGCATCCTGCGCCCGGGCGCCAATGTCGGCCTCGGGGCTGCCTATGACGCCTTCCTCGCCTCGGCCCGGGCGGCCGGGGACCGCTTCGTGCTGCTGCTCGACCAGGACAGCCTGCCGCCGAAAGACGCCGTCCCCCGCCTCGCCGATCTCCATGCCCGCCTCGCCGCCG
>NZ_DAOLAJ010000084.1:0-15397 GCF_035325185.1 Enterovirga sp. | reverse complement strand
CAAGACCGGCACCTCCTACGGCTATCGCGACGCCTGGGCGGTGGGATTCGACCGCAAGGTCACGATCGGGGTCTGGATCGGGCGGGCGGATAACGGCTCGGTCCCGGGCCTTCTCGGCCGCCTCGCCGCCGCCCCCATCCTCTTCGACGCCTTCGCCCGGCTCGGCCACGAGCCCGAGCCGGTCCCGCGCCCGCCGGGCGTGCTCACGGCCTCGACCGCCACCCTGCCGCCCCCGCTCCGCCACGTGCGGCCCGACGCGCCCAAGACCATCGCGGCGACCGTCGAGGCCCCGCTCAGGATCTCGTTTCCGCCCGAGGGCTCGCGCGTGGATCTCGGCGCCTCGCGGCCCGGCGGGCCCGACATGCCCCTCGCGCTGAAGGTGATGGGCGGCGTGCCGCCCCTCACCTGGCTCGTCAACGGCGCCCCCCTCGGCGCCCCCGAGCTGCGCCGGCAGGCAAGCTGGATGCCCGACGGAGCCGGCTTCGCGCGCGTCTCGGTGATCGATTCCAAAGGCGCGACGGATTCGGTGACGGTGCGGATCGAGTAGCGAGCCCTCCGGGATCCCCTTCCCCTCCGCTTCGCTCCGGCCGTGGATGACAGGGAAGGCGGCCCCGACGTTAACAATCCGTCATGAATCTTGTGCGCCCCCTCCCCCGGGGCCACATTCCGCCCGTCCCGGATTCGGGAGGACGAGGTCGGATGGCTCACGCATACGGTGCCACTTGGGGATTGGGCGGAACGGAAGGCCCCGCGGCCCGGCGGGTCCGCATCCCGGGCCTGTCGCCGAGCCGCGCGGATACGCTGATGCGGCTCGAGGCGCTCTCGCGGCTCCTCGACAACGCCTTCGTCGTGCCGGGCACGAAGCTCCGCTTCGGCCTCGACGGGCTCATCGGCCTCGTTCCGGGCATCGGCGATCTCGTCACGACGGTTCTGGCGAGCTATCTCATCCTCGAGGCGCATCGCCTCGGCTTGCCGCGCCGGAAGCTCGCCCGCATGATCGCCAACCTCGCCTTCGACACCGCGATCGGCATCGTGCCGGTCGTGGGGGATGCCGCGGACATCATGTTCAAGTCCAATCGCCGCAACCTGCGCATCATCCGCGAGCATCTGGAAGGCGCGGCACGCCGGAGCCCCGACGTGAGCGATGCGGAATTCGAGGTGATGGAGCGGCGGCGATGAGGCGTGTCGTCTGGACCTTCGGCTGGATCGGGGTCGCGATCTGGTCGCTGTTCTGCGCGCTGGCCTACGGGCTCTTCGACCTCGTCGGACGCGGGTTCATGCGCGGCGCCGACGCCATTTCCGGCTCGCCCGAGATGGCGGCCGGGCTCTCGGGCTTCTTCGGCTTCCTCCACAGCTTCTCGACCGGCGCGGTCACGGTGATCTGGGCGATCGTCTCCCTCATGATCCTGGCCGTTCCCTGGACGCTCGACCGCATGGTCGGCTCGGTCGTCACCGTGAGGATGTCCACCTCGCCCCCCGCCTCCCGGACCGGGCCCGGCTTCGACGGGCCGGGCGGCGTGATCGACCTGCCGCCGGACCAGTACAGCGTCAGCCCCGGCGCAGGCACGACACCAGGGGTCCCGCCGGGAGTCACGCCCCGCATCCCGCCCCGCCCCTGACCGGAGATGCGGCTCGCCCTCTACCAGCCCGACATTCCGCAGAATGCCGGGACCATGATGCGGATGGCCGCCTGCCTCGGCGTCGCGGTCGACCTGATCGAGCCGGCCGGCTTCGACGCCTCCGACCGGATGCTGCGCCGGGCCGGGCTCGACTATCTGCGCCATCTCGACCTGACACGGCATGCGGGATTCGGCGCCTTCGAGGAGGAGCGCCGCCGCGCGGGCCGGCGCCTCGTCCTCGCCACGACGCACGGCGCGATGTCCTACTGGAATTTCGCCTTCGCGGGGGACGACGTGCTCATGGTGGGGCGCGAATCCGCCGGCGTGCCGGAGGAGATCCACGCCCTCGCCGATGCCCGGCTGACGGTGCCGATGCGCGAGGGCCTGCGCTCCCTCAACGTCGCGGTCGCCGCCGCGATGATCCTCGGCGAGGCGCAGCGGCAGCTCGCCGCCTGATCAGGCCGCAGCCGGGCTCTGCGCGAGGAAGCCGAGCTCCTCCAGCTTCTCGCGCATCATCGCGGGGGTGAAAGGCTTCATCAGGCAGGCATCCGCCCCCGCCTGCCGCAGGCGGGCGAGCGTGGCGATGTCGCTTTCGATGATCGTCATCACGATCTTCGCGCGATCCCCGCCGGGCAGCGCCCGGAGCGCCCGCACCAGCTCGAATCCGTCCGTGCCCGGCATGAGCGAATCGACGATCGCGAGGTCGGGCATCCGCGCCTCGCAGACGGCGAGAGCCCGCCCCGCCTCCTCGGCCTCGGTCACGGCGAGGCCCATGCGCTGGAGGATGAGACCGGCCACCTTTCGGATGACGGCCGAATCGTCCACGACGAGACAGGTTGTCACGAGGCGTTCCCCGCTGGCGGATGCGATGCGGCCGGATTTTGCCGGGAGCGCGTTACCGTCCGGTTTCGATCCGCGCTCAATCCCTGACGGCACGGATCGTGAGGGTGTCTCCTTCCAGGTGGAACCTGACCGCCATCCCGGCCGCGCGCGCCACCTCGCCCGCATAATAGGGCTGGATGCCGTGGGCCGTGATGCCGCCCTCGATCTCCTCGCCGGCGACGAGCGGCTCGGCGTGAGGCGGGATGCGGGCGTTCTGGCCCTTGGACGTGAGCGTGAAGGAGGCGTCCTCGTCCTCGCCCGTCACCTCGACATGGACGGCGCCGCCGCGCGGGATGGCGGCGGCCGCGAGCGTGACGAGGTTGAGCAGCAGCTTGACGCGGTTCTTCGGCAGGAGCGCCCGGGGCGCGCTCCAGGTGAGGGAAATCTTGTCGTCGACGAACATGCCCTTGGCGACGTTCTCCGCATCGGCGAGGTCGATGGCGGCCCCCGCCGAGCCCGCCGCCCCGAAGGCGAGGCGGGCGAACTGGAGCCGCGCCGAAGCCTGCCGGGCGCTCTTGCGGATCAGGTCGAGGGCGAATTCCTGCATGGACCCGTCCTTGTCCTCCTCCAGCACTTCGAGGCCATTGACGATCGCCCCGACCGGGCTGATGACGTCATGGCAGACCCGCGAGGTGACAAGCGCGGCGAAATCGAGGGGGTCGAGCTTGACGCTGGCCATGGATCGCCTCCCGGAGCGGTTGGGCCGTGCCGCGAATCGAGGCGGCCGAACTCCCCCGATAGCGGCAGCCCGCCGCCTTGGAAAGAAGCGGCGCCCGCGGCCTGCGGGAATCCGGCCGTGCTGACCGATCCCGACCGCGCCGCCGAGGCGCTGGGGGCCGTCGCGCTCGAGGCCGCGCGCTATCTCGAAGCCCTGAGTGACCGCGGCGCCGGACGGCGCCTCAAGGAAGACGGCACGCCCTCGACGGCGGCCGACCTCGCGGCCGAACGCATCGTCCTCGGCCGGCTCGCGGAGATCTTTCCGGCCATCCCGGTGGTCGCCGAGGAATCCGCCGCGGGCCGCCCTGCGCCGCAGGGTCTCTATTTCCTCGTCGATCCCCTCGACGGAACGCGCGACTACCTGACGGGAGAAGGGGAATATTCCGTCAATGTCGCGCTGATCGAGGGGATTCGGCCGATCGCCGCCGCCCTCGCGGTGCCGGTGCTCGGGCGGGTCTGGGCGGCGGGCTCGCGCTGCCGCGTCGCGCCGATCCCGATCGCGGGGGATTGCTCCGCCTGGACCCTCGCCGCCACCCGCAAGGTCCCGGCGGACGGCCCCCTCGCCCTCGTCTCCCGCCGCCACGGCGACGCGGCGACGGAAGCCTGCCTCGCGCAGCTCGCCGTCGTCGGGCGGCGCACCGCCTCCTCGGCCGCGAAGTTCGGCCTCATCGCCTCGGGCGAGGCCGACATCTATGTCCGCTGCGGCCCGACCATGGAATGGGACACGGCGGCGGGCGATCATATCGTGACGGCGGCGGGCGGGCGCGTGGTCGGCCCCGACGCGCAGCCCCTGACCTACGGCCATGCCGGGCGCGGCTTCCTCAACGGCGCCTTCGCCGCCTTCGGGGACGGCTCGCTCGCGGCGTGCTGCCGCCTTCCCGCCGCGTAACCCCTTTCGAAGGACATCGTTAAGGATGTGCTCATAGCTTCGCCTCGGAAGCGTCCGGCCTCCCCTCGGCCCGGACGCGCCGTCCGGCCCCCGACGGTCCGCTTTCCGAGGCGGAGAAAACCGGCATGCCGGCGGCTCTGTGGAGGAGTACGCGCGCCATGCTCACGCGCCGCAACATCTCGACGCTGCTGCTCGGCGGCCTCGCCGCCGGCTCCGCGGCGGGACGGGCCCTTGCCCGCACGCCCGACCAGCCCGCCCCCTTCTCGCCCCGGGAGCTTGTCGATGCCGGCCATGCCTTCTTCGGCGGCGTCTCGCGCGGCCTCGGCCAGCTCGTCGAGGAGGCGGGCCGGCGCTGGGGCCAGCCGAACGGCTACATCCTCGGCCAGGAAGCCTCGGGCGCCTTCTTCGGCGGCCTGCGCTACGGCGAGGGCAAGCTGTTCCGCCGCCGCGGTGATCCGGGCGGGCGCATCTATTGGCAGGGTCCCTCGCTCGGCTTCGACGTCGGCGGCGAGGGCGCACGCCAGATGATGCTGGTCTATAATCTCGACCAAGCGGGCATGTACCGGCGCTTCGCGGAACTTGACGGCTCCGCTTATTTCGTGGCCGGGCTCGGGATGAGCGCCGCCACCGCGGGCAACACGGTGGTGGTGCCGATCCGCTCGGGAGTGGGCATGCGCCTCGGCGTCGCGCTCGGCTATCTCAAATTCACGCCCAGCCCGACCTGGAACCCGTTCTGAGCCGGGCTCGCACGAAGGAGGAGACGGCGCTGGCGCTGGCCGTGGAGGATCTGCGGACGCGTCTCCTCGCCGATCCCCCGCCTCCCGAGGGCGAGATCCGGGAGGCGCTCGCCCGCATCGCGGATCTCGCCCTCGCGGCCTATCCCGAGGAGGCGCCCGCTTCCCCGCCCGGGAAGCGACCGGCGCCGCGCGATCCTTCGTGACTCCCCTCGAGCGGCTATGAGATGCACGGATCCGCGCCGGATCCACCCTCCCCCCAAGAAGTGGCGGGGAGGGGAGCGCGCGCCAAGCGCAATGCGTGGATCCGATAGCCCGGGATGGGAGGGGCCCCCCGCGAAATCCGAATTCCCCTTTCCCTCCGCATGCTTTAGACCGCCGGAAGGCAGCCATCGCCTCGGAGGAATGCCATGGATCTCGGCCTCGCCGGCAAGCGCGCGCTCGTCCTCTCCTCGAGCCGGGGGCTTGGCCGGGGCATCGCCGAGGCGCTGGCCGAGGAAGGCGCGAGCGTCGTGCTCACCGCCCGCAGCGAGGACAAGCTCAAGGCCGCCGCCGAGGCCATCAATGCCCGCGGCAAGGGCCGGGCCGTCTCTATCGCCGCCGACCTCAAGGCGGATGCGGCCGGCCTGCATGCCAAAGCGGTTGCAGCCCTGGGCGGGCCGATCGACATCCTCATCTCCAATACCGGCGGCCCCCCGCCCGGCACGGCCCTCGCGGTGAAGCCCGAGGCGTGGGTGCCGCAATTCGAATCGCTCGTCCTGCCGGTCTTCACGCTGGCGGGCCTGTGCCTTCCCGACATGCGGAAGGCCGGGTTCGGCCGCATCGTCATCGTCGCCTCCTCGGGCGTCGTGCAGCCGATCCCGAACCTCGTCATGTCGAACGCGCTCCGCTCCTCGATCCTCGGCTGGGCGAAGACGCTCTCCGCCGAGGTCGCGAAGGACGGCATCACGGTGAACATGATCCTTCCCGGCCGCATCGAGACGGACCGTACGGGCGAGCTGGACGAGGCCAATGCGAAGCGGCTCGGCAAGAGCGCCGCCGAGGTCAAGGCCGCCTCGGTGGCCCAGATCCCCGCCGGCCGCTACGGGGCCGTGAAGGAATTCGCCGATGTCGCCTGCTTCCTCGCCTCGGAGCGGGCGAGCTACGTGACCGGCTCGATGATCCGGGTCGACGGGGGAGCCACGCGCTCGGTCTGACGAGCCGCAGGCAAGACGACGAGACAGGGAGTTCGAAGGTGAAGGACGTCCATATCCTGATGCTGTCCCAGATGCCGCCGGTCGTCGTCGAGGGCCTCTCGGCGGCCTTCACGCTGCACCGGGCCTGGGAGCAGCCCGACCGGAACGCCTTCATCCGCGAGGTCGCCTCGGACATCCGCGGCCTCGCGCCGGGCGTGCATTACCATGTCGGTGGCCCGCTCTTCGACATGCTGCCCAACCTCGAGATCGTCTCCAGCATGGGCGTCGGCTACGATACGATCGACGCCCGGGAGGCGGGGCGGCGCGGCATCATCGTCACCAACACGCCGGACGTGCTGACCGACGAGGTCGCCGACCTCGCTCTCGGCCTCCTCGTCGCCACGGTGCGCCAGCTTCCCCAGGCCGACCGCTACCTGCGGGCCGGCGGATGGTTGGAGAAGCCCTATCCGCTCACGGCCACCCTGCGCGGCCGCAAGGTCGGCATCCTCGGCCTCGGCCGGATCGGCAAGGCGATCGCGACGCGGCTCGAAGCCTTCGGGCTCGACATCGCCTATCACGGCCGCAGCCGGCAGGACGTGCCCTATCGCTACGAGCCGACCCTTCTCGGCCTCGCCGAATGGTGCGACGTGCTGCTCTGCGTCGCACCGGGCGGCAAGGAGACGGACGGGATCATCGATGCCGAAGTGCTGAAGGCGTTGGGACCGGACGGGGTCCTGATCAATGTGGGGCGCGGCTCGGTCGTGGACGAGCGGGCCCTCGTCGAGGCGCTGCAAGCGAAGACGATCCTCTCGGCCGGGCTCGACGTCTTCGCCGACGAGCCGCACGTGCCCACCGAGCTGATCGCGATGGAGCACGTGGTGCTCCTGCCCCATGTCGGCTCGGCCTCGGTCGAGACCCGGCGCGCCATGGGCCAGCTCGTCGTCGACAACCTCCTCTCCTGGTTCGCGGGCAAGGGCCCGGTCACGCCCGTGCCCGAGACGCCCTTCACCGGCACGGCCTTCGCCTGAGCCTCGTCATTCCCGGCGGCCCGAAGGGCCGGGAAGGGAATCCAGGGCCACCCGCGAGCCCTCTGGACCCCTTCCCCTCCGCTTCGCTCCGGCCGGGGATGACAAGGGGCGAGCTTTGAACGCCTTATTTCCGCTGAGCCGCCTCACTCGATCCTGACGCCGGCGTTTTTGACGACCTTCGCCCATTTCTCGTATTCCGCCGACACGTAGGCGGCGAGTTCGACGGGCGTCATGATCTGGATTTCGGCGCCCAGATCCGTCATGCGCTTGCGCGTGTCGGGGTTTTCGAGTGCCTTGCGCACCTCCTCGTTCAGCTTCTGTACGATCGGCGCCGGGGTCCCCTTCGGCGCGAACAAAGCGAACCAGCTCGACGCTTGGAAGCCGGGCACGCCACTCTCGTCGATGGTCGGCGTGTCGGGAAGGGCCGCCGAGCGCTTGAGGGAAGTGACCGCGATGGCCCGCAGGTTCCCGGCCCTCGCCTGCTCGATGGAGGAAGGCAGGTTGTCGAACATCACGTCCACCTGCCCCGCGACGAGGTCGTTCACCGCCGGGCCGGAGCCGCGATAGGGCACGTGGGCCATCTCGACGCCGGTCATCATCTTGAACAATTCGCCCGAGAGATGGATCGAGGTCCCGTTGCCGGAGGAGGCCATGTTGAGCTTCCTCGGCCCGGCCTTGGCCTCGGCGATGAATTCCTGCACCGTCTTCGCCTGGACGTTCTTCGGGTTCACCACCATCAGGTTCGGCACGCCCGCCACGAAGGCCACGGGCTCGAAATCCTTGCGGGGATCGAAGGGCATCCGGGCATAGAGGCTCGAATTGATGGCGTGGGTGCCGACCGTGCCCATCACGAGCGTGTAGCCGTCGGGCGTGGCCTTCGCGACCGCCGCCGCGCCGATATTGCCGCCGGCGCCGCCGCGATTCTCGACGATGAATTGCTGGCCGAGCTGCTGCGACAGGCGGTCCGCCACGAAGCGGGCGAAGATGTCGGTCGTCCCGCCGGCCGCGAAGGGCACGATGATGGTGACCACCCGGCTCGGATAATTGCCCTGCCCCCGGGCGGGCGCCGTGACGAGGCCCGCCGCAGCCGATGCGGCGGCCGCCGCCAACAGACTCCGTCTCTTCATGTCCGGCGTTCCTCTCATTTTTTAATTTCTCGCGATCCGCCGATACCTACAAGCATCGGGCCCGGCGTCAACGTGCGGACCGGCGGCCAGGGTGTGCGGCGCCGCCGGGGGGTCTCCCGCCCTCGAAAATGCACTATGTCTCGCGGCCGGAGAGAACGAGAGCAGGACGATGGATCGCCGATCGCTGTTGACGGGGGCGGGGGTTGGAGCAGGCCTCGCGGCGGCCTTCCCGCGGCCCGCCCTGGCCGAGGCCGCCCCCGAGGTGAAATGGCGGATGGCGTCGAGCTATCCGAAGACCCTCGACACGCTCTACGGCTCCGGCGCCCATATCGCCAGGCGCGTCGCCGCCGCGACCGACAACAGGTTCCAGATCCAGGTCTTCGCCGCCGGCGAGATCGTCGGCGGCCTCCAGGTGCTCGATGCCGTCAGCAACGGCACGGTCGAATGCGGCTACACCCTGTCGAGCTTCTATGTCGGCAAGGACCCGACCTTCATGTTCGAGGCCTCCGTGCCCTTCGGCCTCAACACGCGCCATCACAATGCCTGGATGATCCATGGCGGAGGGCTCGAGCAGATCCGCGGCTTCCTGGCCGATTACAACGTCGTCAATTTCCCCGCCGGCAATACCGGCGCGCAGATGGGCGGCTGGTTCAAGCGCGAGATCAAGTCGCTGGAGGATCTCAAGGGCCTGAAGTTCCGCATCGCAGGCATGGGCGGGCAGATCCTCGCCCGGCTCGGCGTGGTGCCGCAGGTCCTGGCGGGGGGCGAGATCTATCCAGCGCTGGAGCGGGGCACGCTCGATGCCGTCGAATGGGCCGGGCCCTATGACGACGAGAAGCTCGGCTTCGTGAAGGTCGCCAAGTACTACTATTATCCCGGCTTCTGGGAGGGCACGGCGGGCACCTCGCTCTACGCCAACAAGGACAGCCTCGCGGCCCTGCCGGAGGCCTATCGCAACGTGCTGGAGGCCGCCTGCGCGGAGGCCAATCTCTGGTGCCTCGCGAAATACGATGCCGAGAATCCCGATGCGCTGCGCCGCGTGGTCGCCCAGGGCGCGGTGCTCAAGCTCTTCCCGCGCGAGATCATGGATGCGGCCTATCGCGAGGCGCAGAAGCTCTATGCCGAGATCGCCGCGGGCAATCCGCGGTTCAAGGCCGTGCACGACCACTGGCGGGCCTTCCGGGAGAAGGAGCTGCAATGGTTCCGCATCGGCGAATATCCGTTCGACTACTTCATCTATTCGCAGAGGGGCTGAGGGCGCGATGGCAGGCACCGGGCGCGCGGGCGCCGCGAAGCTCGCCCGGAGCGTCGTCGGACGCCTGCGGCTGGACGAGACCGTCCCGCTCCTCTCGTTCTGCCTGATCGGCTTTCTCGGCCTGGGCTTCCTCGCGGTGGCCGACGAGGTCCGCGAGGGCGGCGGCCTGCGCCTCGACCGGGCGATCCTTCTCGCCTTCCGCGTCGCGGGCGACCCCGCGACCCCGCTCGGCCCGGGCTGGCTCCAGGAGGCGGCGCGGGACGTGACGGGGCTCGGGGGCACCTTCGTGCTCGTCTCGCTCACGGCCGGGGCCGCGATCTATCTCTCGCTGACGGCGCGGCGGCATGTCGCGCTCCTGCTCCTCGCCGCGGTGGGCGGGGGCATGCTGCTCGGGACGCTCCTCAAGCTCGGCTTCGACCGGCCGCGGCCGGACATCGTGCCCCATGCGATGCGCGTCTACACGGCGAGCTTCCCCTCCTCCCACGCCATGATGGCGGCGGTGACCTATCTCACGCTCGGCGCGCTGCTGGCGCGCATCCATGCGGCGATGCGCGTCAAGCTGTTCTTCATGGGCGTCGCGATCCTGCTCACGGTGCTGATCGGATTGTCCCGCCTCTATCTCGGCGTCCACTGGCCCTCCGACGTCCTCGCCGGCTGGTGCCTCGGCGGGGCCTGGGCGTGCCTCTGCTGGTACGTCGCGCTGCTTCTTCAGCGCCGCGGGCGGATCGAGCCCGAGCGCGGGCCGGACCCGCCGGCCTGACGGGCGCTCGCACCGGCTGCCCCGAGCCCAGGACATCAGGACGTGCTGACCAGCCTTGGGCCCGAGCCGTCCCGGCGCTGAGCGTCGGAGCCGGCGGCCTGGATGACCCTCCGGCGATCGTCGATCGCGCTGCGGGCGCCGTCGAGGGCGAGGACGACGGCGCTCGTCGTGCGGCTGTCCGCACGCCCGCTCCGGGCATGGCCGACCGCCGTGCGGAAGAGGTCGTCCACCTCGGCGGTGAACGCGTCGAGCGCCTCGACGGTCTCGGCGCGGCGCGCATCGGCGAGGATGTCGAGCAGGCGGTCGAGCACGTCGTCGATCACCTCGTGCCGCTCCTGCCGCATGCGCTGGGCGAACCAGGCCAGGGCCGAGATCACGCCGGAGCCGAAGAAGGCGGCGAGATAGATCCAGTCGCCGTAGCGATCCATCAGGCTCTGGGTCTCGCGCTCGAAGTAATCCACGGCGCCCGGATGGTTCGGCAGCATGGCGCTGGTTGCCGAAGCGCTGGAATCCATCTCCGGCGCCCTCATGAAATTGGCGAGCCGCGTCTTTACGGCGAGCCGCGAGCGCATCTGGAACAGATATTCGACGAGCGTCGAGACCGTGGAGCGGTCGGTCTCGGCATGGGCCATCAGCCGATAGGCCACGCCCACCGTCTTCACCTCGTGGGCCGGCTGCTTCGGACGCCCGCCCCAGATCCCCTCCGGGATGGAGAGCGTGTCGAGAAAGGGGGAGCTGTGGGTGATGCCGTCGGGATTCTCGACGGGCAGGATCGAGATGGCCCCCCCGAAAGCCTGAGCCGCCTCGCGGACGGTGTTCTGCGCGAGCGACCCGGTCGGCGCCGCGACGAGGGCGAGGGCGTCGACCTTGCTCTCCTTCAGCGCCGCCGCCGCCGTCTCGCGATGCAGGGTCACGAGCGTGACGACGGGAGGCTCGAGGTCGTAGTGGCGCAGGATCGTCGTCACGAAAGCCGGATCCGCCTCGTGGCCGGACACGACGCCCAGCCTCTTGCCGGCGAGCGAGGCGACGTCCTTCACCTCCGATCCCGCGGGGACGATCACGATCGCCGCGACGTCGCGCAGGATCGCGAGGGTCAGGCCGTTCTCGGGCACCTTCACGTCCGGCCGCACGATGGCGAGTTCCGCCTTGCCCCGGTCGAGGAGGTCGGCGGCCTCCTTTACGTCGTGGACCGGCACCGTGACCAACCGCAGGCTCGCCTTCTGCGCCTTGAGCTGCTGGGCGAAGGCATGGATCAGGCGCTCCTCGGCCGATCCCGCCGGGCCGACCGCCACCTTGAGCTTGGTCGGCGAGGTGAAGAACACATAGGCGACGCCCGTCAGCGCCAGGACCAGCGCCAGGACGAGAAGAAGCATGTCGCCGCGGGGTCCGCCTTCGCGCAAGAGAGCCTCGCATGGGGTGGCGCGGCCCGGTGCGCAGCCGCGAGAGCGCACCCTTCCACCCAATTGGGGCGCAACGACGGACGGAGAGCCGAAACCCCGCAGGGTCCGATTGACCCCGCCCCGGCGGAATGGCACCCCGGCCGCTCCGCCGCGGGAGCCGCGGCCCGTCCGAAAGCCGCCCATGATCCGTTCCCCGCTGATCAGCGTCATGACCGATGCGGTCGCCAAGGCCGCGCGCTCGCTGCGCCGCGACTTCGGCGAGGTCGAGAACCTGCAGGTCTCGCGCAAGGGGCCGGCGAATTTCGTCTCGGCCGCCGACACCCGCGCCGAGGAGATCCTGCGCGGGGCGCTGGAGAAGGCGCGGCCGGGCTACGGCTTCGTCATGGAGGAGGGCGGCATCGTCGAGGGGACGGACAAGTCCCATCGCTGGCATATCGACCCGCTCGACGGCACCACCAACTTCCTGCACGGCATTCCGCATTTCTGCATCTCGGTCGGGCTCGAGCGCGAGGGCGTGCCGGTGGCGGGCGTGATCTACGATCCGATCAAGGACGAGATGTTCGTGGCGGAGCGCGGCAAGGGCGCCTTCCTCAACAACCGCCGCATCCGGGTCGCGGCGCGACGCGAGATGGCGGATGCAGTCGTCTATTGCGGCCTGCCGCATCTGGGCCGGCCGGCCCACCGCACCTTCATCGCGGAACTCGCCGCGGTCATGACCGTCAGCGCAGGGCTGCGCCGCTTCGGCGCGGCCGCCCTCGACCTCGCCTATGTCGCGGCCGGCCGGGCGGACGGATTCTGGGAGCGCCACCTCCAGAGCTGGGACGTCGCGGCCGGGATCGTGATCGTGCGCGAGGCCGGCGGCTTCGTCAGCGATTGCGAGGGCGGCACCTCACCGCTCGAGACGGGCTCGGTCTGCGCTGGAAACGAGGCCATCCAGGCGGCCCTGCTCGGCCTGCTCAAGAAGGCCGCGCGTCCCGCGACGCCGGCTGCCTGACGGCAGGGCCATCGGACCAAATGCCCTGAGCCTCACGGCTTGAACGGCGCCGAAGCCGCAGCCAGACTGGAGAGGCCATGCAGACCGAAACCGTCCCCCAGATCGCGCGGCCGCTTTCCTCGCCCCGCATCTATCTCGTGCGCATGGCGGTGTTCCTGGTCCTGTGCGGCTTCCTGGCGATGATCCTCAACCGCCAGCTCCTCGCCGCCTTCTTCGGCAATCCGGGACTCAACGCGGTGATCCTCGCCGCGCTCGCCATCGGCATCGTGCTGGCGATCCGGCAGGTCGTGCGGCTCTTCCGCGAGATCCGCTGGGTCAACTATGTCAGCGGCGCCTATCCGAACAGGCTCGCCCGGCCGCCCGTCCTGCTCTCGCCGGCCGCAGCCCTGATCGCCGAGCCGGACAGCCGTGCCGCCCTCTCGGTCGGCACGGCCCGCTCGCTTCTCGACGCCATCGCCGCCCGCCTCGACGAGAGCCGGGAACTGGTCCGCTACCTCGCCGGGCTGCTCGTCTTTCTCGGCCTGCTCGGCACCTTCTGGGGCCTCATCGAGACGGTGAACTCGGTCGGGCGGATCATCTCCTCGCTGCGCACGGGCGGGGAGGCCGCGACCATGTTCGACGAGCTGAAAGCGGCCCTCTCCGCCCCGCTTTCCGGGATGGGCATTTCCTTCTCGGCTTCGCTTTTCGGCCTTGCCGGGTCGCTGATCCTCGGCTTCCTCGACCTCCAGGCCGGGCAGGCGCAGAACCGCTTCTATACCGAGCTGGAAGACTGGCTCGCCCTCTCGGCGAGGGCCGAGGGCTCCGATGCCGCCTCGCCCGAGATCGCCGACGCGCTCCGGCGCCTTGCCGAGGCGATGGATCGCAACGGCGGCCAGGCAACGACGGCCGCCATGGCGAGCCTCGCCGACAGCATCCAGGAGATCGTCCGGCAGATGCGCTCCGAGCAGCAGCTCGTGCGCATGCTGCTCGACGGCCAGGCGACGCGCGACCGCGAGCTGCGCGCGGTCGTCGAGCAGATCGCGCGCGAGCGGCGCTGATGGCGGGGCTCAGGGCGGCGCGGCGCACGCCGATCAACTACTGGCCGGGCTTCGTCGACGCGCTCTCGACGCTGGTCCTGTCCATCGTCTTCCTGCTCTCGATCTTCATGCTGGCGCAGTTCTTCCTGGCGCGGGAGATCTCCGGCCGCGACACCGTGCTGGAAAGGCTGAACCGCCAGCTCGCCGAACTGACGGAGCTGCTGGCCCTCGAGCGCGGCAAGTCGCGCGGCCTCGCCGAGAATGTCGAATCGCTGCGGGCGAGCCTGAAATCGGGCCTCGAGGAGCGCTCGCGCCTCCAGGCGGAGATCGAGAGCCGGCGCGGCAGCGAGGCGCAGGCCGGGGCGGCCGGCAAGGCGCTGGAGCAGGAGCGCGCGGCCCGCGCGCGCGCCCAGGGCACGATCGACCTCCTCAACGAGCAGATCGCGGCCATGCGCCGCCAGCTCGCCGCCTTGGAGGAGGCCCTCTCGGCCTCCGAGGCGCGCGACCGCGAATCCCAGGCCCGGATCGCCGATCTCGGCGCGCGGCTGAACGTCGCCCTGGCGCAGCGCGTGCAGGAACTCGCGCGCTATCGCTCGGACTTCTTCGGGCGCCTGCGGCAGATCCTCGGGAACCGGCAGGACATGCGCATCGTGGGCGACCGCTTCGTGCTCCAGTCGGAAGTGCTCTTCGGCCCGGGCCGGGCCGAGCTGAAGCCGGAGGCGACAGGCGAACTCGACCGCATCGCCGCGACCATCCTCGACATCGCCAGGGAAATCCCGCCCGACATCCCCTGGATCCTGCGGGTCGACGGCCACACGGATGCGCGGCCCGTCTCGGGCCTCGGCGCCTTTTCGTCCAACTGGGCGCTTTCGGCGGCGCGGGCGATCTCGGTCGTGCAATATCTCACGGCCAAGGGCATCCCGCCGCAGCGCCTCGCCGCGGCGGGATTCGGGGAGTTCCAGCCCCTCGACCTCGCGGAGACCGACGAAGCCTATGCCCGCAACCGCCGCATCGAGCTGAAGCTGACGGAGCGCTAGGCGGCACGCCTGCCTCGTGACAAAGCTCCGCGGGCGTGGTTCAGAGCGGCCATGTCCGACCGCATGGTGGCGGATGCGCCGCCGACCAACCTCGTGGACCGCTTCGCGCCCGAGCCGGCGAAGCCCTGGCTGCGCCTTGCGCGCTACGACCGTCCGATCGGCTCCTGGCTCCTGATGTGGCCCTGCCAATGGTCGGCCGCGCTCGCGGCCGTCATGGCGGGCTCGACCGCGGGCCTCGCCGGCCATATCGGGCTGTTCCTGATCGGCTCCTTCGTCATGCGCGGCGCGGGCTCGACCTGGAACGACTTCCTCGACCGCGACATCGACGGACGCGTCGAGCGCACCCGGAACAGGCCGATCCCGGCCGGGCAGGTAAGCGCGAAACAAGCCTTCGCCTTCGCCATCGCGCAGTCGCTGGTCGGGCTTCTCGTCCTCCTCCAGTTCAACCGTTTCGCGATCCTGCTCGGCATCGCCTCGCTCCTGCCGGTCGCGATCTATCCGCTGATGAAGCGGATCATGGGCTACCCGCAGGCGGTGCTCGGCCTGTGCTTCGCCTGGGGCGCGCTGATGGGATTCGCCGCCGTCTTCGGCCGCCTGCCCTGGCCCGCCCTCGTCCTCTATGCCGGGACCATCTGCTGGGTGATCGGCTACGACACGATCTACGGCCATCAGGACCAGCGCGACGATGCCGTGATCGGGATCAAGTCGACCTCCCGCACCTTCGGGCGCTGGTCGCGGCCGATCATCGCCCTGCTCTATGCGGC
>NZ_DAOLAJ010000083.1:0-15578 GCF_035325185.1 Enterovirga sp. | reverse complement strand
TCTTGACGCCCTGGGTGTCGAGCACGCCGCGCAGGATGTGGTAGCGCACGCCCGGCAGGTCCTTCACGCGGCCGCCGCGGATCATGACGACCGAGTGCTCCTGGAGGTTGTGCCCCTCGCCCGGGATGTAGCCGATGACCTCGAACCCGTTGGTCAGGCGCACCTTGGCGACCTTTCGCAGCGCCGAGTTCGGCTTCTTCGGCGTCGTCGTGTAGACGCGCGTGCAGACGCCGCGCTTCTGCGGACAAGCCTGAAGCGCCGGAACCTTGTTGCGGCTCGCCGGCACCGTGCGCGGCTTGCGGATCAACTGACTGATCGTCGGCATAGAGCCCTCGTGACCGACCGCCGAAGCGGCACTTGACCTTCCTCGGCGCCCCGCCGAACCGGCGTCGCGCCAAACGAAAAACCGCGCCACAGGCCCGAAAGCCTCTGCCGCGAGGAAAAGCGCAGAGGACCACCCGAAGGCGGTCTTGCCATCCAAAGCCCGAAAAATGGGCGATACCGGTTAGGGACGGCAGCGTTTAGGTCCGATGCATCGAGCTAAAGGAAGCTCGACCCCGCGGGACGTACGGCCTGCCGTGGATTGGCGCGCTTCTATGCCGCCGACTCGGGTTCCGTCAACCCCGGATCAAGGGATCGGGGGGCGAAATCGCCGCCCCGGCCCGCGCCGCGCGAACGGCGCGTTACCGGAACAGGATCACCGGCACCGTTCCCGTGCGGAAGAGCCAGAGCAGCCCGATCAGCGTCGCCATCGACAGGACGGTCCCGACGAGGACGCAGGCCGAGGCGCGCTCGACCCCGACCCGATACTGGGCCGAGAGGACGAAGATGTTCAGGGCCGGAGGCAGAGCAGCCATCACGACGGCCGCCTGGACCCAAACCGGGTCGGGATCGCCGAAGAGCGACAGGAGAATCCACACGGCGAGCGGATGCGCCAGGAGCTTGATGAGGACGAGCGCCATCACATCCGCTCCGATCCTCCCCACCGGCTGGAGCGCCAGCACGACGCCGAGCACGAACAGGGCGGAGGGCGCGGCGGCGTTGGCGAGCCAGAGCGTCATCTTGTCGAGCACGTCCGGCGGCCGGAAGCGCAGGAGGCTCGCCAGCACGCCCGCCGCGGTGCCCAGCATGAAGGGATGAAAGACGACGCGCCCGAGCACCGCGAGAATCGCCTTCCCCGGCCCGCGCCGCTCCAGTCCCGCGAAAGACATCAGGGCGGGCACAATGGTGAACAGGAAGAGCGTGTCGAAGATCAGGATCAGCGCGACCGGGGCATTGGCGGCCGGGCCGAGGAAGGACAGGACGAGCGGCGGCCCCATATAGCCGATATTGGAATAAGCCCCCGCGACCCCGCCCAGGACGCCTTCTGGGAGCCGCCTCGTGGCCAGGAGCACGGTGGCGAGGCCCAGGACAAAGGCGAGGGCCGTGGCCGTCGTGGTGAGCATCGCGAAGCGCGCATTGGCGATCTCGGCGATGGGCTTGTCGGCCACGAGCCGGAAGAAGAGACAGGGCAGGGAGAGATAGACGAGGAAGAACCGCATCCAGGCGAGCCCCTCGACGGGCAGGGCGGCGATCTTCCCCGCCACGAAGCCGAGGCTGATCAGCCCGAAAAAGGGCGCCAGGAGCGAGAGGAGGCCGACGAGGTCCGACACGCGCCGCTTCTGCGACGGGGCCGCGGGAGAGGCAATCGCCTCTGCGGCCGCCCTGCCCTGCTCTGGAGCATGTCTCCGTTCGGGGCGTCTGGACCGGGCTCACCGTCATTCCGGCCACAGCGCAGCGAAGACCTTCGGGCGAGCCCGCGCCGCTCTTGCGCCCGGCGCCGCTTCATGTTGCATCGCGGTGCCAATCGAAGGTGCGCCCGATGAAACTTCCCCGCCGCTTCTTCCAGCCCCTCGCCATCGGCGCGCCCGCGCCCCTGCGCACCCTCCCCGTCCGGCTGGAGCGGATGATCCATTTCGTGCCGCCGCATGTCGAGAAGATGCGGAGCAAGGTGCCCGAGCTGGCAAAGCAGGTGGATGTCGTGCTCGGCAACCTGGAGGACGCGATCCCGATCGACGCCAAGCTCGATGCGCGCCGCGGCTTCATCGAGATGGCCAAGGCCACCGATTTCGGCAGCACCGGCCTGTGGATTCGCATGAACGCCCTCAACAGCCCCTGGGCGCTCGACGATCTCGTCGAGATTGTCGGCGCGGTCGGCGACAAGCTCGACGTCGTCATGGTGCCCAAGGTCGAGGGCTCCTGGGACATCCATTATGTCGACCAGCTCCTCGCCCAGCTCGAGGCCAAGGCGCATGCCCGCAAGCCCATCCTGATCCATGCCATCCTGGAGACGGCGGAAGGCGTGAAGAACGTCGAGGAGATCGCGCAGGCCTCCCCCCGCATGCACGGCATGAGCCTCGGCCCGGCCGATCTCGCGGCCTCCCGCGGCATGAAGACGACGCGGGTCGGCGGCGGCCATCCCGACTACAAGGTGCTCTCGGATGCGGGCTCGGGCCCGCGCGCGGCGGCCCAGCAGGACCTGTGGCACTACACGGTCGCCCGCATGGTCGATGCCTGCATGGCGAACGGGATCAAGGCTTTCTACGGTCCCTTCGGCGATTTCTCGGACGCGGAAGCCTGCGAGGCCCAGTTCCGCAACGCCTTCCTGATGGGCTGCGCGGGGGCCTGGACCCTGCATCCCACGCAGATCGCGATCGCGCGGCGCGTCTTCTCGCCCGACCCCGCCGAGGTTGCCTTCGCCCGCAAGATCATCGCCGCCATGCCCGACGGGGCCGGCGCGGTCATGATCGACGGCAAGATGCAGGACGACGCCACCTGGAAGCAGGCGAAGGTGCTGGTGGACCTCGCCGATCTCGTCGAGGCCAAGGACGGCGCCGCGGCATCGTAAGGTCTTTTCGCCCGGCGCATCCGGCTGTATCTTCCACGCATGTCCGGGAATGGAGAAATGCGTCTGGCCAAGTTCTCGCTCGGCCAGGTGGTCCGGCACCGGATCCACCCCTTCCGGGGCGTGATCTTCGACGTGGACCCGGTCTTCTCCAATTCCGAGGAATGGTGGCTCGCCATTCCCGCGGAAATGCGCCCGCGCAAGGACCAGCCCTTCTACCACCTCCTCGCCGAGAACCAGGACAGCGAATACATCGCCTATGTGTCGGAGCAGAACCTCCTGCCCGACGACAGCGGCCAGCCTCTGCGCCATCCGCAGATCGGCGAGATGTTCGAGCGGCAGTCGAACGGGGGCTATCGCAGGCGCTCGGGCGCCCACTGACATCCGAGAACCCGGCTCCGGCAGGCCTCAGCAGCGCAGCCGGGCGACGTAGAATCCGTCCGTTCCGGTCCGCGCGGGGGTCATCTGGATTCCATGGCGCGTCTGCCGGACCACGCCGGCAAAGGGCTCCGCCTCCGCGACCGGCTCGACCTGCGCCTCCGGGTGGCGTTCCAGGAAGGCCGCGACGGCGTCGTCGTTCTCCTCCGGCAGGACGGAACAGGTGATATAGGCGATCCGCCCTCCCCGCCTCGCGAGGCGCGCCGCGCGCTCCAGCACCTTGGCCTGCTCGGAGAGCCGCAGCGACAGGCTGCCCGGACGCAGGCGCCATTTCGCATCGGGGTTGCGCCGCCAGGTGCCGGTCCCCGTGCAGGGCGCGTCGACGACGACGAGATCGGCCGCCCCGTCGAGATCGGCGAGCGGATCGGCCTTGCCGCGCGGCGTGCGGATTTCGGCGAGCGCCCCCGCCCGTTGCAGGCGCGCATGGATAGGGGCGAGACGGCGCGGATCGGCATCGGTCGCGACGAGGCGCCCCGTATTCTTCATCATGGCGGCGAGGGCGAGGGTCTTGCCCCCTCCCCCCGCACATAGATCGACCACGGTCTCGCCGGGCCGCGCCCCGGTGAAGAGGGCGGCGAGTTGCGAGCCCTCGTCCTGGATCTCGACCTGCCCCTGGAGGAAGGCCGGATCGCTCTGGACCGAGGGACCCCTGCCGTCCGGCCCGGGCGGCACCCGCAGGCCCCAGGGCGAATAGGGCGTCGCTGCCGGGGACCAATGCGCGAGATCGGCGAGGACGGCCTCGCGCCCGGCCTTCAGCGTGTTCACGCGCAGATCGAGCGGCGCCCGCGCCGCGAGGGCGGCCATCTCGGCCCCAACCTCTTCTCCGAAAAGGCGGATGAGCGAGGGCGCGATCCAGGCTGGAAAGTCTCCCGCGACATCGAGCGGCGCCTCGCCGAGGGGCGGCGCCTCGCCGGGACCGGGGCGAGCCAGGGCCGCCCGCTCATCGCCGGCGAGCGGCTCGGGCGCGAAGCGCGAGCCGTCGCAGAGCAAGGAGATCTCGTCCGCCGCCATTCCGCGCGCGAGCCGCAGCGAGCCGAGGAGCACGGCGCGCGGCGCATCGCCCCCCATCAGCCAGGCCGAGGAGGCACGCCGGCGCAAGGCGTCGTAGACGAGACCTGCGATGGCGGCGCGGTCCGCGGAGCCGGCGAATCGGTGCGAGAGGCCCCAATCCTTCAGGGCGTCGGCAGCCGGGCGACGGCGCGTCTCGATGTCAGCGAGGACCTCGATCGCGGCCGACAGGCGGGCGGCGGCCTTCATCCCGGAAAGCCCGCGCGCCGCCGCTCAGCGATGATCCACCCCCACGGCCTCGGTAACCGAGGCGAAGACGTCGCGCCGCAGCAGGGCGGCGAGATCGCGCTTGATGCGGGCCGGCAGGCCCGGCCCACCATAGACAAGGCCCGAATAGAGTTGCACCAGCGAGGCGCCGGCCCGGATCTTGGCATAGGCATCCGCGCCCGAGGCGACGCCGCCGACGCCGATCAGCGGGATGCGCCCGTCGGTCAGCCGGTAGAGCGCGGCGAGTTTCGAGGTCGAGAGGTCGCGCAGCGGGCGGCCCGAGAGCCCTCCCGCCTCCCCTTTCCGGGGATCGCGCAGGGAAGGCGGACGCGAGATCGTCGTGTTGCCCATGATGAGGCCGTCGAGGCCGGTCGCCAGGGCGACCTCGGCCGCATCGGCGAGGCCGGCCTCGTCGAGATCGGGAGCGAGCTTGACGAGCAGGGGCGGCGGCGCCTCCGGCACTACGCGCGCGCGCGCCTCCTGGCAGGCGCGGATCAGCCGCTCCATCGACTGCCGCCCCTGGAGATCGCGCAAGCCCGGCGTGTTGGGCGAGGAGACGTTGATCACGAGATAATCGGCCAGCGGGGCCGTCGCCTCGATGCCGAGGACGAAATCGGCGACCTCGTCCGCCGTCTCCTTGTTCTTGCCGACATTGGCGCCGACGAGCACAGCCGAGCGGCGGCGCTGCGCGAAGCGGCTGCAATAGGCGGCGAGCCCCTCGCTGTTGAAGCCGTTGCGGTTGATGATCGCCTCGTCGGCCGGGAGGCGGAAGAGGCGCGGCTGCGGATTGCCCGGCTGGGGCCGCGGCGTCACCGTGCCGATCTCGACGAGCCCGAAGCCGAGCGCGACGCAGCCGCCGATCGCCTCGGCATGCTTGTCGAAGCCCGCCGCGAGGCCGATGGGGTTCGGAATGTCGCGCCCCCACAGGCGGCTCCGAAGAATCCGGTCATCCGCCGCAACGGATCCCCGGACAAATCCCGAGGCCAATGCCCGGATCGCGAGATGATGGGCCTGCTCGGGGTCGAGGCGGAAAAGCGCGGGGCGCGCGAGACGATAGAGGTGGTCGGGGATCAATCGGGAGCCTTCTCGATTCCGCCATTCGCCTTCGACCAGCCGGCGGGATCGTGCAGGAAGGATTCCACCTCCCGCAGGACGGGGGGCGCGAACTTGCCGCCCGCCTTGGCCGCCGCCAGCACGTCCCACCAGGTGGCGAGATGCGTCAGCTTGACCCCCATCTCGTCGAGGATGCCCTGGGATTCCTTGAAGATCGAATAGTAGAAGACGACGAAGATATGCTCGACATGGGCGCCCGCCTCCCGCAGCGCCTTGGCGAAGACGACCTTGCTGCGTCCGTCCGTCGTCAGGTCCTCGACCAGCAGCGTGCGCTGCCCCTCGACGACATGGCCCTCGATTTGTGCGTTCCGGCCGAAGCCCTTGGGCTTCTTGCGGATATATTGCATCGGCAGCATCAGCCGGTCCGCCATCCAGGCCGCGAAGGGGATGCCCGCCGTCTCGCCCCCCGCGACGACGTCGAATTGCTCGAATCCGGCATTGCGGAGCGTCATCGACGCCCCGAAATCGATCAGCGTCTGGCGTACGCGCGGGAAGGAAATGAGCCGGCGGCAATCGATATAGACCGGGCTCGCCCAGCCCGAGGTGAAGATGAAGGGCTCTTTGCCCTCGTAGAAGCGCACCGCCTCGACCTCGAACAGCATGCGCGCCGTCATCCCGGCAATGGTCTCGGGATCGGGAAAGCTGAGGCCCTGGGTCATGACGTCTTTGCGCTCCGCATCTCGGCCAGGATCGCCCGCGCCGCGGCGAGGGGATCGGCCGCGCCCGTGATCGGGCGGCCCATGACGAGGTAATCGGCGCCGTCGGCGACGGCCTCCGCCGGCAGCCGCACGCGCTTCTGGTCGCCGGGATCGGCACCGGCCGGGCGTGTTCCGGGCACGACCAGAAGACGCTCGCGGGACAGGAGGCGCCGCAGCGAGGCGACCTCCATCGGCGAGCAGACGAGGCCGTCGATCCCGGCCGCCTCGCCGTCCCGGGCGCGGGCGTCGACGAGATCGGCGACGCGGGCGGCATAGCCGGCCGCCCGCGCATCCGCGTCGTCCATGGAGGTGAGCACCGTGACGCCGAGAAGCTTCAGATTCGAGGCGCCGCGCCCGGCCAAAGCCGCGCGCATGGTCTGCGGATAGGCGTGGACGGTCAGGAAGGCCGCGCCGAATCCGGCGAGGGACCGCACCCCCTCCTCCACCGTGCGCGGGATGTCGTGCAGCTTGAGGTCGAGGAACACCTCGTGGCCGGCCCGGACGACCCGCTCGGCCAAGGCGAGGCCGCCCGTATAGGCGAGCTGATGCCCGATCTTGAAGACCGGCCGCAGGCTCGAAAGCCGCTCGGCCAGGGCTTCCGCCTCGCGAACGGTCGGCAGGTCGAGCGCGACGATGAGGCCGCCCGAGGGCGGCTCCGGGAATGCGGCAGCGTTCGGCATGAGCCCTCGCATCAATCGTCCCGAAGGCGAGGTCAAGCGCCAATCGCGCGATTTGTGCTCTGCGACACCCCTGCCGAGCCACTGCCGAAAAGAAGGGCTTGCGATTTCATGTTGCACCGCACAAATTGGGGCCATGATCACGAACATCTTCCGGAAACGCGGGGGCAAGCCCGCCGCTCCGAAGGCGCCGATCGGCCGTATTTCCCTCGCTCTTCAGGGCGGCGGGGCCTTCGGCGCATTCACCTGGGGCGTCCTCGACAGGCTTCTCGAGGAGCCCGATCTCGAATTCGACGCTGCCAGCGGCGCCAGCGCAGGCGCGCTGAACTCTGTGCTTCTCGCCGACGGCCTGCGCCTCGGCGGCCCCGAGGCGGCGCGGGAGAAGCTGGACGTGTTCTGGACGAAATTCGGACAGAGCGTCTCGCCCAGCCTCATGCCCTCGCAGGGAGCCGCCCGCGCGATCGACCTCTCGACGCGGCTGCTTTCGCCCTACCAGCTCAACCCGCTCAACCTGAACCCCCTGCGGGAACTGCTGAGCGAGACGGTCGATTTCGAGGCCCTGCAGAAGGACCCTTCCCTCAAGCTTCTCGTCTCGACGACCAAGGTCAGCGACGGCACGCTGCGGATTTTCCGTGAGGACGAGATCAGCCTCGACGCCGTCCTCGCCTCGGCCTGCCTTCCGCTGATCCATCAGGCGGTCGAGATCGAGGGGGAGAGCTACTGGGATGGCGGCTTTGCCGCCAATCCGCCGCTGCTGCCTCTCGTCGAGGCGAGCGACGTCGACCGGGTGCTCCTGATCCAGCTCATCCCCACGAGCGGCGACGATCACCCGACGACCTCGCCGAGCATCGTCAACCGGCTGAACCAGATCACCTTCAACAACGCGTTGCAGCGCGATCTGGAGACCATCGCGGCGCTGCAACGCCTCAGCGAGGAGGAGCGCGGCCGCACGGACGCGGCCCGCAAGCTCAAGGCCCTGACGATCGACCATGTCAGCGCCGAGGACTGGTATCCCGACCTCAACCACCAGAGCGCGCTCAACCTGAAGCGCTCGTTCCTGACGGGCCTGCGGGATGCGGGCCGGGAAGCGGCCGGGGCGTGGCTCGGCGAGGAAGCCGCGGCGGAAGAGCCCGCCAAGGCGGCGAGCTGACGGAAATCGAGAGGGCCGGGGCCGCGCGAGCCGTCCCGGCCCTTTCGCTCAGCCGACGATCTCGTTGCCCGAGAAGAACTGCTCGATCTCGATCTTCGCGTTGTCCGGCGAATCGGAGCCGTGGACGGTGTTCTCGCCCATGGATTCCGCGAAGAGCTTGCGAATCGTGCCCTCGGCCGCGTTGGCGGGGTTCGTCGCGCCCATCACCTCGCGATAGCCCGCGACGGCGTTCTCGCCTTCGAGCACCTGCACGACCACGGGGCCCGAGGTCATGAACTCAACGAGTTCGCCGAAGAAGGGACGTTCCTTGTGCACGGCATAGAAGGTCTCGGCCTCCTGGCGCGTCATGAGAACCCGCTTCTGCGCGACGATGCGAAGCCCCGCCTTCTCGATCACGGCGTTCACCTGGCCCGTGATGTTGCGCCGCGTCGCGTCGGGCTTGAGGATGGAGAAAGTCTGTTCGCGCGCCATGAGGCTCTGATCCTGTCGTCGTTGCGCCGGAGGGGAGAAGAAGGAGCGGTCCTATAGCGGCCGGCCCGCCCGCCCTCAAGCCGAGGGAGGAACGATTCGCAGCATCCCCTGCCTTGATTCCTACACGATCCGCCGCGAAGCTCGGGTTCGAAGGGAGATCGCCATGCGACGTCTCGCGACGGCCCTGGTCATCCCGGCGAGCCTCGCCGGCCCGGCCGCGATCGCGGCCGAGAGCCCGGCCGGCCTCTGGCTCACGGAAGAGCACAGCTCGAAGATCAGGATCGCCCCTTGCGGCAAGATGCTCTGCGCCACGATCGTCTGGGCCAGGAGCGCGGATGCCGACGACCAGAACCCCGACCCGGCCCTGCGCAAGCGGCCCGTGATCGGCCTCAGCCTGTCGCGGGACATCCGCCCGGACGGCAAGGGAGCCTGGCAGGGCTCCATGTACAACCCCGAGAACGGCAAGACCTACAAGACCACGCTCACGCCCAAGGGCCGCGCCCTGGAGGTGGGCGGCTGCGTCCTCGGCGGCCTGCTCTGCGGCTCCGAGACATGGGAGCGCACGGACATGGCGACCGGAAGCCTTCCGCCCCGGAACTGATCCGCCGCCGCCTCACCGCACCTCCTGGCGCTCGAACAGGATGGCCCGCACGGCGGGATCGCTCATGTCGACGAGCTTCTTGTCGGCGGCGTTGAGCGCGATGCCGCGCCGCACGGCGGGGCGGGCGGCGATCGCCTCCAGCCAGCGCCTGACATGGGGAAAGTCCGCGATGTCCTGCCCCTGCCGCCCCCACATCTTCGCCCAGGGGTAGGTCGCCATGTCGGCGATGGAATAGTCGCCCGCCAGGAACTCGCGATCGGCGAGGCGCCTGTCCAGGACGCCGTAGAGCCGGCTCGTCTCGCGGGTGAAGCGCTCGACCGCATAGGGAATCGGCTCGGGCGCATAGATGCGGAAATGATGGGTCTGCCCGGCAATGGGCCCGAGCCCCGCCATCTGCCAGAAGAGCCATTGCTCCACTTCGATCCGCGCGCGCTCCTCGCTCGGATAGAACAGGCCCGTCTTGCGGCCGAGATATTGGAGAATCGCCCCGGATTCGAAAATGGAGACCGGCTCCCCGCCCGGCCCCTGCGGATCGACGATGGCCGGCATCTTGTTGTTGGGAGAAATGGCGAGGAACTCGGCCTTGAACTGGTCGCCCTTGCCGATGTTCACGCTCCTGACCACGTAGGGCAGGCCGCATTCCTCGAGCATGATCGAGACCTTCCAGCCGTTCGGCGTGGGCCAGTAGTAGAGTTCGATCGGCTGCTGCGAGATGGCCGCCATGACGTGTTCTCTCCTTGCCTCCCTATGCAACGCGGCCGGCCGGCGAAGCGCAAGCCCCACCTGCCGGCTCCCGCGGCATCCGCGGGGAACGGCCGGCGTTGCGTCGCCCCGCATGTTCCTGCACGGTGCCCGCAACGCCCCCCCGAGAGGCAGAATCGTGTGAGCACGGCCGCCGCGATGTCCGATCCCCAGCCAGACAACGATCCCGTCGCGGAAGATCCGCGGGTGCTCCGCTCGCTCGAGCGGCAGCGGCGCCATCTCCAGATTGTCGTTGCGATCGTCGCGCTCGGTCCCGTCGTGGCCGGCCTCTACGGCGTCGTGTTCGGGGCAGCCCTCACGGGCGACCGCCTCGGGCTCTCGGGCGACAGCCATTACCGCTTTCTCTCCGGCCTGTATCTGGGCATCGGCCTGCTGTTCTGGTCCACCATCCCGAATATCGAGGCGGTGGGGCCGCGCTTCCGCCTCCTGTCCCTGCTCGTCGTCATCGGCGGCTTCTCCCGCCTCGCCGGCACGGGCGTGACCGACACGCCGCCTCTCCACGTGCTGGCGGCGCTGGCGGGCGAACTCGCCGTCGCCCCGATCCTCTGCTTCTGGCAATGGCGGATCGCACGCGGCTATCTCGTGCAGGAGGAGAAGCCGGCGCCGCGGCGGAAAGCTCCGCCGCCCGCACCCCCGCCTTCCCCCGAAACTCCCCCCGCCGAGGCGCGGCCGGCAGCCCCCGCGCATCGGCCGGGCCCGCTCGTCGCCCCCGACGATATTCCCGAGCCGGTCCCCGCCCCGCCGCCCCGCGCCGCAAGCGGGCCGGCGGAGCCCTCTCCCGAGCCGGCTCCTTCCCTGCCGCAGGCTCCCGGCCGGACGCCCTGACCTCCGGCCCCGGACCTCGGGATTTCGCATCCGCAATAAACAAGGGGCTTGACGATCAGGAGGAGGAGGAGCAAACTTCAAGTGTCGTTCAGGTGACGAACTCCGGTCACGAGCAGACGGAGCGTACGTCCAAGCAAACGGCAAGGAAAGGAGGGCCTTGGATGAGTCCACCTCAGAAGGAAGCTGCATAGATCTCCGTGAGATTGTTTCGGCTCACGGCCGAGCAGCGCAAAGCGAACACGAACGGAAGCGACTCTAGGGGCACGGAGCATGCGGTTGAGCACCGCTCCCAGCACGAACCGCCCCCACTGCAGTCGCTTCCGTTTTCGTTTTTGAGCCCTTCTCCTTTCCTCTCCCCGCGAGCGGCAGGGCTGTCGCATATGGCGGGTCGCAGCCGGGTTCTCCCTTCACACAAAAAACGTGATCGCGTTCGCATCGCGGTGTCCACCGCGCCAACCCTCCCCACCGCTTGCGGTGGGGAGGGCGGACTCGGCCGAAGGCCGAGCCGGGTGCTCGCGTCGACGCCCCCCACCCCGGTTCGCGTCTTCGGCGCGACTCGGCCCTCCCCACCACTTCGTTAGGGAGGGTTCACGCGCGCATTCCCTCTTCTCGGGTATCTTGGGCTGCTTCCGGCAGAAGGACCGACTGCGTTCCGCCTCTTCGCCGGACCATTGCCCCCGGATGGCGTCCGGCGGCGCTGGCCGGACCCCATCCCATTGCGGGCATATGCTGACATCGAAACCGTTAACCGGCCGCGTTCACCGATTGCACACGCGCTCCGTGCTCCATTCGTCCGGAGGACGAGGCGATGCCGGACAATCGATCCATTTCCTATCTGACGACGGAGGCGGGAAGGGGCGCGCGCCCTCCCGTTCCGATCTCGCTCGAAGATGTCGTCGCGGCCGCGCTCGCCCCGGAATGGCGGCGTCCCGCCCCCCTCGAGCCGGCCTTCACGCATGCGGACGGCACGCGGCTGCTGGTCGGGCATTTCGCCGCGAGGACGAGCCGGTTCACACGCAAGCCAAGCGGCGCCCAATGGCTCGTGGCCCGGCGCGACGAGGAGGCCCGTCCGGGCGGCGCGGAGATCCAGGTTCTCGGCCATCATCCGGTCTGGGCGAGCGGCGATCGCGACCCCTCGCGCTGGCGCTTCTACGTCATCGCCGCGAAGATGCTTCCCCCGCAGGGGGCGCTGTCCCTCCCCGCCGCCGCCTTCCTCGCGCAGCCGGTCGCGCCGTCCGGCCTCCTCGACGCGGCAAACCGCCTCCGCCGCCCCCTCCGGCCGTGACGGGCGGGACCGGCTACTCGATGCCGAGCTTCTGCTTCACGAGAGCGTTGACGGCGGCCGGCGCGGCCTTGCCGCCCGTCGCCTTCATGACCTGACCGACGAACCAGCCGGCCAGGGTCGGCTTGGCCTTGGCCTGCGCGGCCTTGTCGGGATTGGCAGCGATGACCTCCTCGACCGCCTTCTCGATCGCGCCCGTATCGGTCACCTGCTTCATGCCGCGCTCTTCCACGAGCTTGCGCGGATCGCCGCCCTCGGCCCAGACGATCTCGAAAAGGTCCTTGGCGATCTTGCCGGAAATCACCTTCTCGCCGATCAGGTCGACAATCGCGCCGAGCTGCGCGGCCGAGACGGGGCTCTCCCCGATCGCCCTGCCCTCCTTGTTGAGGCGCCCGAACAGCTCGTTGATGACCCAGTTCGCCGTCGCCTTGCCGTCGCGGCCGCGGGCGACCTCCTCGAAGAAATCGGCCGTCTCGCGCTCGGCCGTCAGGACGCCGGCGTCGTAGGGCGGCAGGCCGTATGTCGCGATGAAGCGCGCCTTCTTCGCGTCCGGCAGCTCCGGCAGCTCGGCGGCGAGGGCGTCCACATAAACCTGGTCGAATTCCAGCGGCAGGAGGTCGGGATCGGGGAAATAGCGGTAGTCGTGCGCCTCCTCCTTCGAGCGCATCGAGCGCGTTTCGCCCCGGCCCGGATCGAAGAGGCGCGTTTCCTGGGAGATCGTGCCGCCGTCCTCGAGGATCGCGATCTGGCGCCGCGCCTCGTATTCGATGGCCTGGCCGATGAAGCGGATCGAGTTGACGTTCTTGATCTCGCAGCGCGTGCCGAAGGGCTCGCCGGGGCGGCGCACCGAGACGTTGACGTCGGCGCGCAGGTTCCCCTTCTCCATGTCGCCGTCGCAGGTGCCGAGATAGCGCAGGATGGTGCGCAGCTTCGTCACATAGGCTTTCGCCTCCTCGGAGGAGCGCAGGTCGGGCTTCGAGACGATCTCCATCAGCGCGACGCCGGAGCGGTTGAGGTCCACGAAGCTGTCGGTCGGGGAGAGGTCGTGGATGGACTTGCCGGCATCCTGCTCGAGATGCAGCCGCTCGATCCCGACGCGGATCGTCTCGCCTTCCGAGACGTCCACCGTAACCTCGCCCTCGCCCACGATCGGGCTCTTGTACTGGCTGATCTGGTAGCCCTGCGGCAGGTCGGGATAGAAATAGTTCTTGCGGTCGAAGACCGAGCGCAGGTTGATCGCGGCCTTGAGGCCGAGGCCGGTGCGCACCGCCTGGGCCACGCATTCGGCATTGATGACGGGCAACATGCCGGGCATCGCCGCATCGACCAGCGAGACATGATCGTTCGGCGCGCCGCCGAAGGCGGTCGAGGCGCCGGAGAAGAGCTTGGCGCGGCTCGTCACCTGGGCATGGATCTCGAGGCCGATGATCACCTCCCAGTCGCCCAGGGCGCCGGAGATCAGCTTCTTCGGGTTGACGGGCGCGTTCATGCCGGCCGGGTCCTGTCCTGTCTCGCCGCTGACGGGGCGGGAGCGCCATGCGTGCTTCCGCTCGTCCGCACGCTGTAGGGAGTGGAGGCCCCGCGGGTCAACAGCCGGCCCATGCAACCATCGGGAGGGGTGCGGCGTTATGTGCACGGAAGAAGAGGGAGAGCCCGATGGCCGTCATCCCGCTGCCGCAGAGACCCGGCCGCGCTCCCGCAATCGCGGTGCGCAGCATCGACCATTTCGGGCGCCCGACGCATAGGCGCGAGGCGGATCGGGCCAGCCTCTTCGGCCTTCTCGCCGGCATGGCGATCGTCACGACCAGCGTCCTCGGCCTCCTGTTCTACGACAGGGTCCACCCGATCGGCTCGGGCGCGGCTCCGCCTGCGGCGCTCGTCATCGCGGTCGAGCCGATGCAGCTCCCGGCCGATCAGCCGCGATAGGCGTCGAAGAGACGCCGCGCGCCGAAAGCGAGCGCCGCCCACAGGCAGGCGGCGACGCTGCGCACCGGCAGGAGTGTCGGCGCATTGCGCGAGACCGGCGCCATCCACGGAATCCCGATCCCCGTGATCAGCCAATCGGCGAGAAGCGTCACGCCGAGCGCGGCGATGGCGGCGATGAAGATCTTGCCCGCCTGGTCCGCCTTCCAGCCGAGATAGACCGCGACCACGATGAGGATCGGGTCGAAGGCGGCGAGGATCCAGGTGGAGAAGGGGACGGAAGGAGGGGTCACCGCCCCTCGCCTTTCCCGGCGCCGAGCCGCTCGTCCTCGTAGGCGATGATCCAGTCCATCATCGCGCGCCAGACCGTCTCGACGAGATCGGGCGGGACGCCGTCCCGTCCGGCCTCCCCGCGAACCCGCGCGACCACGTCCTCCACGCGGTCCGGCAGGAGCGCGGGGATTCCGTGTCCGCTCTTGATGGCGATCACGCGCTCGACGATCTCCATGCGCCGCGCGAGAAGCGCGACGATCTCGGCATCGCAGATGTCGATCTCGGCCCGCAGGGGGGCGAGCGGCCCGGCCGTCTCCTCCGCCATCACGTCCACCAGGGCTGCGGGAGGTCCACGGGGCCGGCCGCCTCCTCGATCACCCGCGCTCCGGCGAACAGCGTCTCCTCGTCGAAGGGCCGCCCGATGAGCTGGAGCCCGAGCGGCAGCCCCCGCGAATCGAGGCCGGCCGGAACGGCGATTCCGGGCAGCCCCGCCATGTTCACCGTCACCGTGAAGACGTCGTTGAGATACATCTCGACCGGATCGGCCGAGCCCTTCTCGCCGATGCCGAAGGCGCCGGAGGGCGTCGCGGGCGTCAGGACGGCGTCGATTCCGGCGGCGAAGCACTCCTCGAAATCGCGCTTGATCAGCGTGCGGATGCGCTGCGCGCGGACGTAATAGGCGTCGTAATAGCCGGCGGACAGCACATAGGTGCCGATCATGATCCGGCGCTTGACCTCGCGGCCGAAGCCCTCGGCGCGGGTCTTCTCGTACATCTCGACGATGTCGCGTCCCGGCATGCGCATGCCGTAGCGCACGCCATCGTAGCGGGCGAGGTTGGAGGACGCCTCCGCCGGGGCGACGATGTAATAGGCCGCCAGGGCATGGCGCGTATGAGGCAGCGACACCTCGACGATCGTGGCGCCGGCCTGCCGCAGCCAGTCGCGCCCCTTGTCCCAGAGCGCCTGGATCTCGGCGGGCATGCCCTCGATCCGGTATTCCTTCGGAATGCCGATCCTCAGCCCCTTCACCCCGCGTTCCAGCGCGGCCTCGTAATCGGGCACCGGCAGGTCGGCCGAGGTCGTGTCCTTCGGGTCATGCCCCGCCATCGAACGCAGCAGCACGGCGCAATCGCCGACATTGCGCGCGATGGGGCCGGCCTGGTCGAGCGAGGAGGCGAAGGCGACGATGCCCCAGCGCGAGCAGCG
>NZ_DAOLAJ010000082.1:1163-16510 GCF_035325185.1 Enterovirga sp. | reverse complement strand
ATCGTGGCGCTCGCGACGGGGATCATGTGGGGCGCGCGCTCGGAAGTGTCCTTCGCGCTCGAGGTCATCGCCCTGAAGGCGCTGCCGGTGCTGATCCTCGGCGGCCTGACCTCGATTCCGGGCGCCATCGTCGGCGGCCTCATCATCGGCATCGGCGAGAAGCTCGGCGAGTTCTACTGGGGGCCGCTGGTCGGCGGGGGCATCGAATCCTGGCTCGCCTATTTCATCGCCCTCGGCTTCCTCATGATCCGGCCCGAGGGCCTCTTCGGCGACAAGCTCATCGAGCGGATCTGAGGGGGCTGCGAAGCCTCACGCACTCCCAGGCGATTCCCCGGGGGCCCCATCCGCCAGCCAGGCGGCGAGATCGGCACGGGCGCGGTCGGTCAGCGCGCATTTTCGCGCCTGCGCCTTCTCACTGCCACGCAGACGCTTTCCCTCGGGGCCCTTGGGCGCAGCCTCGAGAGGCGGAAAGAGCCCGAAATTGATGTTCATCGGCTGGAAGGAGCGCAAGCCCCCCTCCCCTTCCACGGACAGATGCCCGCCCGTGATGTGGCGGACGAGCGCGCCGAGCGCGGTCGTCACGGGCGGCAACTCGAAGCGGCCGCCGAGCCGCTCGGCGGCCGCGAAACGCCCGGCGAGAAGGCCGATGGCGGCGCTCTCGACATAGCCCTCGCAGCCCGTGATCTGCCCCGCGAAGCGCAGGCGCGGCAGGACGCGCAGCCGCAATTCGCCGTCGAGCAGTTTCGGGGAGTTCAGGTAGGTGTTGCGGTGCAGCCCGCCGAGGCGGGCAAACTCCGCCCGCTCCAGCCCGGGGATGGTGCGGAAGATGCGGACCTGCTCGCCATGTTTCAGCTTCGTCTGGAAGCCGACCATGTTGAAGAGCGTGCCGAGCGCGTTGTCCTGCCGGAGCTGGACGACGGCATAGGGCTTCTCGCCCGGCCGGTGCGGATTCGTCAGCCCCACCGGCTTCATCGGCCCCCAGCGCAGGGTCTCGGCCCCGCGCTCGGCCATGACCTCGATCGGCAGGCAGCCGTCGAAATAGGGCGTGGCCTCCCACTCTTTGAAGGAGGTCTTCTCGCCCCCGACCAGGGCGGCGACGAAGGCTTCGTACTGCTCGCGGTCGAGAGGGCAGTTGAGATAATCCGCCCCCGTGCCGCCGGGGCCGGCCTTGTCGTAGCGCGACTGGAACCACGCCTTGCCGAGATCGATCGAATCGCGATGGACGATGGGCGCTATGGCGTCGAAGAAGGCAAGCTCGCCCTCGCCCGTCACCGCGCGAACGGCCTCGGCCAGGGCGGGCGAGGTCAGGGGGCCGGTCGCGACGATCGCGGATCCCCATTCCTCCGGCGGCAAGCCGGCCACCTCGCCGCGTGCGATCACAATGCGCGGATGGGAGGCGAGGGCCGCGGTCACCGCCTGCGAGAAGCCCTCGCGATCAACCGCGAGCGCCCCTCCTGCCGGCACCTGGTGGCGGTCGCCCTCGCGCATGATCAGCGAGCCGAGGCGGCGCATCTCCTGGTGCAGGAGCCCCACGGCGTTGGTCCGCGCATCGTCGGAGCGGAAGGAATTGGAGCAGACGAGTTCGGCGAGCCCGTCCGTCTGGTGCGCCTCGGTGCGCCGCTCGGGGCGCATTTCGTGGAGGACGACATGGGCGCCCGCCTCGGCCGCCTGCCAGGCGGCCTCGGAGCCGGCGAGCCCCCCGCCGACGATATGGATCGCGTCAGACATCCCGCCCGCCTACCCGAAGCAGGGTCCCAACGCAAAGACGCCCACCTGAAAGGTGGGCGTCGCCAGCAAATCAGCCCCCTAAGCTCCAGGCGGGATCAGCCCACCTTGGCCAGGTTCTCGATGTCGGCGCGCGCGATCCCGATATCCTCAAGCTCGCGATCCGACAGCCGCGACAGCTCGCGGACCGTCTCGCGGTACTTCAGATAGGCCCGGATCTTGGCCATGACGAACGACGTGAACATGGTCTCTCTCTACGAAGCAGCGTGTGAGCGCCGCGTTGTGCAATGCATATAAGACGGGCAGGGCTGCCTGAAAACCTCTCCCCACCAAGCCTCAGCCATGCGCTATACGCATGCATACGTTAGTAACTTGCTAACTTTATCGGCGTTTCGTCTCCGATCTATGCGGCACACGCCTAGCTCGTGCGGAACGTCAAGGCCCGGCCAGCCCAAATTTGGTGCGGCGCAGCACACACGCTTGCCCCATCCCGGCCGCCCGCCGCCGCCGCGCGAGGTTGACCCGGCCCTCGCGCAGGCACATGCGACCCTGCCCTGATTCCGGCGAAACAGCCCCCAGAGACCCGGACCCCATGATGAACGCCTTGTCGGACCCCGATTGCAAGAACCTGCTCCAGCGGATCGCCGACGCTCTCGACCGCCTGGCCCCCCCGCCGCGGCGCGCGCTGTCGATCGAATCGGCCGACGCCTTCGTGTGGCAGGCGGCCGAGCGGCGCCTGTCGCCCGTGCCGCGCGTGAACCGCGTCGAGATGAGCCTGCTGCGCGGCATCGACCGGATGCGCGACACGCTTGTCATGAACACCGAGCGCTTCGCGCGCGGCCTGCCGGCGAACAACGCGCTCCTCTGGGGCGCGCGGGGCATGGGCAAGTCGTCGCTGGTCAAGGCGGTCCATGCGGAGGTGAACGAGGCGGCGGCGCGGCCGGAGCGCCCCCTCAAGCTGATCGAGATCCACCGCGAGGACATCGAGACCCTGCCGGATCTCATGGCGCAGCTGCGCGAGGACCCGCACCGCTTCATCGTCTTCTGCGACGACCTCTCCTTCGACGCGGACGACACCTCCTACAAGTCGCTCAAGGCGGTGCTGGAGGGGGGCATCGAGGGCCGGCCCGACAACGTCATCTTCTACGCCACCTCGAACCGCCGCCACCTCCTGCCGCGCGACATGATGGAGAACGAGCGCTCGACCGCCATCAATCCGGGCGAGGCGGTCGAGGAGAAGGTCTCGCTGTCGGACCGCTTCGGCCTCTGGCTCGGCTTCCACAAATGCAGCCAGGACGAATATCTCGACATGGTCTTCGGCTATGCCGGCCGCTTCGGCCTCGGCGGGGACAAGGAGGCGCTGCGGCGCGAGGCGCTCGAATGGGCCACGACCCGCGGCGCCCGCTCGGGCCGCACCGCCTGGCAGTTCATCCAGGAACTCGCCGGGCGCGAGGGCAAGAGGCTCGGCTGAGAGCTTCCCTCTATTCGTCCCCCGCCCGGAGCCGGGCGACCTCGGCGCGAAGCACGGGCAGAAGCTCGGCCTCGAACCAGGGATTGCGCTTCAACCAGCCGGAATTCCGCCAGGAGGGATGCGGCAGCGGCAGGATGCGGGGGTTCCGGTCGCCGCCCAGGATCTCGCGCCAGAGACGCATCCGCGCGCCGAGCGCGGGGCCGCGGCCGAGATGGAAGGCTTGGGCATAGAGGCCGATCGCGAGGATCAGCCTGATCCGGGGCAAGGCCGCGAGGAGCGGCGCGCGCCAGACGGGCGCGCATTCGCGCCGGGGCGGGAGGTCGCCGCCCTGGGCGTCATGGCCGGGAAAGCACAGGCCCATCGGCACGATGGCGACGAGGTCCGGGTCGTAGAACCCCGCCTCGTCGAGGCCGAGCCAGGCCCGCAGCCGCACGCCCGAGGGATCGTCGAAAGGACGCCCGCTGAGATGAGCCCGGATCCCCGGCGCCTGGCTGGCGACGAGAAGGCGGGCGCGGCCCGTTCCCTGGAGAATGGGCCGGGGCTCGTGCGCGAGCGGCTCCCCGGCTGGTGCGTCGCGGCAGATGCGGCAGGATTCGGCCCGGGCCTTGAGCGCGAGGAAAAGATCAGAACGCGACGACGAGCCCGTCATGGGCGATTTCGAACCCCAGTTCCCGCGCCGCCCCGGTGGCCGCGAGCATCTCCTCGCTCATATGGGTCAGCATGATGCGCCCGGCCCGCAGGCCGGCGCGATGCGCGGCGATCTGGTCGAGGCTCATGTGATAGACCGGCGTTCCGTCCCGCTTGTAGCACTCGCAGATGAAGAGATCGGCCCCGGCGGCGATCTCGTAGAGCGCATCCGTCCATTCGGTATCGCCGGAATAGGCGAGCAGCCTGTCCCCGAGGCGCAGCCTCACTCCGGTGGACGGCGCCCCGGAGGGATGGACGACCTCGCGGGAGACGAGTTCGAGTCCCTCGCAGGTCCAGGGTTCCCCGCAAGGGACCTCGACCACGGTGAGGGCGAACTTCCACTCCGTCCGGGAACTGCCGGGAAAGAAGACCTCCGAGGCGGCGAGAAGGCGCTCGCGCGTGCCGACCGGCCCCGCAATCGTGAGCGGCCGCCGGTTGGCGCAGTTGAATTGCCGGAACAGCAGCAGGAAGGGAATGCCGCCGAAATGGTCGCCGTGCAGATGGCTCAGCACGATGACGTCGATCGCCAGCGGATCGAGGCCGAGCCGGCGCATCTGCACGAGCGAGGTGGCGCCGAAATCGAGCGCAATGGTCTGCGTCCCGGTCTCGAGCAGGAAGCAGGTATTGGCGCGCCCGCCCGCGCCGAAGGCGTCGCCGCAGCCGATGACGGTGAGCTTCATGTCAGGCCTTCGCGCTGGGCCGGGCCGCGAGGGCACCGTGCCAGCGCTTCACGTTCGCGAGCCCCTCCGGGACGGGGATCCTCGGCAGGCGCATGAAATCGACGGCGACGAGCCCGGTGATGTCGGCCACCGAGAATTCATCGCCGGCCACGAATTCGCGGCCCTCCAGATGGCCGTCGAGGAAGGTGAGGAAGCTGGCGACCCGGCTGCGATTGGCCTCGCCCCATTCGGCCACCTGCTGCGCCTCCAGCGTGACCATGGAAGGATGGGTGTGGCGGAACACCGCGGCGACGGCGAGCAGCAGGTCGAGTTCCATCCGGCGCTGCCACATTTCGACGAGCGCGCATCCCGCCGGACCGCGCCCGAACAGGGCCGGCTCGGGCTGGAGGGCCTCGAAATAGCGGCAGATGGCGATCGATTCGGAGATCACGGTGCCGTCGTCGAGGACGAGGCTCGGGATGCGCTGCATCGGGTTGAGCGAGGTGAAGGCGGGCGTCTTGTGCTCGCCCTTCATGATGTCGACCGGCACGAGCGGAACCGAAATCCCCTTCTCCGCCAGGAAGATGCGAACGCGCCGCGGATTGGGGGCGCGGCCGCCGTCGTAGAGCTTCATCCGATCGACCCTCCGCTTCCCCTCCATTGCGTGAGGTGCCGGCCGGGACGCAAGCGGAATCGACGCGTCTCCCGCCCCGCCGTCACGGAGGGGCGCCGACCCCGTGGCGGCGCCGCCACGCCTGCGGCGTCTCGAAGGGGCCTGCCCAGATTCCCCGCCTCGCCTCGCGCGCCTCCCTCTCCTCCTCTCCATAGGCGCCGAAGGAGACCGCCTGGCCGCTCCTGACGAGATGGGCGCCGATATCCTGCGCGCGGACGCGGCAGGTCGCGAGGTCGCGACCGTAGCGGTCGCGGCCCTGCGCGGCGCAGGTCACCGGCTCCCCGGCGATGAAGGCCCGGATCGCCGCCCTCGCCTCCTCGCCGCAGCGATAGGCGCGGCCTTCCCTCTCGCAGCTCTGCCCGATCTCCGGAGCGTCGAGGCCGACGAGGCGGATGCGCCGCCCGTCCACGACCAGGGTGTCGCCGTCGATCGCGAAGGCCTTGCCCGCGATCGGCCTCTCGCGCAGCATCGCCGCGAGGGCGAGAAGGCAGAGGAGAACGACGATCGCCGCGGCGAGGTCGAGCGGACGGAGCCCCCTTCTCATCCGGCGACCATGAATCGCGTCTCCACCCTGTCCCGACCCTTATGCGGCAGGACAGGGTTAACCTTTCTGAATCATGATCGCTCCGTTCCGGTCCGTCCCGGAAAGGCGTTGCGTTGTCATGGGCGAACTCACGGCCGAGATGGTTGAGCAGGGTCGCGACGCGACCTTCTCCGACCGCGCGCGCCGGCGCCGCCTCGCCCAGGACATCCGAACCGCCCGCGAGAAGCTGACCTCCTCGATCGGGCTCGAGCGCACCTTCGAATACGAACTCGTGCGCGTCTATGCCGAGAACCAGGCGCGGGCGGCGATCGTGGTGCTCGCCCTCGCGGGTGTCGTCGCGGGCGTGTCGACCTACTGGATCTCCACCGGCATGGCCGGGATCTGGTTCGTGCTGGTCTCGGCCATCCTGGCCATCCGGTACGGGCTGGTCGAGCGCTTCCTGAGGACCGAGCCGGATTCCGCCTCCATCGCGGCGTGGCGCCGGCGGTTCATCGTCACCGAATTCGTCTTCACCTGCGGCTGGGCGCCGGCCATCAAGCTTCTCGCCGACGTCGAGGGGGGGACCTACGGCTTCACCCTTTTCGTCTCGCTGATGATCGCGGCGGTCACGACCACGCTGTCGTCCTCGGTTCCGCTCGCCGTCTGCGGCGGCCTCGTTCCGCTCGCCCTCGTGGTGGCGCTGATCGCCGTCACCTCCCGCGACGCCGGCGCCTCGGTCCTGGCCGTCATGACCACGACGGCCTTCGTCTTCCTGACCATGCTCAGCAACCGCCTCTACGAGAGCACGCTCAGCAGCATCCGCTCCCGCGCCGAGAAGGACCACATCCTGGTGGAGCTGGAGGAGGCGAAGGGCAATTCGGACGAGGCCCGGCGCCGGGCCGAGGAGGCGAACCTCGCCAAGTCGCGCTTCCTGGCGACGATGAGCCACGAGCTGCGCACCCCGCTCAACGCCATCATGGGCTTCTCGGAGGTGATGATGAACGAGGTCTTCGGACCTCACGCCGCCCCCTCCTACAAGGACTATTCGAAGGACATCCACGAGAGCGGCCAGCATCTCCTGACCCTGATCAACGAGATCCTGGACCTGTCGCGGATCGAGGCGGGCCGCTACGAGCTGACCGAGGAGGCCGTCCATCTCGGCTGGGTCGTCTCCGACGCCCGCCACATGCTGGCGCTGCGGGCGAAGGCGAAGGGCCAGTCGGTCCAGGAGATCATCGCTCCCTCGCTGCCGCGCCTGTGGGCGGACGAGCGGGCGGTGCGCCAGATCGTGCTGAACATCCTCTCGAATGCCATCAAGTTCACCCCGCCCGGCGGGACGATCGTCATCAAGGTCGGCTGGACGTCCTCGGGCGGGCAATATGTCAACGTGAAGGACAGCGGGCCCGGCATCCCGGAGGAGGAAATCCCGATCGTGATGTCCTCCTTCGGCCGCGGCTCCCTCGCGATCAAGACGGCGGAGCAGGGATCGGGCCTCGGGCTCCCGATCGTGAAGGGGCTCGTCGACCTGCTCGGCGGGGGCTTCCAGATCCGTTCGCGCCCGCGCGAGGGCACCGAGGTCATCGTGACCTTCCCCGCCTCGCGCGTGATGGACACGCTCGCCCCGGTGCAGCTCGACGGCGAGGCCGCCCTCCCGGCCCGGCGCGCCCGCGCCTCCTGAGAGACCGTAGTTTGGCCACAGGGACGCGCTTTGCAGGCGCGTCCTGCGAAGCGCATCTGGCGTCCGGCCCGCGCCGCCGCCATATGAGCCGCCGAGTTCTCCAGCTGGCCCATGACCGTCTCGACTCCCTGCATCCGCGTCTGCCGCCTCGACGAGGAGGCCCGCCTCTGCACCGGCTGCGGCCGCACCCGGGACGAGATCGCGGCCTGGGGGAGCATGAGCGAGGAGGCGAGGCAGGCCGTCATGGCGGGCCTCGGGGACAGGCTGGCCGCCCATGCCCGCGCCCGGCCTCCCGAGGGCCGCGCGGCGGAAGGACGGGACTAGCATGGCCGGCACGGTCTCGGCCGGGCTCCTGGCCTTCGCCGCGGCGGTTCTCTTCCTGCGGGGCGAGGCGAGCGTCGCCGGCATGGCCACGCGGGAGGCGATCGCTCTCCTGCTGCTGGGCGCCGCCGTGCTGTGGCTGACCGGCTGGGCCGTCGAGCGCGGCCGGGCGAGCCTGCGCGACGCGCTCGGCGCCGTCGTCATGTGGGCGATCTTCGTGGCCTCGGCCGGAGCGGTCTATCTGAAGCGCGAGGAGGCGGCCGAGGGCCTGCGCTCCCTCGCCGAGGAATTCGGCTACGGGCCGCCCGAGGCGATCGTGAGCCGGGAGGGAGAGGTCTCCATCCCCCGCCGCCGCGACGGCCATTTCCGCTTCGAGGCCCTCGTCAACGGCAAGCCGGCGCCCTTCATGTTCGATACGGGCGCAAGCTCCGTCGTGCTGACGGCCGAGACGGCGCGCATGCTGGGATTCCCGCCGGAAAGCCTGCGCTTCACCGCCCCCGTCCAGACGGCCAACGGCCGCTCCCTCACCGCGCCGGTCGTGCTCGACGAATTGGCCATCGGCCCGATCGTGTTCACACGCGTCTCCGCGCTCGTGGCGAAGCCCGGCCTCCTCATCGACAACCTGTTCGGACAAAGCGTGCTCGGCCGGCTCGATTCCTACGAGGTGCGCCACAATCGCCTCGTCCTCCGGGCCCGGAAAAGCTAGCGGCCCGCCGCCCCGCCGCGTCGTCCCCTCCGAAGTTCCCTCGGCACGCCGCTCTTTGCGTCCGCGCAAAGAACCGGACCGAGCCGGAGGCTAGGCCGGAATCATTCCAGCCATCCGGGGGAAAGGCGCGCGATGTCCGAAATCCTCACCAAGGCGCGGGCGCGAAACGTCTTCTACGGCGGATCGCTGTTCTTCGCAGCCGTGTTCGGTCTGATGACCTGGCACAGCCATCACTATATCGTGACCAAGTCGACCGTCGCTATGCCGCTGACCGACGAGGTCGTGCGCGGCAAGGGGGTGTGGGAGCGCCATTCCTGCATCAACTGCCACACGCTGCACGGGGAGGGAGCCTATTTCGCCCCCGAGCTGGGCAACCTGACGACGCGCTGGAAGGTCTATGAGGACCCCGACGGCGCCTTCCAGATGATGAAGGCGTGGCTCGAGGCGCAGCCCTCGGGCATCGAGGGCCGCCGGCAGATGCCGCATTTCGCACTCAGCGACGAAGACATCCGCGCGCTGTCCGAATTCCTGCGCTGGGCCGATCACAACGACACGCAGAACTGGCCGCCGAACGACGCGGGCTGAGGGAGGCAGACATGAAGTACCAATCCCAGAAAGTCGCGCTCGCCTATTTCACCGTCGCGATGGCTTTGTTCGCGATCCAGGTGCTCGGCGGGCTCCTCGCCGGCTGGATCTACATCTCGCCCAACACCGTCTCCGAGCTCCTGCCCTTCAACATCGTGCGGATGATCCACACCAACGCGCTGATCGTGTGGCTTCTGCTCGGATTCTTCGGCGGCACCTATTACCTCCTGCCGGAGGAAACCGAGCGCGAGCTGTTCTCCGAGAAGCTCGCCTACATCCAGCTCGGGATCCTGGTCGTCGGCACGCTCGGGGCGGTGGTGAGCTATCTCTTCCGCATCCACGAGGGCCGCGAGTTCCTCGAGCAGCCGCTCTGGGTCAAGCTCGGCATCCTGGTCGCCGCGCTGATCTTCCTCGCCAACGTCACGCTGACGGCGCTCGGGGGCCGCAAGACGGCGATCACGAACATCCTGCTCCTCGGCCTTTGGCTGCTGTCGCTCTTGTGGATCTTTGCCTTCATCAACCCGCACAACCTCGCCCTCGACAAGATGTACTGGTGGTTCGTCGTCCATCTCTGGGTCGAGGGGACCTGGGAGCTCGTGATGGCGGCGATCCTCGGCTACCTGATGCTGAAGCTGACCGGCGTCGACCGCGAGGTGATCGAGAAATGGCTCTACGTCATCGTCTCGACGGCGCTCTTCTCGGGCATCCTCGGCACGGGCCACCACTATCTGTGGATCGGCACCCCGAGCTACTGGCAATGGACCGGCACCATCTTCTCGATGTTCGAGGTCGTGCCCTTCTTCGCCATGATGAGCTTCGCCTTCATCATGGTCTGGAAGGGGCGCAAGAACCATCCGAACAAGGCGGCGCTCCTATGGTCGCTCGGCTGCTCGGTCATGGCCTTTTTCGGCGCCGGCGTCTGGGGCTTCCTGCACACGGTGCACGGGGTGAACTACTACAGCCACGGCACGCAGGTGACGGCGGCGCACGGACACCTCGCCTTCTACGGCGCCTATGTGATGCTGAACCTCGCGATGATCACCTATGCGATGCCGGTGCTGCGCGGCCGCGAGCCCTATAACCAGGTCCTCAACATGGCCTCCTTCTGGCTGATGACGAGCGGCATGGCCTTCATGACCTTCACGCTCACCTTCGCGGGTGTGGTCCAGACCCATCTCCAGCGCGTCATGGGGATGTTCTACATGGAGGTGCAGGACCAGCTCGTGCTGTTCTACGTGATGCGCTTCGCCGCAGGCACGATGGTCGTGGTGGGCGCGCTCCTGTTCATCTACAGCCAGTTCGTGGTCAGGGGCGAGGTCGTCAGGCCCGGCCCGGTCGCGGTTCCGGCGGAGTGATCATGAACGCTCCCGTCGCCGCGATCCCCTTCTACCGGCCGGCCGCGAACGAATGCGCGGTCTTCGAGGCCGCCCACCGCCACGGCCTGCCCCTTCTCCTGAAGGGGCCGACCGGCTGCGGCAAGACGCGGTTCGTCGAGCACATGGCGGCGCGCCTCGGCCTGCCGCTCTTCACGGTCGCCTGCCACGACGACCTCTCCGCGGCCGACCTGATCGGCCGCTACCTGCTGCGGGGCGGGGAAACGGAATGGGTCGACGGCCCGCTGACCCGCGCCGTGCGCCGGGGCGGCATCTGCTATCTCGACGAGGTGGTGGAGGCGCGCCGCGACGTGACCGTGGTCCTGCATCCCCTGACCGACGACCGCCGCCGCCTGATGATCGACCGGACGGGCGAGGAACTGGCGGCGCCGCCCTCCTTCATGCTCGTGGCGAGCTACAATCCCGGCTACCAGTCGATCCTGAAGAAGCTGAAGCCCTCCACCCGGCAGCGCTTCGTGTCGATCGGCTTCGATTTCCCCGACCCCGCCGTCGAGCGGGCGGTGCTGGTCGCCGAGAGCGGGCTCGACGAGGCGCGGGCGGGCGCCCTGGTGCGGCTCGCCGGGCATATCCGCAAGCTCTCCGGCATGGACCTGGAAGAGGGCGTCTCCACGCGCCTGCTCGTCTATGCGGCGACGCTGATCGCAGGCGGCATGGCGGTGGACCAGGCGCTCGAAGCGGCGATCGTCGCGCCGCTCAGCGACGAGGCCGAGGTGCAACAGGCGTTGCGCGATCTCGCGGCTTCCGTCTACGGATAGGCGGCCATGATCCACGTGCTCGACCTGATGGAGCCGGAGGAGACGGTCGGAAACCTCTGGCACGACTGGGCGAGCCGCACGCCGCAGGGTCATGCCGAAGCCGCCGTCACCTTCGATTCCATGCGGCCGAGCATTGCCGCCCTGTTCCACGCGCTCGGCGGCTCGCCGGGCGCGGAGGTTCTCCCGGCTCCGGCCAGCACGTCCGGCCACCGCCGGGGACCGCAGCTCGGCGCCCGGCGCGAGGTTGCGCATGTCGCCGACTTCACCGGCGAGCGCCTGCGGCTGCCGCCGACGATGGACGCCTTCCCGGTCCGCGCGCTCAACCGTTCCGCCTATCTCTGGCTCGCCGCCCTCGCGGCCACGGTGACGCTGCCGGGCCCCGAGGACGATCCGCTGGCGGCCGACCTGGCCGAGCTTGCCGCCCTCGCGGAGGCCGGCCGCGCGGCGCTCGCGCGCTGCCCCGGCCTCGGCCCCGCTTATGCCGGGATGTGCGCCCACCTGCGCGCCACGCGCCGCCCCCCCTTCCTGCCTTCCGCCGAGGCGAAGGTCGAGGCGGTCATCGGCACCCTCCTCGGCGCGGCAGGCCCAGCGCCCGTGCCTATGGGTCCCGCGCCGCGAGGTTACCGGAGCTGGGCTCCGGTCCCGATCCTGCTGCGCCTCGCACGGCCCGGCGCAGAGCGCGCGCCGGCCTCGGACGCGGAGGACCGGCCCGCGCCTTCCCTCCCGATTTCGACGCGCAAGAGCGCGAAGCGTGAGGAGCGCGACCAGGCCAACCGCAAGGACAGCTTCATCATCCACCGCTTCGAAGCGATCATGTCCTGGGCGGAGAGCCTGAACCTCAACCGCACGACCGACGACGACGATGCGGAAAATGCGGCGAAGGCGGCCGAGGACCACGACCATATCAGCCTCACCGACCATGTCCGCCGTGCGGCCTCGCGGCTGCGGATCAGCCTCGACCTCTCGCCCCAGGATGCCGAGCACGAGCGGCTGGCGGGACGCTTCACCTATCCCGAATGGAACCACCGCAGCCGCGCCCCGATGCCGGACCATGTCCGCGTGCTGGAGGCCGAGGGCGGGCCGGGCTCGGCCTTCGCGCCGGATGCGCGCCTCGTCGCGCGGGTGAGGCGGCAATTCGCGCCGCTGCATCCGCGCCGCGTGCTGCTCTCACGCCAGCTCGACGGGACGGATCTCGACCTCGACGCCGCCATCGGCTCGCAGGTGGCGATCCGCGCCGGGGCGACGGGTAGCGACCGCGTCTGGCAGTCCTCGCGCGCCAGCGCCCGCGACCTCTCCGTCGCCTTCCTGATGGATTGCTCGCGCTCGACCGAGGCGGCGATCGGCGACACGAGCGTCATCGACACCGCCCGCCATGCGCTCGCGGCGCTCGCCGCCGGCATCGATTCGGCCGGCGACCGGCTCGCGATCTGGGGCTTTTCCTCGCTCCGGCGCGACCGAGTCTTCCTGACACGCGCCAAGAGCTTCGAGGAGCCGATGGGCCCCGCCGTCACCGCCCGGATCGGCGGCTTCCGCCCGGGCCACTACACACGGCTCGGCGCCGCGATCCGCCACGCCTCGGCCATGCTCGCCGAGGAGAGCGCGGCCCGCCGCCTGCTCCTCGTCCTGACCGACGGCAAGCCGAACGACCTCGACCACTATGAAGGCGTGCACGGCATCGAGGACAGCCGCATGGCGGTCCGCGAGGCCCGCGCCCTCGGGCAATCGGTGCACGGCATCGTCGTCGATGCGGACGGGCAGGACTGGTTCGCCCGCATCTTCGGACGCGGCGGCTTCACGCTGCTGCCCGATCCCGCGCGCCTGCCCCGCGCGCTGCCCGAGATCTACCAGACCCTGACGATGGAGGCCTGAGCCATGCGTCCGCTGCTGCTTCTGCTCACCCTGGTCCCGGCCCCCGCTTTCGCGACGGCGTCCGGGCGGGCGGCCCAGGAGGCCGAGATCAGGTCGATGGCGATTACCTACGCGATCGCCTGCGTCGCCCTCGTCCTCGCTCTGGGAGGGGCGAAATGGCTGGCCAGCCGCCGCTGAGACCCGGATGGGGGCTCCTGGCCGCCATCTATCCCTTCGCCGCCGGGGCGGCGGCGGTGAACCTCTTCTTCCTGTCGCTCGTCCTGAGCTGGATCGGCTGGCCGGTCCTGACCCCTGTGGCCTCCGTCTGGGGCGGCCTTCTCCTCGGCATCCCGGCGAGCTGGGCCTTCGCCCGCCATATCCGCCGGCTGATGGCCGAGGCCGATGCGGGCGGCTGAGCCGGCGTCAGGGGCTCGCCGGGGCCTCGTCGAGGCTGTGGAGACGCGCCGCGGGACAGGCCCGGCGGGCGATCTCGCACAGATGCCGGTGATGCGTGAGATAGATCACCTGCCCCCCCTCCGCCATCTCCCCGAGGAGGCGGAAGGATTCCTCCGCGCGATGATCGTCGAAGGTCTCCATGATGTCGTCGGCGACGAAGGGCACCGCCCGGCGCGCCCTCAGGAACTCGTGGTATCCGGCGACCCGCAGCGCAAGATAGAGCTGGAAGCGCGTGCCCTTGGACAGCTCGGCGGCAGCCTTCGAGCCGCCGCCCGCGGGTAGCGCGATCAGCGTCTCGCCCTCCTTTCCCGGCTGGGCGGCGAGACCGTCATAAGCGCCGCAGGTGATGGCGCGGAAGGCCGCCGAGGCGCGCGTCATCATCGAGCTGCGGTGGCGCTCGCGATAGGCAGCGAGCGCCCGCTCCGTCGCCGCAATGCCGGCGCGAAGCTGGAGATAGCGCATCGCGCCATCCTCGATCTCCAGCAGCACCGTGCGCCGGCGCTCCTCGATGGCCGCGGCCACGGCGTCGCCGCCGATCGCCTCGACCTTGTCCCGCGCCGCCGACCAGGCCGCGAAAAGCTCATGGCAGCGCCGGTCCTGGTCATCGCGGCGCGCCTTGCGCTCGATCAGCTCCGCCTCCAGCGCCTCGCGGTCCACGGCCGCCAGCATGGCCTCGGCCGCGGCGAGGTCGGGGGCGCGCGTCGCCTCCAGGATCTCGCGCCCGGCCTCCTCGGCCTGTCCGCGAAGCTCCGCGCGCCGGGCGGCGTCGGCGAGCTTCCGCGCCACCTGCTCCAGGGAGGCGACGCCGAAGAAGGCGCAGATTTTCTGCCTGCCCTGCGCATGAATCTCCGATCTTTCGGCGAGGCGGCGCCGGCGTTCCCTGGCCTCCTCCAGTTGCCCGAGCACCCGCTTGCGGCTGTCGCTCGCGGCCTCGGCCTCCCGGATCCTGTCGCCGACGAGCTGCGCCGCATCGAGGACGCGGGCCGGGTCGAAGGGGACGCCGAAGGCATCCGCGAGGGCAGCCACCTCCTCGCGGAACGCGCCCTGGTCCTTCTCCATCTTCCCGATGCGGTCGAGGAGCCCGTCCCGCTTGTCGAGCGCCCCGGCAAGCTCGCCCGTCGCGGCGAGGATCTCGCCGACCGTGCCGACCGGGGGCAACTCGGCGGCCTCGCCGAGCCAGCAGCCGCGGCAGGCGGCTTCCCATGCCTCGGTCCAGCTCCGCTCGGCGGCCTCGGCCACGGCGGCGGCGCTCTCGCGCCCGGCGAGATCGCGCCGGCGCGTCTCCAGATCGGAGCGCAGATGGCGAAGCTCGGCCTCCCGGTCCAGGACCGCCTGGGCCTCGGCGAGCCATGCCTCGAAACCGGCCTCGGGTGCGCCGTGGCCGATCCGGCCGAGAGCGGCCCGCAGCCGATCCCGCGCCGCCCCGGCATCGGCTTGCGCGGCGCGCAGATCCCGCTCGGCGCGCCGGACGGCCTCGCGCGCTTCGAGCGCCCGGTCCCGGCGCGCGAGCCAATCCTCCAGCCCCGGCAGGGAAGGGATCGGGTCGATGCCGGGCACCATCGCGCGGATCGCCTGCGCCACCTCGGCGTCGAGGCGCGCGAGCGCCGCCGCCGCGCCCTCCTCCAGCTCGGCCGCGCGCGCGAGATCGGCCCGCGCCACGGCGAGCGCCTGCCCGTTCTGGTGAAGCTTCGCCAGATCCGCCATGCCCGAGAGGCGCCCGGCGCCGACGATGTCGTCGTGGCGCATCGCCTCCTCGAAGGCATCGGCCGATGCGGGATCGAGCGCGCGTCGATGCGCGGCCCAGGCTTCCTCGCGCCGCCGGCGGATCCCGGCCGCCTCCCGCTCGGTCGCGATGCCGGTCACGGA
>NZ_DAOLAJ010000082.1:0-1063 GCF_035325185.1 Enterovirga sp. | reverse complement strand
TCGATCAGCTTGCGCAGGCGGCCGACCGTCGCCGCCGTCAGCACGAGGCGGCGCGGCTCCGGCTCGCCCTCCCGGCCGATCCGCCGCAGGATCGCCGCGATCGCGCGGTCGAGATCGCGCAGTTGCAGCCGCCTTTCGGGCAGGTCCTTCTCCGCCGTCACATGGCGCGCGCGAAGCTCCGCCATCCGCTCCGCCCGCCCGGCAAGCCGGAAAGCCGCCTCGTCCACGACGATCCCGGCGGCCTCATCCTCGTAGCGCGCGATCTCCCCGGCGGCCGCAGCCGCCTGGACGCCGATCTCGATCTCCTCCCTTTGCAGATCCCGCAATTCCTCCGCCGAGCCAGGGGGCGCGTCGGGCACCTCCGCCAGGGGAGCCAGCCGCTCGCGCAGGTCCCGCAAAGCCGCGAGGCGCGGCAGGGCGGCGAGATGGCGCCCGATCTCGTCGATCCGCCCCTGATGCGCCGTGCGCTCGGCGAGAGCCTCGTCATAGGAGGCCCGGGACCGGTCCCGCGTCTCGACGAGCCGCGCATGGTCCGAGGCCAGCGTGTCGAATGTCTCCCGCTCCTCCTTCAGCTCCCGCAGCCGCTCCTTGAGATCGGCGAGGGCGCCGCTGCGGGCGCGATACCTGTAGAAGCCGTCCGCCTCGCTCCTGAGATCGACGAGCCTGCGGCTGAGATGGGCGAGGCCCGCACTCGCCGAGAACAGCAATTGCCCGAGATCGCCGCGGCTCGCGAGGATGCTCTCGCCGCCCTTCTCCAGCGTCTCGTCGTCGAGCGAGAACATGGTGCGATAGGCGTCGCGCTCGATGCCGCCGAGATCGCCCCGGATGGCGCCCTCCGGGACCGGACGGTCCTCGGCATCGAGGAGGCTGTTCTGCGCCCGCTTGATGCGCGCGAATTCGCGAATCCCGTCCTCGAATTCCAGCGCCCCGCCGATCCGCATGGTCGAATAGGGATGGAGGAAATCGAAGGGGCTCTGCGCGCCGATTCCGAAGACGAGGTCGAGGAAGGCCGCGAAGGCGGTCGATTTCCCGGCCTCGTTCGGTCCGAAGACGACGTGCAGGT
>NZ_DAOLAJ010000081.1:0-16802 GCF_035325185.1 Enterovirga sp. | reverse complement strand
CCCCCCCCCCCCGCCGCAAGCGGGGGGAGGGTTCCCCTGCGAGCTGCCGCCGGCCGCTCAGCGGGCGCCGGTGAAAGACTTCGCCTCGCCTCCGATCTCATGGGCGAAGGCGTTGACGAGGGACAGGGAGAGACGCCGTGGGATGATGTCAGTATAGGCGCTGCTCTCCCATTCGTCCTGCGCCAGGGCGAGCGGCGCGGGCGCGGGATCGACGAAGCGCGAGCCGATCTGGGTGAGGTAGAGCGCCTTGCCACCCTTGCTGTCGACATCGGGAGCAAGAAGCGTCGTGATCGCGATCTCCTCGTGCAGCCCGAGGGCGCTCGCGGTCTCGGTCTGTCGCGTCAGCGTCACGACTTGCTCGCCCGTTTCAGCCCGGCTCGCGATGCGGGCGTCGCCCTCCGCGCCGAGAAGCTTCGCCGCCGTCTCGGCGAAGCGGCGGGTCACGGCCTCTGCGGTCTCCTTCGCCATGGCGGCGGGAAGCGAGACGCCGTCGGCGTTGGTGTAGTTCTCCGCGAGGCGTACCTCGGCGTCGGGGATCGATTTCAGCGCCTCGGCGAGCCGCGGCATCGTGTCCGGCGGCGCTTGCAGGCGCACATATTGCGCCCCTTCCCGCAGGTCGGAGCAGCCTGGGACGAGCTGATTCGCGAGCACCAGGGCCTTCTCGCGGCGCAGGAGGTCGAGCATCGCCCGCAGCGAGGCCGACGGGACCTTGACCGAGATCTCGTTCGGCAGGAGCGAGCCGAAGGAGTTGGGGCTGCCGCCGCCCTCATTGCCGATCCCGGTCTGGAAGCGGGCCGAGGTTTCGCTGATCGTGAAGACCTGCCGGCCGGCCCGGATCTCGCCGCTCAGCGAGATGGAATCGCCGTCCTTCTTCGTTTCGATCCGCGCCGAGACCGGGATGGCATCGACGCCGCTCTGGCCCGAGGCGGTATAGACGCCGCCCGTGGCTTTCGCCGGAGCCGAGAGCCTGTCGAAGGCCGCAAGCTCGGGCCGGCGCGGGAAGCAGATGTCGAGCGTCCAGGCTCCGCTGCGTTCTCCCGCCTCGCGCTTGTATTGGAGCACGCCGTCGAGGGTGATGTGCTGCTCGCCGGCTTCGCCGTCGCTGAAGGCGAGGTAGCGATATTCCACCTCGTCGACCCGGCTCTTCTGGGCGAGCGCACCGCTCGCCGCGAAAGCGGCCAGGATCAGGGCCGCCGATCTCGTTCCCTTCATGCCGGTCTCCTCTCGCCGAGCGGCCTCGTGGCCACTGCCAGCCAGTCCCGCGTCGCCTCGTCGAGCCCCTCCGACAGCGCCTCGCGGACGCGCGCGTGATAGGCGTCGAGCCAGGCGATCTCCCCGCTCTCCATCAGCGTCGGCTCGACCAGCGCGAGGTCGATCGGGGCCAGGGTCAGCGTCTCGAAGCCGAGCATCTGGCGCTCGCCGCCCGCGATCTCGCGGGTCTCGACGAGGATCAGGTTCTCGATGCGGATGCCGTAGGCGCCGGCCTTGTAGTAGCCCGGCTCGTTCGAGAGGATCATGCCCGGCTCGAGCGCGACCGTGCCGAGCTTGGAGATGCGCTGCGGCCCCTCGTGGACCGAGAGATACGAGCCGACGCCGTGGCCGGTGCCGTGGTCGAAATCGAGTCCCGCCTCCCAGAGCGGACGCCGCGCGAAGGAATCGATCTGCGCTCCCGAGGTTCCCTTGGGGAAGACGGCGCGGGCCACGGCAATATGTCCCTTGAGGACGCGGGTGAAGCGCTCGCGCATCTCGGCCGAGGGCTGTCCGATCGCCACCGTCCGGGTGATGTCGGTGGTGCCGTCCTGGTACTGCGCGCCGGAATCGACGAGATAGAGCTCGCCCGCCGCGAGCTTGCGGTCGCTGGCGTGGGTGACGCGATAATGCACGATCGCCCCGTTCGGGCCCGAGCCCGAGATCGTCGGAAAGGAGACGTCGCGCAGGAGCCCGGTTTCGCGGCGGAAGGTCTCCAGCGCCTCCACGGCGCCGATCTCGCCGACATCGCCTTTGGGCGCCTCCTCGGCCAGCCAGCGCAGGAAGCGCGTCACGGCGAGGCCGTCGCGCAGATGGGCGGCGCGGGTGCCGGCGATCTCGGCTCCGTTCTTCACCGCCTTCATGAGGGTCAGCGGGTCCGGCCCGCGATCGGCGACGCGGCAGGATGCCTCGACGAGGCCGTCGAGTTCCTGCGCGCCCGTCGCCGCGTCGATCCTGATCCGGCCGTCGGCCGGGCCGAGCCGCCCGATCTCCTCCGCGAGGCGTTCGGGCGGGGCGATCTCCGCCACCTCGCCGAGGACGGCGCCGACTTCGTTGGAGATCTTGGCCGCCTCCATCAGCAGGACCGGCCGGCCCTCCCGCGGCACCAGCGCATAGCCGAGGGCGAGAGGCGTGTGGGCGACGTCGCCACCGCGGATATTGAAGAGCCAGGCGAGGTTCTGCGGATCGGAGACGACGAGGCCGTCGAGCCGTCCCTTGGCCAGCCGCTCGCGCAGGCGTTCGAGCTTTGCGCCCGCATCTTCTCCGGCCAGGGCCTGGGGCTGGAGCGCGATGGGCGCGCAGGGCGGCGCGGGGCGGTCGGCCCAGATGGCATCGACGGGGTTGCTTTCGACCGGGACGAGGCTTCCGTCCGCTCGCGACACGGCCTTGGCCAGGGCCTCGACGGCGCTCGCGGTGTGCAGCCACGGATCGTAGCCGAGCGTGGCGGAGCCGAGTTCCGCCTCGATCCAGGCTTCCGCCGTCGTCTCGGCCTGCGGGACGACCGTGAGCAGCGCCCCGTCGACCTGCTGGGCGGCCTGGAGCGTATAGCGGCCGTCGACCACGATCGCCGCCTTGTCCTTCAGGATCACCGCCGTTCCGGCCGAGCCGGTGAAGCCGGTCAGCCAGGCGAGGCGCTCGGCATGGGGGGGCACGTATTCGGACTGGTGCTCGTCGGCGCGCGGGACGATGAAGCCGTCGAGCCCGCGGCGGGCGAGTTCCGCGCGCAGGAGCGGAATCCGCTGCGTCCCCTGGGAGGGGGAGGCAAGGTCCTCGAAGGTCTGGAACAGGGCTTTCATCGTCTCTCCCTCGGACAGGGGGCTGCGCCGCCGCGCCGCAGGACGAGCGTCGCCCAGCCCTCGCGGACGGAACGCCGCCGGAGCGCGAGGCCCTGCATCCGGTAGGCGGCGAGAATGCCGGGAACGTCGCGTTCGAGCAGCCCGGAGAGGACCAGCGTGCCGCCCGGCGCAAGGCGGGCCGAGATCGGCCGGGCGAGCCTCGCCAGCGGCCGGGCCAGGATATTGGCGAAGACGAGATCGAAGCGCGGTCCGCGCCGGACGAGATCGTGCCGCGTCCCCGCGCCGACATAGAAGGCGAGATGGGGCCCGACGCCGTTCAGCCGCGCATTGGCCCGCGCGACCTCGACGGCCACGGGATCGATGTCGCCGGCGACGATCCGCGACTTCAGGGCCCGGGCCGCTGCGAAGGCGAGGATGCCGGTTCCCGTCCCGACATCGAGCACCCGGCGCGGACGGCGCTGCTTCAGTTCCGCCGCGAGGGCGGCGAGGCAGCCGCTCGTCGTGCCGTGATGGCCGGTGCCGAAGGCGAGCGCCGCCTCGATCTCGATGGGGAGGTCGTTCGGCCGCACCCTGGCGCGGTCGTGCGAGCCGTGGACCAGGAAGCGCCAGATCCGCACGGGCGGCAGGCCCTCGAGCGAGGTCCGCACCCAGTCGGCTCCTTCCAGCGTGTCGAACCGGGCTTCGTCGATCGCATCCCCGATCACCGACCGCGCCAGCTCGCGGATCGCGTCTTCGTCGGGCTCGACGGCGAAATAGGCTTCGAGCCGCCAGGTCCTGCCGTCCTCGGCCTCGAAGGCCGCGACCGCCGTCTCGGCCGGATCGAAGACCTCGCCGAGGAGTTCCGTCAGCGCGCGCGCCCGGCTTTCGTCCGTCGCCAGACGCATGACATGGGTCGGCGCATGAGGGGGCAGGCCTTCGAGCATGGGAGCAACTAGCATTGCGCGAAGGTTCCGCGGAAGCCGTCATCGGCCGGGATGACGATGTCTTGCCATGCGGCGCCCGCTACCCTAGAATTACACAGTTGCGACGCTGCGCCCCCGTGCGCATGGCTTTTTGCGTCGCGCCATCGGCATTTCTCGTATAGAGCGACGCCGTGCCGGGTTTGTCGGCGCGAAGGATCATGGGTTCACATGGCGAAAGAGGAACTGATTCAGTTCGAAGGTCTCGTGCTTGAGGCGTTGCCCGATACGCGGTTCCGGGTGCAGCTCGACAGCGGCCATGAGATCATCGCCTACACCGCCGGCAAGATGAAGAAGAACCGGATCAAGACGTTGGCCGGCGACCGCGTGACGGTCGAGATGTCTCCCTACGACCTGGAGAAGGGCCGGCTGATCTTCCGCCACAAGGACGAGCGCTCGGCGCCCGGCCCGCGCCCGCCTTTCCGGGGCGGCATGAGGCGTCGCTGACGCCCCTCCGTCATACCGCTTCTGGCTCGGGCTCGGCTGTTTTTCTCCCTCGCTCGTCATGGCCGGGCTCGTCCCGGCCATCCACGAACGCGGCAGCCGCTTGCGAACCCGTTCACTACGGAGCGCGCGGGAAGGCGTGGATGGCCGGGACAAGCCCGGCCATGACGACCAAGAGAGAACGGGCCGAGTTGATCTATCGGATTTCGTAAACGATGCGACCCGCCGGATGCCGCATCAGCCCGTGAGTTCCGCCGGCAGGCGCTTCAGGGCTCCTGCGATCTCGCCGCGCACCCAATCGCCGAGCGGCAGGATCGGGCGGGGCGGCTCGGCCCGGCAGAGGCCGAGGAGATCGGCGAGGACATAGACCACGCGCAGGCTCGTATGAGCCCGGAAGGTTTCCCAGATCGGCTCCATCGCCGCATGGAGGCGGCGGGCTTCGGCTGCATCGCCGGCCTGGGCCGCGCGCGTGACGGCGAGGCAGGCCCGCGGCAGCGTGCCGCCGATGACGCTGTACCAGGTCTCGGCCCCGGCGAGCAGCGCCTCGGGGGCGTTGATGTCGATGCTGCAACCGATGGAGAAGCGGTGCCGAACCGCCTCCCGCAGCGTGCGGAGCTGGGCGCCGACCTGCTCCTTCGGCTGTGCGCCGGTCTTCAGGGCGACGATCCCGTCCAGGCGGCTGAGGCGCCCGACGAGGCCCGGCGTGAAGGTGAAATGGGTCGTCGCTGGATTGTCGTAGATGCAGAGCGGCAGCCCGCTCTCGCGCCCGACCGTGACGAAATGCTCGTAGACCTCGTCATTCGTCAGCGGAGTGTAGGAGACCGGGGCGAGAAGTCCCGCGGCGGCGCCCGCCGCCTTCGCATCCTGTGCGAGCTTCACCGCCTCGTCGGTGCGCAGCGCGCCCACCCCGACGAGAACCGGCACCTTTCCTCCCGCCTCGGCCATGGCGGCCTCGATCGCGAGCCGGCGCTGCTCGCGCGTGAGATAGGCATAGGTGCCCGTCGAGCCGAGGAGCCCGATCGAATCGACCCCCGCCTCGACCAGCCGGCGCACGATTCGGCGCAGGGCCTCGCGATCCACGATGCCGGCCGCATCAGCGGGTGTGATCGGAAAGGCCGAAAGGCCGCTGAGATTCGTCATGCCTCGTCCGTCGTTCCGGCGGTCACGGTTTCGGATCGGGACGGGCGGGTCAAGCCTCCTCGATCTGGCCGGACAGTTCCAGCCATTCCTCCTCGGCCTTGGCGAGGGCCTCGGCGGCCTCGCCGCGCATGCGGGCCAGCTCGCCCGCCTTGGCCGGGTCCTCGCGATAGGCCCGCCCGCCCGCCATGGCCTCGTCGATCTTGCCGATGGCCGTGCCGAGCTTGTCCATGCGGATTTCGAGCGCATGGAGCTTCTTGCGGAGCGGCGCGAGGGAGGCGCGGCGCTCGGCGGCAAGGCGCCGATCCTCGGCCTTGTCGGAGCCGCGCTCCTCGGATTTCGGCTTCGGCGGCTCGGCCTCGCCGCTGAGGACGTAGCGGCGGTAGTCGTCCATGTCGCCCTCGAAGGGCTTCACGGCACCGTCCCCCACGAGCCAGAGCCGGTCGGCGCAGGCTTCGACGAGGAAGCGGTCGTGGCTGACGAGGATGACCGCGCCCTCGAAATCGTTGATCGCCTCCATGAGCGCGGTGCGGCTGTCGATGTCGAGATGGTTGGTCGGCTCGTCCAGGATGAGCATATGGGGACCGTCGAAGGCAGCGAGTCCCATGAGAAGCCGCGCCTTCTCGCCGCCGGAGAGGTTGGAGATCCGCGTATCCGCCTTCTGGCCCGGAAAGCCGAACTGGGCGCAGCGAGACCGGATGCGCGCCTCCGGCTGGCCCGGCATGCGCTCGGCGACCTGGATGAAGGGCGTCGCGGCCGGACGCAGCTCGTCGAGCTGGTGCTGGGCGAAATAGGCGACGTCGAGCTTCGGCGAGCGGGTGATCGTTCCGCCCAGCGGATCGAGCCGGCCGCCGATCAGCTTGCAGAAGGTCGATTTGCCCCGTCCGTTCTGCCCGAGAAGGGCGATGCGGTCGTCCGGCAGGATGGTCAGGTCCAGCCGCTTGAGGATGGTGCGCTCGCCATAGCCCGCCGCGACGCCTTCGAGCGAGACGAGGGGAGGGGAGAGTGGCCGGTCCGGCGAGGGGAGGTGGAAGGGCAGCGTCGTCTCGTCGATCGAAACGGAGGCCGGCTCCATCTTGGCGAGGCGCTTCAGGCGCGACTGCGCCTGGCGCGCCTTGGACGCCTTGGCCCGGAAGCGATCCACGAAAGCCTGGAGATGCTTGCGCTCGGCCTCCTGCTTGGCCGCGAATTTCGCCTCCAGGCGGCGCTTCTCCGCATATTGCCGCGCGAAGGAGGAATAGCCGCCGCGATAGAGGGTCAGCTTGCCCCGCTCCAGATGCAGGATGTGGTCGACGGAGCTTTCGAGCAGGTCGCGGTCGTGGCTGATGACCAGCACCGTGTGCGGGTATTTGCCGAGGTAATCGTAGAGCCAGAGCGTGCCTTCGAGGTCGAGATAGTTCGTCGGCTCGTCGAGGAGCAGAAGGTCGGGCTCGGCGAAGAGCACGGCGGCGAGCGCGACGCGCATCCGCCAGCCGCCCGAGAAATCCGAGCAGGGGCGCTGCTGGGCTTCCGAATCGAAGCCGAGGCCGTGCAGGATCGTCGCGGCGCGGGCGGGGGCGGCATGGGCGCCGATATCGGCGAGCCGGGTCTCGATCTCGGCCCGGCGCAGGCCCTCGGCACCCTCCGCTTCCGCGAGCAGCGCGGCGCGCTCGCGATCCGCCGCGAGGACCACTTCGACCAGCGTCTCGGGGCCGCTCGGCGCTTCCTGCGCGACGGCGCCGATGCGGGTGTTGCGAGGCAGGGAGATCGATCCGGATTCGGAGGCGATCTCGCCCTCGATCAGCCGGAACAGGGTGGATTTGCCGGCGCCGTTGCGGCCGACCAGCCCGACGCGCGCATCCGGCGGAAGCGCCGCGCCGGCGCCGTCTAGGATCAGCCGCTCGCCGATGCGGTAGCTGAGGTCTGAGATGTGGAGCATCGCCGCTGCCTAGCCGCGGCAGGGCCTCGGGGGCAAGCGGCCAGCGGCCCACTCCCTCCTCTCCCCGCTGGCGGGGAGAGGCCGAGCGCCGCGAAGCGTGGGCCGGGTGAGGCGCGCGCACCCGGCAGCGGCGTGTATCCGTTGCCCCTTATGGGTCAGGCCAGCCGATATTCCCCTTCGAGACGGGGCGCTCCGTCCGTCACGGCGAGACCCCGGCCGACGAGATCCTCGAGATGGGCGAAGGTGGACAGGGCCGCCGCCCGCAGGAGTTGCGGCTTGAGGGTGGGATAGATCGCCGGCACGATCTCGCCGATGCGCCGGTCGCCGGCGCGCAGGCGCGTCAGGATCGAGGCTTCCCGCGCGCGCCGGTGCCCGATCAGGGCGCGCAGGTAGCGCTGCGGATCGCGCACGGGGCCGCCATGGCCGGGCCAGTACAGCCGCTCGGAGCGGGCGCGGAGCTTTTCCAGAGAGGCCATGAAGTCGGTCATCGACCCGTCCGGGGGCCCGACAATCGTGGTCGACCAGGCCATCACGTGATCGGCCGAGAACAAGGATTCCTCCTCCGGCAGGGCGAAGGCGAGGTGATTGGCCGTGTGGCCCGGCGTCGCGACCGCTTCCAGCGTCCAGCCGGGCCCGGTGATCGCGTCTCCGTCGCGCATCTGGAGATCGGGCGCGTGGTCCCTGTCGCCGGAGCCTTCCATCGTGTTCGCCTCGCCGTCCGCGAGAGGCCGGGAGGCGAAATGCGGGCCGCAGCCGACGATCGGCGCGCCGGTCGCCTCCCGCACGAGGCGCGCGCCGGGGGAATGGTCCATATGGGTGTGGGTCACGACGATATGCGAGACCGTCTCGCCCGAGACGGCGCGGAGCAGCGCCTCGACGTGCTCCGGCCGGGCGGGGCCGGGATCGATGAGCGCGACGGTGCCGCGGCCGACGATGTAGCTGCACGTCCCGGTGAAGGTGAAGGGACTCGGATTGGCGGCGACAATGCGCCGGACGAGAGGGCTGACCGCGACGGCCCTGTCCGGGGCGGGAGAGAAGTCGAGATCGAAATCGAGGTCCGACGACATGGGCGGCCTTTCCGCGGGTCAGCGGGCCGTCCGGCGCTTCAGCTCGGCGGCGATGCGATGGATCAGGTAGGGCGGCAATTCGAGCGAGACCAGGCGCCAGCGCCAGTTGCCGAGCCGAAGCTGGAGCCGGAAACGCGACTCCTTGGGCTCGCCCGGCGGCAGCAGGACATAGACGTTGCGAAAGCCCCGCCAGTGGGACGAGGCCAGGAAATCGTCCAGGTCTTCGATCCCGACCGAGCCGCTGCCGAAGGCCGTCCCGGTGGGGTCGCCGACCGGGGAGGTCCGCAGCAGGCGGATCAGCCCCTCCTCCTGGACGAGGGTGTCGAGCAGGGGGTCGGCGAAGGCGAAAGCCATGGCGGCCGCGATCTGCGCGTCCTGGGTGGTGATGCCGCTCGCCGGCTTGGCCGCCGCAAGCTCGGCGGCGATCTGCCGTGCGATGGAATAGCGCAGGGCGCGCGTGTTCACGCGGTCCCGGATCTCCCCGAGGTCGCCGGCCTCGACGGCGCGTCCGAGCCGGTAGACGGCATAATAGGGCGAGCCGACGTAAAAGCCCCAGGCCGCCAGGAGAGCGAGCAAGCCTGCCACGATCCAGCGCATGACGGTGGTGTGTGCCTCCTCGCGGCTCGGGCTCGCCGGCCGGCCGCGCAGTCTCCGAGCGGCCCCTTGCCAGAACCCCGCGGCAGCAATAACCCCGCTCGCTCCCGCCCTCAACTGTGGGCGAACTGTTCTTCTGCCCGGTGTGCTTTCCATGAATATCCGGCGCTTCATCTTTGGATTGCTTCTGACCGGCGGCGCAGGGGCGATCGACGCGGTGAGCTTCATGCGCCTCGGGGCGGTCTATGCCTCGTTCATGAGCGGAAACACGGTCCAGCTCGGCATTCACGTGGGGGAGGGGAGCTTCCTTCCCCTCCTGGGTTTTTCCACGCTGATCGGGCTGTTCATGCTCGGCAGCTTCACCGGCTCCATCGTGACCGCGAAGGCCGGCTCCCGGAACCTTCCGGTCATCCTGGCGCTGGAGGTGGCCGCCTTGTCGGTCGCGTTGCTTCTCGACCTGCGCCACGGCATGCCCCTGGCGACGACCGCCCCGCTCGCCTTCGCCATGGGTGCGCAGAACCATCTCGTGGTGATGGCGCGCGGCTCCAATCCCGGAACGACCTTCGTGACGGGCACGGCCTTCAGATTCGCCGACGCCGTCGCGCAGCGAGCCCTCGGGCGCGATCCCGCCGGCGCCTGGAAGCTGCATCTTGCCGTCTGGATGTCCTTCGCCGTCGGCGCCTCCGGGGGCGCCGTCTTCCAGATCGGCCTGCGCGAGCATGCGCTCGCGCCGATCCTGGCCCTCCTCGCGCTGCTCCTGACGGTCTCGCTCGTCGCGCAGCTCGTCCGGCCGGGCCTCCTCGGCTCGGCGTCGTAAGGCCCTCGATCCCTTAAGCCAGGGCCGCCCGCGCCTCGCCGATGATGCGGTCCTGCGTCTCCTCGTCCAGATAGGGGTGGATGGGGAGCGAGACGACGTCGAGCGACAGCTTCTCCGTCACGGGCAAGCCGTTGCCGGCGCTCGGGAAATGCTTATAGGCCATCAGCCGGTGGACGGGCTTCGGATAGTACATGCCGGTCGGGATGCCCTTCGCCCGCAGATGCGCGGCCAGTCCGGCGCGCTGCTCGGGCTTCACGCGGATCGTGTAGATGGCCCAGCTCGACATGCAGTCGGGCCGGACATGCGGCGGGATGGCGAGGTCGCCGAGGCCCTCGGCATAGCGCGCGGCGATCCTCTGGCGGGCCTCCAGCTCGTCCTCGAAGATGTTCAGCTTCTCGATGAGGATCGCGGCCTGGATGGTGTCGAGCCGGCCCGTCATGCCGAAGCGCTCGTGATCCGTCCGGTCGGCAGTGAGGCCGTGGAAGCGGAGCGAGACCAGGGTTCGGGCGAGATCGTCGTCGTCCGTCGTGACGGCGCCGCCGTCGCCGTAGCAGCCGAGGGGCTTCGCCGGGAAGAAGCTCGTCGTCGTAGCGAGGCCGAAGGTGCCGACCCGGCGTCCCTTGTAGGTCGAGCCGAAGCTCTGCGCGGCGTCGCAGAGCATCCACAGCCCCTCCCGCTCACAGACGGGGGCGATGGCGTCGTAATCGGCAGGCTGCCCGAAGATGTCGACGGGGATGACGCCGACCGGATCGAGCTTGAGATGCCGCGCGGTCCTGACCGCGTTCTCGAGGCTCGCCGGGTCCATGTTGAAGGTGTCCTCGAGGACATCCACGAAGAGCGGCGTCGCGCCCGTCCGGGCGATCGCCTCGGCCGTCGCCGTGTAGGTGAAGCTCGGGCAGAGGACCGCCTGACCCTCGCGCGCACCCTTCGCCATCAGGACGAGGCTGAGCGCATCCGTGCCGTTGCTGCACGAGACGGCGTGCTTCGCGCCGCAGAAGGCGGCGAGCCGGCGCTCGAATTCCGTCACCTCGGGCCCGAGGATATAGGCGCCGTGATCGACGACCCGCAGGATCGCCTCGTCGATCGCCGTTCCGAGGCGGCGGCGCTGGGCGCCGAGATCGATGAAGGGCAGCATGGTCGGCGGGGCCGGGTTGGTCATGGGATCCTGGGCTCCAAGGATACGGTCATGCCTTGACGACGGAGGGGCCGGAAAGGCCCGCCCGCGCGAAGGCGTTGCGGGTGTCGACGATCAGCCGCGCATGGGCCGCGACGAGAGGCAAGTCCAGCGCGTCGTGGTCGGTCGCGAGGAGGATCGCGTCGAATCCCGCCAGGGCCTCCGCCGTGAGCGGGACCGAGCGGCGCCCGGCGAGGGCGGCATGCTCGCGGGTCGGCGGCAGGACGGGGACCAGGGGGTCGTGATAGGCGGCGCGCGCGCCGCGCGCCTCGATCAGCTCGATGAGGCGCAGGGCCGGGCTCTCGCGCGTGTCGTCGACGTTCTTCTTGTAGGCGAGGCCGAGGACGAGGATGTCCGAATCGGCGAGTCCGCGCCGGGCCTTCTCGTCCAGGGCGGCGGCGAGGCGCTCGACGACGAGGCGCGGCATGGCGGTGTTGATCTCGCCCGCCAGCTCGATGAAGCGGCTGGAGACGTCGAATTCGCGCGCCTTCCAGGAGAGGTAGAAGGGGTCGATGGGGATGCAGTGGCCGCCGAGGCCCGGCCCCGGCTGGAACGGCATGTAGCCGAAGGGCTTCGTGGCCGCCGCCTCGATCACCTCCCAGACGTCGATGCCCATCGCGCCGTAGACGAGCTTCAGCTCGTTCACGAGCGCGATGTTGACGGCCCGGAACACGTTTTCCGTCAGCTTGACCGCCTCGGCCACCGCCGGGGAAGAAACGGGCACGACGCGCTCGACCACCGCCCCGTAGAGGGCGAGGGCGGCCTTCTGCGCCAGCGCGCCGTCGCCCGCGACGACCTTCGGGATCGCGGCCGTGGCATGGACGGGATTGCCGGGATCCTCGCGCTCCGGCGAATAGGCGAGCAGGAAGTCGGTCCCCGATTTCAGGCCGGAGCGCTCCAGGATCGGCCGGACGATCTCGTCGGTCGTCCCGGGATAGGTCGTCGATTCGAGCACCACGAGTTGGCCGGGCCGCAGCCGCCCCGCGATCGCCTCGGCGGTCCTCGCGACGAAGCCGAGATCGGGCTCGCGGTGCCGGCCGAGCGGCGTCGGCACGCAGATCAGGATCGCGTCGGCCTCGCCCAGGCGGGCGGGATCGCACGTCGCCTCGAAGCGGCCGCCGGCGAGGAGCCGGCCGATGCCGTCCTCGCTCACCTGGCGGATATAGGAGCGGCCGGCCGCGAGGCTCTCGACCTTGGCGGGATCGGTATCGAGGCCCAGCACCCGGAAGCCCGCCGCGCCGACCGCGACCGCGAGCGGCAGCCCCACATAGCCGAGGCCGATGATCGCGACGGTGGCGCTGCGGTTCTCGATCGAGGCGGCCAGCCGCGCCAGCGCCTCCATGCTTGCCGTCACCGCCCGGGCGACGCCTGAATCCATGACAACCCGCCTGCGCCGCCGTGCCGGCGGCCGATGGCGGGCCGTGTACGAAAGCCGCCCGCGCCGATCAAGCCGGGCGCTTGAGCGCGGCCACCGGGCCGGGTACTCGGCGCCATGGCCGGCAAACGCATTCTGATCACGGGCGCGACGGGATTCGTCGGCCGCCGCATCGTCGCGCGGCTGGCCCGCGCGGGGCACGAGCTGACGCTCGCGACCCGGAGCGCGTGGCAAGGGGAGGTGCCGGCCGGCGCCCGGATCGTGAGGGTCGGCGAAATCGGGCCGGATACCGATTGGCGTGAGGCTCTGGCGGAGGCCGGCACCGTCATCCACCTCGCCGCCCATGTCCATGTTGCGCCCGAGCGGGCCGAGGCCGAAGCGGCGCTGTTCGACCGCATCAACCATCTCGGCTCCCTTCGTCTCTACGAGCAGTCGGCGGAAGCCGGGATCGGCCTCTTCGTGTTCGTCAGCAGCATTACGGTCCTTGGGAGCGAGAGCCCTTCGGGGCGGCCTTTCGACGAGACCTCGCCGCCCCGGCCCGAGACGCCCTACGGCCGCTCCAAGCTCGCCGCGGAGACTTCTCTCCTGGCCGCGGCGGGACCGCCCCTGGTCGTCCTGCGCCCGCCGCTGATCGCGGGGGCGGGCGTCGGCGGCAATCTGCGCAGCCTCGCGCGCCTCGCGGCCCTGCCGTTCCCCTTGCCCTTCGGGGCGGTGCGCAACCGGCGCACCCTGCTCTCGCTCGACAATCTCGCCTCGGCGATCGAGGCGATCCTCGCGGGGCCGCGGCCGGGAACCTACCTGCTGGGCGACAGGACGCCCCTCTCGACGGGAGAGATCGTCGCGGCCCTGCGGCAGGGAATGGGGCGCCGTCCGGGTCTGCTGCCCGTGCCCCTCGGCCCGATGCGCCTCGCCGCCTCGCTCGCCGGTTTCGGCGGCCATGCGCGACGGCTCTTCGGCGATCTCGAAGTCGATTCGTCGCGGTTCCGCGCCGCCTATGGCTGGGACGACGAGGTCGAGACCCGCGCCGTGCTCGCCGCGGTTGGATCGTGACGCATGCCCGGCTTCATGCGGGAGTCCCATGCGGGCGCGGTGACTGTGCCCGTCCCGCCATTGTGATAGGGAAGGGCGACCGGCGCGCCTGCGCCGCCTTCAGGGACCCGTTTTGACCCGTCGTCAGATCATCATCGTCGCGCACGACGTCGTGATGACCGCCGTGGCGCTGCTGGTGAGCTTTTTCCTCCGCTGGGGGCAGGTGGAGTTCCTGGCGCGCCTCGACCGCATCGCCGTGGTTTGCGCGCTCACGATCCCCCTCGCGGCCCTGGCTTATTGGTTCGCCGGCCTCCAGCGCCTGCCGTGGCGCTACGTCTCGACGCTCGACCTCACGCGGATCGCCCTCGCGGTGACCGTTCCGGCGATCTTCCTGGCGCTGGCGGATTTCGTCGCGCGCGGCGCCGTGATCGTTCCGCGGACGGTGCCCGTCATCTATTGGCTGGTGCAGGTGGCGCTCCTGGCGGGGCCGCGCGTCCTCTACCGGGCGCATCGCAACCGCCGGCGCGACCGGCGCGCCTTCAAGGGCGCCTACCGCATGCCCGTCCTCATCGCGGGCGTGGGCGACCAGGCCGAGCAACTCGTCCGGCGCCTGCGCCGGGACGAGATCAGCTCGCTCGATCCCGTGGGGCTCCTCTCCCCGAAGGAGCGCCATCTCGGCGACACCATCCACGGCGTGCCCATCATCGGCGGCTTCGGGGATCTGGAGGAGACGCTTCGCCGTCTCGACGAGCGCGGGCGCAAGCCGCGCCGCCTCGTGCTGACGCGCGAGGTGCTGGAGAGCGAGGGTGTCGATGCCCTCGTCGCCTCGGCCCGCCGCCTGGGCCTCGCGACGGTGCGCGTCTCGGAGGCGATGACGCAGATCGGCGAGGGCGAGGCCGCGGTGAAGCTCGCCCCCGTCGCCATCGACGATCTTCTCGGCCGCTCCGCGCGCGAGGCGGATCTCTCCGCCGTCCGGGCGCTGGCCGGGGGGCGGCGCGTGCTGGTCACGGGCGCCGGCGGCTCCATCGGCTCGGAGCTGTGCCGCCAGATCCTCGACATGGGGCCGAAGGCCATGGTCCTGCTCGACCATTCGGAGCTGGCGCTCTGGTCGATCGCCAAGGAGCTTCGCGCCCGCGATCCCTCGGCCGAGATCCGCCAGCACCTCGGCAGCGTCTGCGACGCGCGCGACCTCGCTGGCATTTTCGAGGAGTTCCGCCCGGAACTGGTCTTCCACGCGGCGGCTCTCAAGCATGTCGATCTCGTCGAGACGCATCCGGTCGCGGCCGCGGCCACGAACACGCTCGGAACCCGCGAGGTGGCGCGCCTCGCGCGCGAGGTCGGGGCGGTCTGCGCCGTCTTCATCTCGACCGACAAGGCGGTCGATCCGGTCTCGGTGCTGGGCGCGACCAAGCGCGCGGGAGAACTCGTCTTCGCGGCGGCGGACCGGGCCGGGGCGGCCACCCTGGCCGGGGCGGCCACCGTGGCCGGCCGCGCGGCCGGCGAGCCGACCCGCTTCCTCAGCGTGCGCTTCGGCAATGTCCTCGGCTCCTCGGGCTCGGTGATCCCGCTCTTCACCGAGCAGCTTCAGGCCGGCGGCCCGATCACGGTCACCCATCCCGATGTGGAGCGCTATTTCATGACCATCAGCGAGGCGGTGACGCTGGTGCTGATGGCCTCCGCCGAGGGCGCGCGCTCCTCCGAGGTCTCGCCCGTCTACGTCCTGGACATGGGCCAGCCTGTCAGGATCGTCGATCTCGCGCGCCGCATGATCCGGCTGGCGGGGCTCGAGCCCGAGATCGATATCGAGATCGTCTTCACGGGCCTGCGTCCGGGCGAGCGCCTGCGCGAGGCCCTGGAGAGCGCCGGCGAGGAGCTGCATCCGACGGCCGTGCCCGGCGTGCGCTCGGCCGCCTCGCGCGAGGTCGATCCGGCGGCGCTGGAGGAGCGGCTCGGCCGGCTCCGGGCGGCGGTCGAGGCGCATGACGGGCCGGCGGTGGTGGCGGCGCTCCAGGCGCTCGTGGCCGATTACCGGCCGGCCGAGGGGCCTCCCGCTCTCCCGTCCCCGGCGGAGGGGACGGAATCCGGGGGCGCAAAGCCCGCCCGCTTGCGGATCGTGAGCGGCTGAAGCGCTCGGGATCGGAGCCGGGGGCGGCGCAAAGAGAATGAATTTCTCTCTGCGCCGCTGAAGATAGAAATTGGTATTACTCCGTTCCGCTTGAATAAGATGATATTGCAAATCATCGTCTTTATGCCGGATGGCTATTCCCTCATTGAGAGGGAATGCTATCTAGCTTGAAACATCGGCGGCATCGGTTGCTTCTCGAATGACCTTCAAGTCTGCTTCCATCGCGTTCTGGATGGTCATCGTCGCGCTGCTCGGCGCGCGTGTCGCTTTCCACGACCAGATTTCGCTCGGCGCCCCGGCCGGCTACGTGATGGCCTGGCTGAAGACCCTGGTCGGCTGAGCGGCGCCTGCCGCGAGCGGGCTTCAGTAATCCGCCGCGTGAGTCGCGGCCGCCGCTTCGAAAGCGGCGCAGGCGCCCAGGGCCTCCCCGATCAGCACGATCACCGGCCGCCCCTCGGGCAGCGGAATGCCGGAGCGGGCGAGGTCGCCCAGCGTCATGGGGGCGACCGCCGCGTCCGGGCGCGACACGTCCGTCATCGCCTCCGCGGGCGTCGCGGGCGCGCGCCCCTCCCGCAGCAGCCGCTGCGCCAGTTCGGCGGCAGTCCGCCGCGCCATGTAGACGACGAGGGTCGTGCGCGGATCGGCCAGGGCGGCGAAGTCGAGATCCTGCGGCAGGCGGCCAGTGCGGTCGTGCCCGGTCACGAACTCGACCCGGCGCGCATGGTCGCGGTGGGTCAGCGAGCCGCCAAGAGCCGCGGCGGCGGCGCTGGCGGTCGTGATTCCCGGAACGATCCGCACCGGCACGCCGGCCTCGCGGCAGGCCGCGACCTCCTCGCCGGTGCGGCCGAAAATGGCGGGATCACCGCCTTTCAGCCGCACCACACGCTCTCCCGCCAAGGCGAGGTCCACGAGGAGTGAGGAGATGTCCTCCTGCCGGCAGGCGGCGCCGTGCCCCTCCTTGCCGACATGGACGCGGCGCGCCTCGCGGCGCCCGAGTTCCAGGATCGCGGGCGTGACGAGGCGGTCGTGGACGATGACGTCCGCCGCCTGCAATTCGCGCATCGCCTTCAGCGTCAGAAGCTCGGGATCGCCCGGCCCGGCCCCCACGATGACGACCTC
>NZ_DAOLAJ010000080.1:0-16811 GCF_035325185.1 Enterovirga sp. | reverse complement strand
CGATGCCTACGGCAAGGAGATGCTGCGCATCACCGACCGCCACGAGCGCGAGATGCTCTACGGGCCGACCAACGAGGAGATGGTCACCGACATCTTCCGCACCTACGTGAAGTCCTATCGCGACCTGCCGCTCAACCTCTACCACATCCAGTGGAAGTTCCGGGACGAGGTCAGGCCGCGCTTCGGCGTCATGCGCGGGCGCGAGTTCCTGATGAAGGACGCCTATTCCTTCGACATTGACGAGGCGGGCGCGCGCACCGCCTATCACCGCATGTTCGTCGCCTATCTGCGCACCTTCGCGCGAATGGGCGTCAAGGCGATCCCGATGCGGGCGGATACGGGGCCGATCGGCGGCGATCTCAGCCACGAATTCATCATCCTCGCCGAGACCGGCGAGAGCGAGGTCTTCTGCCACCGCGACTATCTCGATTTCGACATCCCGCCGGCGGAGACCGATTTCCAGGATGCCGCTGGATTGCAGGCGACCGTGGAGCACTGGACGTCGCTCTACGCGGCCGAGAAGGAGATGCACGACGAGGCCGCCTTCGCGGCCCTGCCGCAGGACAAAAGGCTCGCGGCGCGCGGCATCGAGGTCGGCCATATTTTCTACTTCGGCACCAAATATTCGGCTCCCATGGGTGCGACGGTCACGGGGCCGGACGGCAAGGAGCACGAGGTCCAGATGGGCTCCTACGGGATCGGGCCGAGCCGGCTGGTGGCGGCCATCATCGAGGCGTCGCATGACGAGGCGGGCATCAAGTGGCCGGACAGCGTCGCGCCCTTCGACGCGGTGATCCTGAACCTGCGCACCGGCGATTCCGCGACGGACGCCGCCTGCGAAAGCCTGTATGCGGAACTGGAAGGCGCGGGCCGGGCGGTCCTCTACGACGATCGCGACGAGCGGCCGGGTGCGAAATTCGCCGCCGCCGATCTTCTCGGCATTCCCTGGCAGGTGATCGTCGGGCCGAAGAGCCTCGCCGAAGGCAATGTCGAGCTGAAGCGCCGCATGACGGGAGAGCGCGAGACGGTGCCGCTCACCGCCGTCGCCGCCTGGATTGCCGCCGGGCGCGCCGAAGCCATATGAGCCGGCTCGCCGATAGCGGCGCGGCGCGGGAGGGAAGCGCCGAGGCGCCCCGGGGAACCTTCCCCTTCGCTCCCTTCGAGTGGCTGCTCGCGAGCCGCTACCTGCGCACGCGCCGGCGCGAAGGATTCGTGTCGGTGATCGCGTTGTTCTCCTTCATCGGCATCATGCTGGGCGTCGCGACGCTGATCATCGTGCTGAGCGTGATGAACGGCTTCCGCAAGGAACTGCTCGACAAGATCGTCGGCATCAACGGCCACATCTTCGTGCTGGCGACCGACACGCCCTTCACCGATTACGCCGATGTGGCCGACCGGTTGTCCAAGGTCTACGGCATCAAATACGCGATCCCGCTCGTCGAGGGACAGGCCTTCGCCTCCGCGCCGGGGGGCGGGACAGGCGTCCTGGTGCGCGGCGTGCGGGACGAGGACATCCTGCGAATCCCCGGCGTCGCCGGCAACGTCAAGCAGGGCTCGATCGAGAAATTCGAGGAATCGGGCGGCATCGCCCTCGGCCGGCGGGTCGCCGAGACGCTCGGCGTGTCGGTCGGCGACACGGTGACGCTCATCTCGCCCCGCGGCGCGCAGACGCCCTTCGGGATGACCCCGCGGGTGAAGGGCTATCCGGTCACGGCGATCTTCGAGATCGGGATGTCGGAATTCGACTCGACCTTCGTCTTTCTGCCGATCGGCGAGGCGCAGGCCTTCTTCAACCGCAACGGCGACGTGAACGTCATCGAGGTCTATCTCGACGACGCCGACAAGGTGGAGGATGCACGCTCCTCGCTGGAGCAGGCGGCCGAGCGGCCGGTCCTGATGCAGGACTGGCGCCAGCGGAACAAGAGCTTCTTCTCGGCCCTGGAGGTCGAGCGGAACGTGATGTTCCTCATCCTGACCCTCATCGTGCTGGTCGCGGCGCTGAACATCGTCTCGGGCCTCCACATGCTGGTGAAGGACAAGTCGTCCGACATCGCCATCCTGCGCACGATGGGCGCGACGCGCGGCGCCATCATGCGCATCTTCGAGATCACCGGGGCCGCGATCGGCATCATCGGAACCCTGGCCGGCGTCCTTCTCGGCGTGCTGATCACGAACAACATCCAGGCGATCCAGCGCACGCTGTTCCCTGGCGCCTGGGACCCGACGGTGCGGTTCCTCTCCGAGATCCCGGCCGAGCTGAATTCGAGCGAGGTGATGCAGGTGGTCGCGATGGCGATCACGCTCTCGCTCCTCGCCCCCCTCTTTCCGGCATGGCGGGCGGCGCGGCTCGATCCCGTCCAGGCCCTTCGCTACGGATAGCTCATGGCGAGCGGGACCTCCTCAGGCGTGCCTGCCCTGCGGCTCGTCGGCATCGAGCGGCGCTATCGCGAGGGCAAGAGCAGCCTCGCGATCCTCACGGGCGCCTCGCTCGACCTGCGGCCGGGCGAGATGGTGGCGCTGGTCGCCCCCTCCGGGACGGGAAAGTCGACGCTCCTGCACGTTGCGGGGCTCCTCGAGCAGCCCGATGGCGGCGACGTGCTCGTCGGCGGCCATTCGACCAACGGCCTGCGCGACAGCGAGCGCACCCGCATGCGGCGCGAGGAGATCGGCTTCGTCTACCAGTCGCATCATCTCCTGCCGGAATTCTCGGCGCAGGAGAACGTGGTCCTGCCGCAGATCATCCGGGGCCTGCCGCAGAGGGAAGCTTCGCGGCGGGCTGCCGAGCTGCTCTCCTTCCTGGGGCTCGGCCAGCGCCTCGCCCATCGGCCCGCCGAGCTGTCGGGCGGCGAACAGCAGCGCGTCGCGATCGCGCGCGCGGTGGCGAACGCCCCCCGCATCCTGCTCGCCGACGAGCCGACGGGCAATCTCGACCCGCACACCTCCTCGCATGTCTTCCAGACGCTGATCTCCCTCGTGCGGGCCTCGGGGGTGGCGGCGCTCATCGCGACCCATAACCTCGATCTCGCCTCGCGCATGGACCGCCGCGTGACGCTGAGCGAGGGCCGGGTGGTCGAGGCGCCCTGAGGGGGCGTCAGGTCGGCGCGGCGCGCGGCGCGCCAGCGGGCCGCTTCTCGATTCTTTCACGCAGGAGGCGCGTCACCGGCCTCTCAAAGGCCAGATAGCTCAGGATGGCGGCTACGATCGCCGCCGCGACGCTTGCGGCCATGAAGGCGACTGCCCCCGCCGCCGAGACCGGCGCGAGGCCGAGCCGGCCGGCGAGGAGGCGCAGGGCCGTCAGCGCGGGAAGGTGGACCAGATAGAGCGAATAGGAGGCGTCGCCCAGGAAGACGAGTGATGCCGGCAAGCGGCCTGCTCCCTGTGCCGGGCGCGCCAGCGCCACGGCGCCGACGAGGAGCAGGGCGGGCAGCCCGTAGCCGGCGAGCCGCGGCCAGCCTTCCAGGATCGGATCTCCCATCCGCCAGGCGAAGAGCGCAAGAGCGATCGTGACCACCAGCCCCGCCGCCGGACGGGGCACGAAGGCGCCCCGCTCATAGGCGATCCCGAGCGCGATTCCGGCGGCGAATTCGAGCACGAGCGGCTCGCCCCAGAAGGCGAGGGGAGGGAGGGAAGCGCCGAGGGCGGTCGCGAGGCCGACCGTCGCGGCGAGGGCCCCGGTGACGAGGAGGACGGCCGACCTTTGCGGCAACGCGACGGCCATCGTGAAGAGCGCGTAGAAGAACATCTCGTAGTTCAGCGTCCAGCCGACCACCAGGATGGGGTGGAAGGTGCCGTCGAGCCCGAGACGGGGCCAGAAGAGGTAGGAGGCGAGGACGGTTCCGCCCGAGACGGGCCGTCCGAGCGCGGCCGGCGCGAAGAGGAAGGCGGCAACATAGATGCTGGTCACGGCCCAGTAGAGCGGCACGATGCGGATCAGTCGCCGCTTCAGGAAGGTCGCGCTGCCTCCCGGCGCGGCGAAGAGGCGGCGCGAGGAGACCAGCATGATGAAGCCGGAAATCACGAAGAAGATATCGACGCCGGCCGATCCGCCGAGCAGCATCGGCGGGCTTGCGAAGCCGAAGCCGAGCAGAACGCTCAATTCCGCATGGTGAAGCACCACCATCAGCGCGGCGACGGCCCGCAGGACCTGGATGCCCGGCAGGATGGCGGCCCGCCCCGGCGGGCGCTGACGAGGGAGATCGTCGGTCATGGGCCGGTCACGAGGCCCGGGCCGGCGCGGGCGCGAGTCTCTGCCGATCGGTGGCGTCGAGGCGCCGCCGCAGCCGGCGCGTGAGCGGACGCTCGAACGCGACATAGCAGAAGACCGCGACTGCGACCGAGATGGCGACGACGATGCCCGCGGCGAGCCAGGAGGTGGCCGGCGCCTGCCAGGGCAGGGGAAGGCGCCCGCCGATCTGCTTGAAGACCAGGAGAACGGGCAGGTGCAGCAGGTAGAGGGAATAGGACGCGTCCCCGAGGAGGAGGACGAAAGGCGGCGCCTTGGGCGCCGGGCCGAGGGCGGCGGCCGCGAGCAGCAGCAGCGCCGGGCCGCCCCATAGCGCGACGCGAGACCATTCCTGCGGCTCGGGCATCCGGGCGACGAGGAGATAGGCGAGGATGCCGGCCAAGGCGAGGGCGACAGCCGGCAGCGCCCGGAGCCGCAGGCCCGAGAGATAGAGGCGCCCCAGCGCCATGCCGGCGAGGAATTCCAGGATGATGGGATCGGACCAGAACCGCAGGACGGTCGCCTCGGGCCGGAACACCCCGCCGAGGACGACCGCCGCCCCGAGCACGAGGCCGACCGCGCTCGCCAGCCGCTCCCGCGCGACATGCAGCGCAAGCGCGAAGACGACGTAGAAGAGCATCTCGTAGTTCAGCGTCCAGCCGACCGGGTTCAGCGGCTGGATGGCGCCGTCCGGCCGCGCATGGGGAATGAAGAGCAGCGAGGTGACCAGCGCTCCGAGCGAATGGTCCTGCCCCTCGCGCTGGGGAAGCACCAGGGCGGCGGCGAGGAAGATCAGCGTCGAGAGCCAATAGAGCGGCACGATCCGGATCAGGCGCCTGACCATGAACGCGCGCGCCGAGAGGCGCCGCGAGGTCAGGACCATGATGAAGCCCGAGATGAGGAAGAAGAGATCGACGCCGCTCGCGCCGATCCCGAAGGCCGGCAGGGGACCTGACGGCGCGAACCAGGCCGTGATCCCGGATTCGACATGGTACAGGAGGACCATCAGCGCGGCGATCGCCCGCAGCACCTGCACGGTCGGAAGGAACGGGCCGCTCGTCGTCACCATGTCATGCTGGGGTTGCCGATCCTCGCAGAGGGTTGACGCGCTCATATCAGATCGGCGGGCCGTTGGGTCCACAGATTCCGGCACCGGGGGAATCGACAGCGCGGCCCGGCCGCGCGAAGCTCGGACATCATCGACCGAACGCTGACCGCCCGTGGCCATCCTGACCGATCTCGGCTTCGTGCACCTTCACGTGCACTCGTCCTATTCCCTGCTCGAGGGGGCGCTGAAGATCGCCGACCTCCTGAAGCTCGCCGAGGCCGATGCGCAGCCCGCCCTCGCCCTCACCGACACCAACAACCTGTTCGGCGCGCTCGAATTCTCCGAGAAGCTCGCCGGCAAGGGGATCCAGCCGATCGCCGGCATCCAGCTTTCCGTCTGCTTCGAGGAGGCCGAGCCGAACAGCCGCGCGGCCCTGCCGAAGGCATCCGACATCGTCCTCCTCGCGACGAAGGAGGAGGGCTATCTCAATCTCATGCGGCTCGCGAGCCGCGCCTATTTCGACGTCCCCCTGGGCGATCCGCCGCGGGTGGCGGCTGCGATCCTGGCAGAACATGCGGATGGCCTCATCGCCCTGACCGGCGGCCTGTCGGGGCCTCTCGACAGCGCCCTGCGCGACGGAGGCCGCGGCGCCGTCGCCGCGCGCCGCCTCGACCAGCTCGCGGATGCCTTCGGCGACCGCCTCTATGTCGAGATCCAGCGCCACGGCCTCGAAGGACAGCGCATGGTCGAGGGCGAGCTGATCGCGCTCGCCGACCGGCGCGGCCTGCCCATCGTCGCGACCAACGAGCCCTTCTTCGCCAAGGCCGACGATCACGAGGCCCATGACGCGCTCCTCGCGCTGGCCGCCGGCCGGCTCGTCTCGGACGACGACCGCCGCCGCCTGACGCCCGAGCATCGCTTCAAGACCCGCGCCGAGATGCAGGCCCTGTTCAAGGACCTGCCGGATGCGCTCGCCTCTTCGGTCGAGATTGCGATGCGGTGCGCGTTCCGCGTGCGGACGCGCAAGCCCATCCTGCCCTCGTTCGGAACGGGACGCGCAGACGCCGCGATGGACGAGGCGGCGGAACTGGCCCGGCAAGCGCGGGAGGGGCTGGAGGCGCGGCTTGCCGCCCACGGCCCCGCGCCGGGGCTCGATGCCGAAGCCTATCGCAAGCAGCTCGACTACGAGATCGACGTCATCACCCGGATGAAGTTCCCGGGCTACTTCCTGATCGTCGCGGACTTCATCAAGTGGTCCAAGGAGCACGACATCCCGGTCGGACCGGGCCGCGGCTCTGGCGCGGGCTCGCTCGTCGCCTATGCGCTGACCATCACCGATCTCGACCCCCTGCGCTTCGGCCTCCTCTTTGAGCGCTTCCTCAATCCCGAGCGCGTCTCGATGCCGGATTTCGACATCGATTTCTGCGTCGACGGGCGCGAGCGCGTCATCCGATACGTGCAGGACCGCTACGGCGAGGCGCAGGTCGGGCAGATCATCACCTTCGGCACGCTTCTCGCCCGCGGCGTCATGCGCGATGTCGGGCGGGTGCTGGAAATGCCCTACGGGCAGGTGGACAAGCTGACCAAGCTCGTCCCGAACAATCCCGCCAACCCCGTCACGCTCCAGCAGGCGATCGAGGGCGAGCCGAAGCTCAAGGCCGCGGCCGAGGAGGAGCCCATCGTCGGGCGGATGCTGGAGATCGCCAGGAAGCTGGAGGGGCTTCACCGGCACGCCTCGACCCACGCCGCCGGCATCGTGATCGGCGACCGCCCGCTCCAGGACCTCGTGCCGATCTATCGCGATCCGAAGACAGGCATGCGGGTCACCCAGTACAACATGAAATGGGTCGAGCCGGCCGGGCTCGTGAAATTCGACTTCCTGGGCCTGACGACCCTCACGATCCTCAAACGCGCCGTCGAGCTGATCCGCAACCGGGGAGGGGCCGTCGACCTCGCCTCCCTGCCCCTCGACGATCCGAAGACCTACGAGACCCTGGGCCGCGGCGAGACGGTCGGGGTGTTCCAGGTGGAATCGGCGGGCATGCGCAAGGCGCTCGTCGAGATGCAGGCGGACCGCTTCGAGGACCTCATCGCCCTCGTCGCCCTCTACCGGCCGGGCCCGATGGCCAATATCCCGGTCTATTGCGCGCGCAAGCTCGGGCGCGACCCTGAGCCCGAGGCCAATTGGTATCCCCATCCCAAGCTCGCGCCGATCCTGAAGGAGACCTTCGGCATCATCGTCTACCAGGAGCAGGTGATGGAGGTGGCCAAGCTCCTCGCCGGCTATTCGCTGGGCGACGCCGACCTCCTGCGCCGGGCCATGGGCAAGAAGATCAAGGCGGAGATGGACGCCCAGCGCTCGCGCTTCGTGAAGGGGGCGACCGAGCGCGGCCTCCCGGAGGAGAGCGCCGACACGATCTTCGACCTTCTCGCCAAATTCGCCGATTACGGCTTCAACAAGAGCCACGCGGCGGCCTATGCGCTGGTCGCCTACCAGACGGCCTATCTGAAGGCGAATTATGCGGTCGAGTTCCTGGCTGCGTGCATGACCATGGCCCTCGACAATACCGACAAGCTGGCCGAATTCCGCCGCGAGGCGCAGCGCCTCGGCATCCGCGTCGAACCGCCCTCGATCAACAAATCGGGCGTCGTCTTCGAGGTCGAGGAGGATGGGGGCCTGGGCGCCATCCGCTACGCGCTCGCCGCCGTGAAGGGCGTCGGGCGGGCGGCGGTGGAATCGCTCGTCGAGGCGCGGGGCAATCAGCCCTTCGCGAGCCTCGCCGACCTCGCCGAGCGCATCAATCCGCGCCTTCTCAACCGGCGCACGCTCGAGAGCCTGATCGCGGCGGGGGCCCTCGACGAGATCGAGCCGGACCGTGCCCGCGCGACCGCCGCCCTCGACGGCATGATGGCGCTCGCCCAGCATACGCTGGAGACGAAGCTCGTCGGCGCCATCGACATGTTCGGGGGCATGGCGGACGGCGCGGCGACTTTCCGCATCCCGCCCTACGAGCCATGGCTCGCCGCCGACCGCCTGAGGCGGGAATACGAGGCGGTCGGCTTCTTCCTGTCGGGCCATCCGCTCGACGAATACGGCGAGCTGCTCAAGAAGCTCCGCGTGCAGAGCTGGACCGATTTCTGCCGGGCGGCCCGCGCCGCGAACGGCGCGGTCGGCCGCGTCGCCGCGAGCGTGCTCGACCGGCAGGAGCGCCGCACCAAGAGCGGGTCCAAGATGGGCATCGTGAACCTGTCCGACCAGACGGGGCATTACGAGGCCATCGTCTTCTCCGAGGGCCTCGGCCTCTACCGCGAGCTTCTGGAGCCCGGACGGGACCTTCTCCTCACCATCCAGGCGAGCGTGGAGGGCGAGGAAGTCCGCGCCCGCATCCAGACCGCCGAGCCGCTGGAGGATGCGCTCGGCAAGCATCGCAACGACATGCGCGTCTTCCTGCGCGACACGGGCCCGATCGTCAGCGTGCAGCAGCGGCTCAGGGGACAGGCCGGGCCGGCGCGGGGGGAGGGCGAGGTATCGCTGATCCTGATCCTGGACGGCGGCGCGCGGGAGGTCGAGGTGAAGCTCCCCGGCCGCTATCCCGCCTCGCCCCAGATCGCGGGCGCGCTCCGCGCGGTTCCCGGAGTTGTCGACGTTCAGATGAGCTGAGGCGCGCCTCGGGCCGGCGTCACGCCTTCTTGAGAATCGCCCGGTTCCTGCCCCGGAACCAGGCGCGCGCCTCCTCCGGCACGTTCGCCATGGGCAGGACGTTGAAACGATTCCTGCCGGTGAAGAACATCCAGTATCCGGGGCGCTCCCAGATCTCGGTCAGGCTCGACCAGGGCAGCTCACCCTTCCCGGCCTCCGAAGACAGCTCCATCGCATCGTCGCGAAATCCGATCGAGGCGCGGGGAGCCGGCATGCGCCGGAGGGCTTCGAGCGTGTTGGACAGGTGGACCCACCATCCGAGCGCGGCGATGGCCGGGGCCATGATCGCGCCGCTCGCCGCCAGCGCGATCGTCCAGGGTGGCTGGCCCTTCCAGGCGAAATAGAACGCCAGCACGATCATGAGACCGCAGAGCAGCCAAAGGCGCTTCTGCTCGACGACGAAACGCCGGAAGACATAGGCGCGGACCGCGTCGCGCAGCATCGACTCGGTATAGAGCACCTCGAAACGGTGCCGCCGCCCGCCCGGCATGACCGTCGCTAGTTCTTGAAGTTCAGCACCTTCTCCTTGCAGATATCGACCGTGCTCGGCTGGTTCGCGGCCTGGCCCTCGAAGGTCGAGACGACACTGACCTCGCAGGTCTTGAAGGCGGGAAGGGACAGGCGCGTCTTCTTGCCTGTCGGCAGGGGCTTCTTGAGCTTCGCGCCCCGGCCGTCCTGCGACACTTCGAGGCCGACGAGCGTGGCCGAGCTTTCGTTGACCACGGTGAGCGAGCGGGCCGGGACCGGCCCTTTCGGCTTCTTGGGCTTCGCCTTGCGCGGTTTCGGCGCCTCGGCCGGTTCCTCGGCCTGGGCCGGGGCGGCTGCGGGAGCCGCCGCGGCGGGCGGGGCCGGTGGTGGGGCCGCGGGGGCGGCCGGCGCTGCGGGCGCCGGAGCCTCGGCCGGGTTCTGCACGGGCTGATCGAACAGAGAGCGCTGGGCGAAAGCCGGGCCTGCGAGGCTCAGCGCGAGGACGGTCGTGGCCAGGAGGGTCAGTTTCATGAGCGTCTCGCTGAAGTCCGGCCCGGGCGGGCGATCTCGCTGATGCTGCGACACACCAGAAGCGGTTCGCGATGTCCAGCCGATCCTGCGGGACTGCGGCGCAGAACCGCTAGAACCGCTCCTGGATCAGCGCCTCCTCCTCCTCCGTCGGCGGCTGCGTGAAGGCGTGGTCCAGCATGGGCAGCACCTTCTCGACCCGATCCGTGACGAGATAGGTCAGGTCGAGCCCCGGCCTGATGAAGCCCTCGGCCCGCATGTGATCGAGCAGCGTCACGAGAGGGCGCCAGAAGCCGCGCACGTCGAGGAGCAGGATCGGCTTCCTGTGCCGGCCGAGCTGCGACCAGGTCATCTGCTCGACCAGTTCCTCCAGCGTGCCGATCCCTCCCGGCAAGGCCACGAAGGCGTCGGCGCGGTCGAACATCATCCGCTTGCGTGTATGCATGTCCCGCACGACGACGAGTTCCTGCGCCTCCTCGATCATGTTCTCGCGCCGGCGCAGGAAATCGGGAATGATTCCGGTGACGTGCCCGCCGGCGCCAAGGACGGCGCGGGCCACCGCGCCCATCAATCCGACATCGCCGCCGCCATAGACGAGAGAGATGCCGGCCTGCGCCAGCCGGCGGCCGAGTTCCGTCGCGGCTTCCTCGAAAACCGGGTCCGCCCCGGAACTGGAGCCGCAATAGATGCAGACATGGCGGATTCTCGGCTTCTGCTCCGCCACCTGCCGCCCGCCGCCCTTGGCGGCCGGGATATTTTCACGCATGGGTCCGTCCTTGTTGTTGTCATTCTTCCTTCGTACACCGCAAGACCTGTTTCCAATTGGACCGTCGGCACCCACATAGTTCAAGCGATGAGCGCAATCGGACCCTTTGCGATTCCCATTTTGGCGGTCGGGGCCTTTGCCGCAACCCTCGGATGGTTCGGCTACCAGCATATGACGCGTCCGCCCGCGACCCCACCGCAGGTCGCCGTGGCCGAACCCGTGAAATCCGATCCCCCGAAGAAGGAAGCGGCGGGCGGCGCTCCCGAGGCGAAGCCCGCGCGGGCCGCGCCGGCGCAGGAAGAGGGCAAGCCCCCGCCGCCCGCCGCCCCGCAAACGGCCGGCGCGGCTGCCGCTCCGCCTGAATCCCCGCAGCCGGGCGCTCCGTCTTCCGCCGCCTCGGCCGTTCCCGCCGCCCCGGTCGCCCCCGCTTTCGACGTCGTTCGCGTGGAGCCCACGGGCGAAATCGTCGTGGCGGGCCGCGCGGCGCCGGGCGCCAGCGTCGAGCTGCTTCTGGACGGCGCGCGCCAGTCTCGCGTCGTGGCCGATCCTTCGGGACTTTTCGCGCTGGTGCCCGATCCGCTGCCGCCCGGCACTCACGAGTTGACGCTCCAGGTGACCAATGGCGACGGGAGCAGGATACGCTCGCCGCAAAGCGTCACCGTCGTGGTGGCGGCGAACCGGAAGGACCCACCGCTCGTCACCATCACGGCTCCGGGGCAGCCCGCCGTGGTGCTCTCGCGCCCGGACGTCCCGACGAGCGTGGCAAGCGCCAAGCCCTCCCCGGATTCCGGCAAGCCGGGCGCCGAGGGAACGGCGGCGGGCGAGGGCGCGAAGCCGGAGGCGGAGAGCGCTCCCCCCGCGAAGCAGCGCCGGACAGTGCAGATCGTCAGCGTGGAAACGGAAGGAGCCGGCCGGCTCCTCGTGGCAGGCAGCGCGGCTCCCGCTGCGGTGGTGCGGCTCTATCTCAACGACACTTTCATCGCCCCCGCCTCGGCGGGGCAGGACGGGCGGGTCTCGTTCTCGATCGAGCGCGGCATGCAGCCGGGCTCCTACAAGGTGCGGCTCGACGATATCGATCCCGTCTCCGGGCAGGTCCGCTCGCGGGCGGAGGTTCCCTTCGAAATGCCCCAGCAGGTGGCGGGCGCCACCGCCGCGGACGAAGCGCCGGCGGCAGGCGGCCCGGCAACCGAGCCCCCCTCGGGGCGGCTCGCCTCGGCAGCGGGGGAGGGGACGGGCAATCCCGCACGCGCCGGATCGCCGCCCCCGGCGGCCGGCACGTCCGGGCCGGGTGCCGCCGTGCTCGTGCCCAAGATCAATACGGCGCTCGTGTCCCGGGGCGACAGCCTCTGGGCGATCTCCAAGCGCGCTTATGGCGAGGGCCCGCGCTATACCGTAATCTACGGCGCCAATGCGAAGCAGATTCGCGATCCCAACCTGATCTATCCGGGCCAGGTTTTCGTTCTGCCCGCAGACAATCGCGAAGGCGACGCCCGCTGACCGGGCGCCTCGCCGGACATTTCATCCCATGACCGATTCCTCGAAGCGCTCGACCGCGGGGCCGGGCCTCGTCGGCACGCTGCTGAAGCTCTGGCCTTTCCTGTGGCCCCACGCGCGGCGCGACCTGCAGATCCGCGTCTTCCTCGCCTTCGGCCTGCTCCTCATGGCCAAGGGCGTGACGATGCTCGTGCCCTTCACCTTCAAATGGGCCACCGACGCGCTCGTCGCGGCGGCGGAGGGGAAAACGCCCTCGGCGGGCGAAAGCGCGTTCCTGCTCGGCATGCCGGCCCTCCTGACGATGGCCTACGGCCTCTCGCGAGCGCTGATGGCGCTCCTCACCCAGGCGCGCGACGGTGTCTTCGCGAAAGTGGCGATGAACGCCGTCCGGCGCCTCGCGCAGCAGACCTTCGAGCACATGCACGCCCTCTCGCTGCGCTTCCATCTCGAGCGCAAGACAGGCGGCCTGACCCGCATCCTGGAGCGGGGCCGCAACGGCATCGAGGAATTGTCCCGCCTCTTCGTGCTCCAGCTCGTGCCGACGATCGTCGAGTTCGTGCTCGTGATCGCGATTCTCGGCTATCAGTTCGACTGGCTTTATTCGGCGGCCGTCGTCGCGATGGTCGGCGCCTATCTCGCCTTCACCTACCGGGCGACCGAATGGCGCATCTCGATCCGCCGGCAGATGAACGAATCGGATACCGACGCCAATATCCGCGCCGTCGATTCGCTCCTCAATTTCGAGACCGTGAAATATTTCGGCGCCGAGCGCCGCGAGGCGGAGCGCTACGACCGCTCCATGGCCCGCTACGAGCGCGCCTCGGTCCAGACCTACACCTCGCTCACCTTGCTCAACAGCGGCCAGGCGATCATCTTCTCGACCGGCATGGCGGTCGTGATGCTGCTGGCGGCGCGAGATGTGATCGCAGGGCGGGTGTCGATCGGCAGCTTCGTGCTCGTGAATGCGATGCTGATCCAGCTCTACATGCCGCTGAATTTCATGGGCATGATCTACCGGGAGATCAAGCAGGCCCTCATCGACATCGACGACATGTTCCACATCCTCGGGCGGCACCCGGAGATCGAGGATGCGCCCGGCGCTCCCGCCCTCTCCGTGACGGGGGGCGAGGTGCGCTTCGAGAACGTGCGTTTCGGCTATATCCGCGAACGCCCGATCCTGGAGGGGGTGAGCTTCACCGTGCCCGCCGGGAGGACCGTCGCGATCGTCGGGCCTTCGGGGGCCGGCAAGTCGACCATCTCGCGCCTGCTCTTCCGCTTCTACGAGCCCTGGAGCGGGCGCATCCTCGTCGACGGCCAGGATATCGCCCATGTGCGGCAGGCGAGCCTGCGCGCGGCGCTCGGGATGGTTCCGCAGGATACCGTGCTCTTCAACGACACGATCGGCTACAACATCCGCTACGGGCGCTGGGACGCGAGCGAGGCAGAGGTCGAGGAGGCCGCGCGTCTCGCGCAGATCGACCGCTTCATCGCCTCTCTGCCCGAGGGCTACGATACGCCGGTCGGCGAGCGGGGGCTCAAGCTGTCCGGCGGCGAGAAGCAGCGCGTCGCGATCGCCCGCACGATCCTGAAGGCCCCTCCCATCCTGGTGCTGGACGAGGCGACCTCGGCCCTCGACAGCTTCACCGAGCGGGAGATCCAGGACGCCCTGGAGCGGGTGTCGGAAGGGCGCACGACGCTGGTCATCGCCCATCGCCTGTCCACGATCGTCGGGGCGGACGAGATCATCGTGCTGGATGCCGGGCGGGTGGTCGAGCGCGGCACCCACGCCGCCCTTCTCGCCGCGGGCGGCACCTATGCCGCCCTCTGGGACCGGCAGCGCCGCGAGGCGGAGGCGATCGAGACGCTGGAGCGCGAGCAGGCCGCCGAAGCCCCCTCCCATCGGATCAGGCTGGCGGAGCCGCTCGCGGATTGACGCGGGCGGCGCGTCCTGCAAACCCCTTCGGACGCGGAGAACGGCTCATGTCGAGCCGGATCGCGGCGGCCCCTGGACCACGACCACTCATGAACGACATCCTGAAATCGGTCCGGCGCATCTTCGTGCCGATCCGCAAGGAGGGGTTCCCCTTCATCGCGATCGCCTTCGTGCTCGGCGTCGTGCTCGGATTCCTGTGGAAACCTCTGTTCTGGCTTTTGATGCTGATCACCGTCTGGATCGCCTATTTCTTCCGCGATCCCGCGCGGACGACGCCGATCCGGGAGGGGCTCGTCGTCTCGCCCGCGGACGGGCGGATCAGCATGATCGCGACCGTCGTGCCGCCGCCGGAGACGGGACTGTCCCCGGCACCTCTGCTGCGCATCTCGGTCTTCATGAACGTCTTCGATTGCCACGTGAACCGCTCGCCGGTCGCGGGCCGGATCGTGCGGATCGTCTACACGCCCGGCCTCTTCCTGAACGCCGAGCTGGACAAGGCCAGCGACGACAACGAGCGCAACGCCCTCGTCATCGACACGGGCAAGCAGATGATCGGCGTCGTCCAGATCGCGGGCCTCGTCGCGCGCCGCATCGTCGGCTGGGTGCAGGAGGGCCAGTCGCTGACGGCGGGCGAGCGGTTCGGCCTCATCCGCTTCGGCTCGCGCGTCGACGTCTTCCTGCCGCTCGGCACGAAGGTGCTCGTCGGCGTCGGCCAGACGGCGATCGCCGGCGAGACCGTGCTGGCCGATCTCGACCCCGCCGGGGGCGAGCGCGCCTACGTGACCGCGTGAGCGCCTCGCTTGTGGCGGACCGGCCGGGTGCATAACGTCGTCTTCCGATGAGCGATCTCTTCCAGCCCTATGCCCCGGACCCCTCGGAGCCGAAGAAGCGGCGTTTCCGGCCGGTGCCGTTCCGCATGGTGGCGCCGAACCTCATCACGCTGCTCGCGCTCTGCCTCGGCCTCACGGCGATCCGGGTCGCCTATGAGGGACGCCTCGAATACGCGGTAATCGCCATCGTGGCGGCCGCGGTGCTGGACGGCGTGGACGGCCGCGTCGCGCGGCTGCTGAAGGGCACGTCCCGTTTCGGGGCCGAACTCGACTCCCTCGCCGATTTCCTGAATTTCGGCGTGGCGCCCGGCCTGGTGCTGCATTCCTTCATTCTCAAGGACGTCAAGGCGGGTGGCTGGGTGGTGGCGATGATCTTCGCCATCGCCGCCGCGTTGCGGCTGGCGCGGTTCAACGTCGCCCTCGACGATCCCCACCAGCCGGAATGGAAGAAGGATTTCTTCGTCGGGATGCCCGCTCCGGCGGGAGCCGGCACGGCGCTCTTGCCGATCTATCTGCATTTCCTCGGCGTGCCGGTCACCTCGGCCGCCCCCATGGCCCTCTTCTATGTCCTGGCCATCGCCCTGATGATGGTCTCGACGGTGCCGACCTTCTCGGGAAAGACCTGGGGCAAGCGCATTCCGCGGGACTGGGTGCTGCCGCTCTTCGTGCTGACGGTGGCGGCCTTCGGTCTCCTGGTCAGCTTTCCTTTCGAGGCGATGGCCTGCCTCAGCCTCGTCTATCTGTGCACCATTCCCCTCAGCGTGGCCCGCTACAGGGCATTGCAGCGCGGAGCCGCGGCGCCGCCTCTTCAGGCCGCTCAGGAGGCCGAGGCCGGCATCGAGTCACCCGCCGCGTCCGCCACGGAGAATCGACCTGACAGCCAATGAGGCGCGCCCGCGCCTGATCCTCGCCTCGGCCTCGCCCCGGCGGCTCGCGCTCCTCGAGCAGATCGGCATCAGGCCGGACGAGGTGAGGGCGACCGATCTCGACGAGGCCCCCCGCAAGGGCGAGTTGCCGCCCGGGCTTGCCTCGCGCCTCGCGCGCGAGAAATGCGAGGCGGCCCGCGCTGCGGAAGGGGGGGAGGGCGGGTTTCTCCTTGCGGCGGATACGGTCGTCGCCGTGGGCCGCCGCGTACTGCCGAAAGCGGAGGAGGAAGGCGAGGCGAGGCGCTGTCTCGAACTGATGTCGGGCCGCGCCCACCGCGTCTATACGGCGATCGCCTTGTCGTGCCCGGCCGGCCGGCTGCGCCAGCGCCTCGTCGAGACGCGGGTCAAGATGAAGCGCCTGTCGGATCCCGAGATCGCGGCTTATCTGGCGTCGGGAGAATGGCGGGGCAAGGCGGGCGGCTACGCCATTCAGGGCCTGGCGGCCGCCTTTGTTCTTTCCCTGGTGGGCTCCTACGGCGCGGTGGTGGGCCTGCCGCTGTACGAGACCGCCGCTCTTCTCGAGGGCGCAGGCTATCCTGTCCGGGCCGGCTGGGGAGATTCGGCGGCGTGAGCGCGATGTCGACGAAGGCCTGCCCGATCTGCGGCCGCCCCTCTCAGGCGAAGACGCGGCCCTTCTGCTCCGTCCGCTGCGCCGACGTCGATCTCGGCCGCTGGCTCACCGGGAGCTATGCCATTCCCGTAGCCGAGGACGAGGCCGAACCTGAGCAGAAAGAAGGGGAACTGGGCGCCGACCTCCCTGGACATGGCCGAATGTCCTGATATAAGCCCGCTCGCCCGGTCGGAGACAGGCGCGCCCAGGTAGCTCAGTTGGTAGAGCATGCGACTGAAAATCGCAGTGTCGGTGGTTCGATTCCGCCCCTGGGCACCATTTCTTC
>NZ_DAOLAJ010000079.1:0-17076 GCF_035325185.1 Enterovirga sp. | reverse complement strand
GGCCGGAGCGTCGGCGGACCGAGCCGGTTCCGCGCCGAGCGCGAGCGCCCCGCCCATTGCCAAGGAAAATACCACGCCCCGCTTCATCCTCTGCCCCGCCGACGATCTCGCTCGAATGGGGGCCAGCCTTGTGGAGCGCTTCGGGATTGTGCGACGCGAAATTGCGTGCAGTTGCTGCCTTATTAGGCAAAGTGTCTGCTGCCGAAAGCGGCCGCACCGTGTTGTCACAATCCGGCCACAGTTGAAATCGCCGCCTCCGAGACGGATCCCGCGAGAAATCGGCCGCCTCTCGCCAGAGTGATCCGCGGGAGCGGAACAGCCGGATTCGGCGCCGGATGCCGAGCGCCGCCGCGACTGGCACAGGGCTTGCGGTGCCCTGGGCAGAGTTTGGTGGCTAGGGTTCCGGCGCTCGTCGAGCGTGGCTGGTCCGAGAGCAACCTCCGGTGCGGGAGACATCCCACCGGGTGCACGGCGGGACAAAAGCCCGGGAGACCTCGTTGGCCAAGGGATTGGCGAGCGTCGTCTTCGCTATTCCCTTCATGACGTTCGAGAGGGGAAGGCATGCGCAGGCTTCGGAAGATCTTTGCCGTATCGGTTCTTGCCGCCGCGACGGTCGCGGGCGCGGCCACCGGGGCCTCGGCTCAAGCAAAGAAGAGCTTCAAAGTCGCCTGGTCGATCTATGCCGGATGGATGCCGTGGGGATATGCGGACAGCCACGGCATCGTCAAGAAATGGGCCGACAAATACGGCATCGCCATCGAGGTGAGGCAGTTCAACGACTACGTCGAGTCGGTCAATCAATATACGGCCGGCGCCTTCGACGCCGTCACCCTGACCAATATGGACGGGCTGTCCATTCCGGCCGCCGGCGGGGTCGACACCACCGCGGTCATCGTCGGCGACTTCTCCAACGGCAACGACGCGGTCATCCTGAAGGACAAGCCCGACCTCGCCTCCATCGCCGGCCAGGGCATCAACCTGGTCGAGTTCTCGGTCTCGCACTATCTGCTCGCCCGCGCGCTCGACAGCGTCAAGCTGAAGGAGCGCGACGTGAAGGTCGTCAACACGTCCGATGCCGACATCGTCGGCGCCTTCGAGACGCCCACCGTGACCGCGACGGTGACCTGGAACCCGCTCGTCTCGACGATCCTGTCGAACCCCAAGGCGAGGAAAGTGTTCGATTCCTCCCAGATCCCGGGCGAGATCATCGACCTGATGGTCGCCAAGACGAGCGTGCTCAAGGACAATCCGAATTTCGGCAAGGCTCTTGCCGGGATCTGGTACGAGACCGTGGCGCTCACGGTGGCGCAGACCAAGGAAGGCGAGGCCGCACGGGCCGAGATGGGAAGGGCTTCCGGCACCGATCTCGCCGGCTTCGACGCCCAGCTCGCCGCGACCAAGCTGTTCGACAAGCCGGCCGACGCAGTCGCCTTCACGACCTCGCCGAGCCTCGCGACGACCATGGACCTCGTCCGCAACTTCCTGTTCTCGAAGAACCTGCTCGGAAACGGCGCTCCCTCGGCTGACGTGATTGGCATCGAGCTGCCGGGCGGCAAGATCCTCGGCACGCCGGGCAACGTGAAGCTGCGCTTCACCGACACCTACATGAGGGCCGCCGCCGAGGGCGCCCTCTGACCCGGCCGCCCGGCGGCGCGTCCGCGCCCGCCCGCCATCGGAAAAGCCGCCATGCGCTGGATCAACCTCCATCCGAGCCGGGGAGCGAAGCTCGCGCTGGGCTCCCTCCCGTTCCTGGCTCTCCTCCTGGCCTACACGATCGGCTCGGCGACGCGGCTCGCGGAGAACCCGAACGACAAGCTCCTGCCCGCGCTCTCGACCTTCGCGGCCACGGTCAACCGCCTCGCCTTCCTGCCCGACCCGCGCACCGGCGACATCCTGCTCTGGTCCGACACGGCCGCCTCGCTTCTGCGTCTCCTGTCGGGCGTCGGCATCGCGACGGCGACCGCCCTGGTGTTGGGCATGCTGGTCGGGATGCTCCCCTACATGCGGGCGCTGCTTGCGCCCTTCGTCACGGCGATCTCCATGGTGCCGCCGCTGGCGCTCCTGCCGATCCTGTTCATCGCCCTCGGCCTCGGCGAGGCGTCCAAGATCGTCCTGATCGCGATCGGCATCGCGCCCGCGATGGTTCGCGACCTCGTCCTGCGCGCCCTCGAACTGCCGCGCGAGCAGATCGTCAAGGCCGAGACGCTCGGCGCCTCGTCCTGGCAGATCGCCATGCGGGTCGTGCTCCCGCAGGTCATGCCGCGTCTGATCACCTGCCTCAGGCTCCAGCTCGGCGCAGCTTGGCTGTTCCTCATCGCGGCCGAGGCGATCTCGGCCGATTCCGGCCTCGGCTACCGCATCTTCCTCGTACGCCGCTATCTCGCGATGGACGTGATCTTTCCCTACGTCCTCTGGATCACGCTGCTCGCGATCCTGATGAACGACCTGCTCGATCGGCTTCGCGCGGGCCTCTTCCCCTGGTCTGACCTGGAGAAGCAGGCATGAGCGAGATCGTCATCGACAAGGTCTGGCAGGAATACGGCGACCAGATCGTCCTTGAGAACGTGTCGCTGACGGTCGCCTCGCGGGCCTTCGTCGCGCTCGTGGGACCGTCGGGCTGCGGCAAGTCGACCTTCCTGCGCCTGATCCTCGGCCAGGAGCGCCCGACACGCGGCACGATCCGCCTCGACGGCGCGCCGCTGCCGCCGGAGCCGGGAGCCGGCCGGGGCGTCGTCTTTCAGCGCTACTCCGTCTTTCCGCATCTCAGCGTGCTCGGCAACGTCGTGCTCGGCCGGGAGTTCTCGTCCTCCCGGCTCACCGGGAAGCTCTTCGGGGCCCGGCGGCGCGCGGCCGAGGAGGAGGCGCGCCATCTCATCGCCGAGGTCGGCCTCGCCGGCGCGGAGGGCAAGTATCCCGCGCAGCTCTCCGGCGGGATGCAGCAGCGCCTCGCGCTCGCTCAGGCCCTGATCATGAAGCCGAGGGTCCTCCTGCTGGACGAGCCTTTCGGCGCGCTCGATCCCGGCATCCGGGCCGACATCCACGTCCTGATGAAGCGGCTCTGGAACGAGAACGCGATGACCGTCGTGATGGTCACGCACGACATGCGCGAGGCCTTCACGCTCGCCACCCGCGTCGTCGCCTTCGAGCGACCGCGCGACCGCGAGGAAGAGAAGCTGCGCTACGGCGCGACGATCACCAAGGACATCGCGATCTGGCCGCCGCGGCTCGCCGGCGAAACCTCCCCCTTCAGCCCGGACTGGGCCGGTCCGGCCATCCGTTCCACAGGAGTGCAAGCATGACGCATGTCAGGCGTTCGCCGGAAGAGATCGCCGCCAACCGCGCGCGATACGAGGAGCATCAGAGGAAGGGGCTGGACTTCGCGCCGAAGGCCCTGCCGCAGCCGAGCCCCCTGCCGGCGCCGGCCATCGAGCCCGCGCGCATCGTCCACGAGGAGGCGATCCCGGGCGGCTGGTACTGGTCGACCCGGCTCCTCGCCGGCGAGGCCGTCCGCATCCGCTCGGCGGGAGGATCGGTCGCGCTGGTCGCCTGGAGCGCGGCGGATCCGAGCGAGCGGCTCAACCTGCCCGACACCGTCAAGGTCCAGTGGACGACGGCGATCGGCAAGGGGCGCGTCATCTTCTCGGATATGGGGCGGGTCATGTTCTCGGTGACCGAGGACAGCAGCGGCGCCCATGATTGCCTCATGGGCGGCTCCACCGCCGCCACCAACCGGCGCTACGCAGACGCCGCGACCCGCAACACGCGCGACAACTTCGCCCTCTTGGCCGGAAAGCTCGGGCTGCAGCGCCGCGACATTCCGGCCGTCCTCAGCCTGTTCGCGCCGGTGCGGGTCGACGAGGAGGGAGCCTTCCGCTGGCGGCCCGAATTGCTTCAGGCTGAGGATTACGTCGAGCTGCGCGCGGAGATGGATCTCGTCGTCGGCTTCTCCAACTGCCCCCATCCGCTGGACCCCGATCCCGATTACCGGCCGAGGCCGGTGACGGTGACGCGCTTCCGGGCGCCCGAGGCGGAAGCGGAGGATCTCTGCCGCACCGCGACGCCCGAAGCCGCGCGCGGCTTCGAGAACAACGCCTTCGCGGCTGCCTGAGAGAGACGTTCGATGGCCACCTTCATCCAGACCTCGCCCGCGCGCACGCCCGAGAGCGCGGCCCAGATCCACCTCATCCCGGCCGAGGCGCCCTGGTCGGGCGTGATCCGCAAGGGCCAGACCGTGCGGATCGAGGACACCTACGGCCAGCAGGCGATCGACACGCTGTTCTATCGCGCCGACGACTTCTCCGAGCGCTATTCGAGCCAGGACACGATGCGCGCCCAGAACGCCGCCTATATCGGCACCGGCACGCGGCTCATGTCGAACGAGGGCCGCGTCATGCTGCGCATGACGGCCGACAGTTGCGGCCGCCACGACACCAGCGCCGGAGCCTGCTCCTGCGAAAGCAACACGGTGCGCTTCGGCCAGGCGGCGAAATACCTGCACGCCTGCCGGGAGAACTTCCTCGTCGAGGTGACCAAGCACGGCATGGGCAAGCGCGACATCGCGCCGAACATCAACTTCTTCATGAACGTGCCGATCAAGCCGAGCGGCGAGATGACGATCGTCGACGGCATCTCGGCGCCGGGCGACCATGTCGAGATGGTGGCGGAGATGGACGTGCTGTGCGTCATCTCGAACTGCCCGCAGATCAACAATCCCTGCAACGGCTTCGACCCGACGCCCATCCGGGTCCTCGTCTGGGACGCGGGAGTCTGAGCATGTTCCGCAAGGTCCTGATCGCCAATCGCGGCGAGATCGCCGTCCGCGTCATCCGCACGCTGCGCAAGATGGGCATCGCCTCGGTCGCCGTCCATTCCGAGGCCGACCGCTTCGCCATGGCGACGCTGATGGCGGACGAGGCCGTCTGCATCGGCCCGGCCCCGGCGAGCGAGAGCTATCTCGACGTCGAGGCCGTGATCGCCGCCTGCCGGGCGACCGGCGCCGAGGCGGTGCATCCGGGCTACGGCTTCCTGTCCGAGAATATCGTCTTCGCGGAGCGGCTCGCCGAGGCGGGGATCAGGTTCGTCGGCCCGCGGCCCGAGCATCTCTCGGCCTTCGGCCTCAAGCACACCGCGCGCGAACTGGCGAGGGCGAGCGGCGTGCCGCTCCTGCCCGGAAGCGGCCTCCTCGACAGCGCGGACGAGGCGCTGCGGGTCGCCGAGGCCGTAGGCTATCCGGTGATGCTCAAGAGCACGGCGGGCGGCGGCGGCATCGGCATGCAGCTCTGCGCCGATCCCGACCGGCTCCGCGCCTCCTTCGACAGCGTCCAGCGCACCGCGCGGGCGAGCTTCGGGGATGCGCGGGTCTATATCGAGCGTTTCGTGGCCGAGGCCCGGCATGTCGAGGTGCAGATCTTCGGCGACGGCCGGGGCCGGGTCGTGGCGCTCGGCGAGCGCGACTGCTCGCTCCAGCGGCGCAACCAGAAGGTCGTCGAGGAGACGCCCGCGCCGGGCCTCTCGGACGCCGTGCGGGCCCGCCTGCACCGGGCCGCAATCGATCTCGGCCGGTCGGTCGCCTATGAATCCGCCGGCACGGTGGAATTCATCTACGACCCGCAGCGCGAGGAATTCTATTTCCTCGAAGTGAATACGCGTCTTCAGGTCGAGCATCCGGTCACCGAGGCGGTATTCGGTGTCGATCTCGTCGAATGGATGATCCGACAGGCGGCCGGCGAGCCCGTGCTCGACGGAGCCGAGGCGCTGAAACCCGCGGGCGCGGCCATGGAGGTGCGGGTCTATGCCGAGATGCCGCACGCGAATTTCCGTCCGAGCGCCGGGCTGCTGACCGAGGTGAGGTTCCCCGACGATGTCCGCGTCGACGGCTGGATCGAGACCGGCACGGAGGTCACGGCTTTCTACGATCCGATGCTCGCCAAGGTGATCGTCGCGGCCAAGGACAGGCAGGGCGCGATCGAGAAGCTCCGGGCGGCTTTGGCCGCGATCTCCATTTCCGGCATCGAGACCAATCTCGACTACCTGCGCGCCATCGCGGCCTCGCCGCTGCTGGCGAGCGGCAAGGTGGCGACGACGGCCCTGCGCGATTTCGTCTTCGAGCCGGATCTCGTCGAGGTGCTGGCGCCCGGTGCGCAATCGAGCCTTCAGGAACTGCCGGGCCGGCTCGGCCTCTGGCATGTCGGAGTGCCGCCGAGCGGCCCGATGGACGAGCGCTCGTTCCGCCACGCGAATCGGCTCGCCGGCAATGCCGACGAGACCGCCGCGCTCGAACTGGCCGTGTCGGGCCCGACGCTGCGCTTCCATTCCGGCGCGACGGTGGCGTTGTCAGGCGCGCGGATGCGGCTCGCGCTCGACGGCGAGCCTGTCCCTCACGATGCCGCGTTCGAGGTCCGGGCCGGCCAGACCCTGGCCGTCGGCTCCATCGAGGGGGCCGGCCAGCGCGCCTATCTCGCCGTCCGCGGCGGCTTCGCGGCGCCCGTCGTGCTCGGCTCGCGCGCGACCTTCGGGCTCGGCCGGTTCGGCGGCAACGCGACCGGCACGCTGAAGACGGGCCACGTGCTGCATCTCGCGCGCGCCGAACAGGCCGGCCTCCGCTCGCCCGGCGCCCCGGCGCCGCTGACAAGGGAGTGGAGCGTCGGCGTCGTCTACGGCCCGCACGGCGCGCCGGACTTCTTCCGGGACGAGGATGTCGAGACCCTGTTCTCGGCGCCTTATGAGGTCCATTTCAACAGCGCCCGGACCGGGGTGCGGCTCATCGGCCCCGTGCCGAAATGGGCCCGCAGCGACGGCGGCGAGGCGGGACTGCATCCCTCGAACCTGCACGACAACGCCTATGCGGTCGGCGCGATCGACTTCACGGGCGACATGCCGATCATCCTCGGCCCGGACGGGCCGAGCCTCGGCGGCTTCGTCTGCCCGGCCGTCATCGCGCGGGACGAGCAATGGAAGATGGGGCAGTTCCGGCCGGGCGACACGATCCGCTTCCATCCGCTGGCGCGGGCGGAGGACCCGATCGCCGGCCCGGCCGTGCGGAGAGCCCCGCCGGAAGCCGGCTCGCCCATCGTCGGCGCCTCGGATGCGGGCCCGGTGCCTGTCGTCTACCGCCGGCAGGGCGACGACAACCTTCTCGTCGAATACGGTCCGATGGCGCTCGACATCGCGCTGCGGCTGCGCGTGCATCTCCTGATGCAGGCGCTCGGCGGCGAGCACGTGCCGGGCCTGATCGACCTGACGCCCGGCATCCGCTCGCTTCAGATTCACTATGACGGCACGGCCCTGACGCGCTCCCGCCTCCTGGGCCTGCTCGGTGAGATCGAGGCGAGCCTGCCCCCGGCGCAGGATGTGAGGGTGCCGAGCCGCATCGTGCATCTGCCGCTGTCCTGGAACGATCCGGACGCGGTGCTGGCGATGCGGAAATACCAGGAGCTGGTGCGCCCGAACGCGCCCTGGTGCCCGTCGAATATCGAGTTCATCCGCCGCATCAACGGGCTCGCGGACGAGGAGGCGGTGAAGGACGTCGTCTTCGACGCGAGCTATCTCGTGATGGGCCTCGGCGACGTCTATCTGGGCGCTCCGGTCGCCACCCCCGTCGATCCGCGCCATCGCCTGGTGACGACCAAGTACAACCCGGCCCGCACCTGGACGCCGGAAAACGCCGTCGGCATCGGCGGCGCCTATATGTGCATCTACGGCATGGAGGGGCCGGGCGGATACCAGCTCTTCGGCCGCACCATCCAGATGTGGAACACGTGGCGCACGACCCCGGTCTTCGCGCCGGGCAAGCCCTGGCTGCTCGATTTCTTCGACCAGATCCGCTTCTTCCCGGTCTCGCACGGAGAACTGGCCGAAGCGCGCGCGGCCTTTCCGCACGGCGCCTATCCGGTCCGCATCGAGGAGACCGAATTCTCCTATGCGGCCTACGAGCGCGAGCTTGCGACGAACGCGGCTTCGATCGCGGCCTTCAAATCCGTGCAGCAGGCCGCTTTCGAGGCCGAGCGCCGGCGCTGGAAGGAGGAGGGGCTCGACAGCTTCGTCGCCGAGGAGGGCGGAGCCGCGGGCCCGGCGGGCGACATTCCGGATGGCTGCTTCGGGATCGAGAGCGCGGTTCCGGGCAATATCTGGAAGCTCCTCGTCGAGCCGGGGACGGCCGTCGCGGCGGGCGACAGGCTCGCCATCATCGAATCCATGAAGATGGAGATCGACGTGATCGCCCACGAGGCCGGCCGCGTGCGCGAATTGCGCGTCGGGCCCGGACGAAACGTCAAGGCCGGCGAGATCATCGCCGTCCTGGAGGCCGTCTGATGCTGCCGCCGATCCTCGACCTGCCGAGCCTGCGGCGGGCCTATGCCTCGGGCGCGACGCCGCTGGAGGTTGCCGAGGAGATCATCGCGCGCCGCCGCGCCGCGACCGATCCGGCCATCTTCATCACGCCGACGCCGGACGACCGGCTGCGGGCGGCGGCACGCGAGCTGATGGATTGCGCGCCCGACAGCCTCCCGCTCTGGGGCGTGCCCTTCGCGGTCAAGGACAATATCGACGTCGCGGGGCTGCCGACCACGGCGGCCTGCCCGACCTTTTCCTATCTGCCGCAAAGGGATGCGACCGCCGTCGCGCGCCTGAGGGCGGCCGGCGCGCTGGTCGTCGGCAAGACCAATCTCGACCAGTTCGCGACCGGCCTGAACGGCACGCGCTCGCCCTACGGCGCGCCCCGTTCGGTCTTCGATGCCGATTACGTCTCCGGCGGCTCGAGTTCCGGCTCGGCCGTCGCCGTCGCGGCCGGGCTCGCCGCCTTCGCGCTCGGGACGGACACGGCCGGATCGGGCCGCGTGCCGGCAGCCTTCAACAATATCGTGGGCATCAAGCCGACCCCCGGCCTCGTCCCGATCACCGGGACCGTGCCGGCCTGCAAGAGCCTCGATTGCCTGACCGTCTTCTCCACGACCGTCGGCGACGGCGTCGCGGTGCGCCGGATCATGGAGGGGTTCGATTCGCAGGACGAATTCTCGCGCCGGGCCCGTCCGGTCCGCCTGCCGGCCTCCGGCCTGCGGATCGGCATCCTGGACGGGGACGAGCGCGAGTTCTTCGGCGACCGGGAGGTCGAGGCGCTCTACGACCGGGCCGTCGAGCGGGCGAGGTCCCTCGGCGCGACGATCGTGCCGTTCGACTATGCCCCGTTCCGCGAGGCGGCGGCTCTGCTCTACGACGGGCCCTGGGTCGCCGAGCGTCTCGCCGCCCTCGGGGCGTTCCTCGCGACCAACGCAGCCGATTTCGACCCCGTCGTGCGCGCCATCATCGAAGGCGCCGGACGCATGACCGCCGCCGACGCCTTCAAGGGCCGCTACCGCCTGGAGCAACTGCGCCGGCGGACCGAGGCCGAATGGGCGAAGGCGGATATCCTGATGCTGCCGACCTCGCCGACCACCTGCACGGTCGCGCAGATGCGGGCGGATCCGATCGGCCGCAACGCCCGCTTCGGACGCTACACAAATTTCTGCAACCTGCTCGATTGCGCGGCCATCGCGATCCCGGCCGGCTTCGGCGAGAACGGCCTGTCGGCCGGGATCATGCTCGTCGGTCCCGCCTTCAGCGACGACGCGCTCGCGCCGGTCGCCGATGCCCTGCATCGCGCCGCGGCGCCCGGCATGGGCCGGGAGCTTTCCGCCGTCCTTTCGGAGGAGAGCAGGGTGCAGCCTGTGCCCGACGATCGCATCCCGATCGTGGTCGTCGGCGCGCATCTGACCGGCATGCCGCTGAACCACGAATTGACCACAGCGGGCGGTCGTCTCGTCCGGGAAGCCCGGACCTCCGCCGAGTACCGGCTCTTCGTGCTGCCCGGCACGCGGCCCGCCAAGCCCGGCCTCCTCCGCGAGCCCGGCTTCCAGGGACCGGGCATTGTCGTCGAGGTCTGGTTGCTGCCGCCGGATGCCTTCGGCGCCTTCGTCTCGCGCATCCCGGCTCCCCTGGGGATCGGAAAAATAAGCCTGAGCGACGGCACGAGCGCCTCGGGCTTCCTCTGCGAGGCCCATGGGGTCGCGGGCGCGGAGGAGATCACGGAACTGGGAGGCTGGCGTGCCTATGCTCAAAGCAGGTGATGTGCCGATGAACTCTGCACGACGTTGGTTGCTCTACATTGGAGGTTTGGTCCGCGATGGATTGACGGCCAAAGCGCTGGCAATCACGAGCACACGACCTGCCTCTTCGGTTTCTTCCCCGAAGAAGGAAACAAGACTCCATATCGGCAGGCATCTTGAGTCCAAGAGGCCCGATCCAAGATGTTCACCGAGCGACTGCGCCACTGGGAGATAGTGAATTCCCTGTTTATCGGACCATTCCCGGGTCGTCGTGGCAACCGTGACCACGCCGACGGGGTCCGGACCAGCGTGAAGGAGACGATGTTTTCGGCAGGCGCTCCGGGTTCAATGGCAAGCAGCAGAATGGCGCGTGATTATCGCCGGTCGATCGGCAGTCGACGCAGAACTGCGACTTTCACTGTATCCAAGAGCAGGCCAAAGCCCAGGGTCGCTCCATAAAGCGCGAGCAGCAGCCAGACCGGCAGCGGCGCCATGAACCAGCCCATCCCCGCGAAGATGGTGGCGACAGCCACCGCGACCGCCATCGCGGCGAGCAGCACGCCGCCGGGGCGGGACTGCCAGACATGCTCCCGCTCGCGCAGCACGAGGCTGGTGGCCTGGCCGGCGAGCACGAGCGTGAGAAAGGTCAGGCTGCGCATCGTCTCGGCATCCAGCCCCACCCGGAACCAGCCGAGCGCCAGCACCGTCATGGCGTAGATCAGCTTCGTGGCGCCGAGCGGAATGGCGGCGAGCGTCAGCTCGCGGATGCGCCAGGCATTGGGATAGGGAGTGGGCTTCGCCCGGTCGCCGGCGCGAGCCATCATCGCGATGTCGCTCGTCAGCATCCAGAGCACCTGGAGCAAGGGCGTCATCACGGCATGGCCGGTCATCACCAGCCCGCCGCCCATGACGATCAGCGTCACCGCCTTGTTGACCAGCATGCTCAACGTGAAGGTGAGGACACGGCGGAACGCGGCTCTTCCCTCTTCGATACAGGCGAGGATGCCGCGCAGGCCCGGCTCGGTCAGCACGAGCCCCGCCGCCGACTTGGCGACATCGGTGGCGCTCGAGACCGCGATCCCCATCTGCGCCTGGCGCAGCGCCGGCGCATCGTTGGCTCCGTCCCCGCACATGCCGACGGCATGGCCCCCGCTCTGGAAGGCGCGGACCAGCTTGAACTTGTCCTCTGGAAAGACACCGGCATAGACCGCGTAATCGGCGGGCGCGGCCTGTTCCGGGACGTGGCCGGCCGGGCAGACCGGCCCGTCCAATCCGATGGCGCGGGCGATGGTGGCAGCCGTCTGCGCGGTATCGCCGGTGATCATGACAGGTGCGATCCCGAGCGCCTTCAGATCGCCGAGGAGGGCTCTGGAATCCGCGCGGGGCGGATCGCTCAAGCCGATCAGGCCGATGACGCCCATGCGGCCGCCGCTGCCGGCCGCGACGGCCAGCACGCGATAGCCTTCCGCGCTCAGGGCGGTCTGCGCCGCCTCGACCTCGGGCGTCATGGGCGCGAGGGCGGAGATCGCGAGGGGCGAGCCCTTGGCGATGCGGATCTCCTCCCCGTTCGGCCCGGCCACGACCGCCTCCGCCATTTTCGCGGCCGGGTCGAAAGGCGTGAAGCGGAGGACTTTCGGCGACGGCGCGGCGAATCGGGCGGCGGCCGCGCGGATGGCCGCGTCGACCGGGTCCTGCCCGTCGGTCGAGCTTGCGGCGCTCGCGCGGGCGAGCAGCATGCCTTCGCTGACCTCCGCGCCCAACGGCACGAGACGGCCCACGCCGAGATTGTTCTCGGTGAGCGTCCCGGTCTTGTCGACGCACAGCACGTCGATCATCGCGGCTTCCTGCAAGGCCGACAGCCGGGCGAGGAGGACGCCCTCCTGGGCGAGCTTGCGGGCGCCGACCGTCGCCGCCAAGGTGAACACCACCGGCATGGCGACGGGCACGGCGGAGAGAAGCGCCGCCAGCACGAGCGGGACGATCTGCGCGACGGTCATGCCGATCGCATGGGCATAGGCGACCATGGCGACGACGATCGCCATATTGACGGCGGTCAGCGCCTTGACGACGCCGAGAACCGCCTTCTGCTCGCTGCTTTCGACATCCGCCGTCCGGACCAGTTCGGCGGTGCGGCCGAAATAGGTGCGGGCGCCGGTCGCCACCACTTCGGCGATCGCCTCGCCCCGCCGGACCAGGGCGCCGGCATAGGCCGTCGCTCCCGCCTGCTGCTCCGCGGCGACGGATTCGCCGGTCAGCATCGACTGATCCAGGAGAACCGAGCCCGACAGAATCCGCACGTCGGCCGGCACGATGGCGCCGAGGGTCAGCTGGACGACATCGCCGGGAACCAGCACCGATGCCGGGGAATCGGACCATTTTTCGTCGCGCCGAAGCCGCGCTTTCGGTGCCAGGCGCTGACGGAGCAGGGAAAGCGTGGCGCTCGCGCGTCCTTCCTGGACGATGCCGAGCAGGACGTTGACGGCCAGGAGCGCCCCGACCATGGCCGCCTCCAGCCGCTCGCCGGCCGCGAGCTGCAGGACGATGGTGATCTCCAGCATCCAGGGCACCGGCGACCAGAAATGGCGCAGCGCGCGTCGGACCGGGTGTTCCTCTTCCGACGCCACCTCGTTGGGTCCGATCCGAGAAAGCCGGCGTGCCGCCTCCTCTTCCGACAGACCAAGCGTCACGCTCGCTCCTCCGCTCCCGTTCCACGCGGCGACATTCGAAACCAGCGTGCCCGGTTTGAGAAAACCCGTCATTCTCTGATATATCTCTTGGCCGATCTGAGCCGGCATCTGCATGCTCGGCTTCACTTCGTTGGTCGTGACACTCGCCCTTTCACGGCCAGCGGCTTGAGCGCTTCCGCCAGCGCCAGGTAGAGGGCCGCAATCCCGGCCACCGCGAGCAGCAAGCCCGCCGGAAGCGGGACGAAGGCGAAGAGCGTCCCCAAGGGCGTCAGCGCCAGCAGAAGCGCGAGCGCGAGCGCGCCGAGGGAACTCGTCACGAGCAGCGGATGCGGGCGGCTCGTCCAGCATCGCGCCGAGGTGCGGATGACGAAGATGACGAGGATCTGCGTCGCGATCGATTCGACGAACCACGCCGTGCGGAACTGCTCGACCCCGACGTGGAAGACGCCCAGCAGGAGCGCGAAGGTCGCCGCATCGAAGAGGGACGACAGCGGCCCCATGATCAGCGTGAAGCGCAGGATCGCGCCCGTGTCCCAGCTTTGGGGCTTGCGAAGGTCGCGCGGATCGGCCTCGTCGAAGGGAATGCCGACCTCCGAGAGGTCGTAGAGCATGTTGTTGACGAGGATCTGCAGGGGATTGAGCGGCAGGAAGGGCAGCACCATCGAGGCGAGCGCCATCGACAGCATGTTGCCGAAATTCGAGCTCGTGCCCATGCGCACGTATTTCATGATGTTGGCATAGGTGCGCCGGCCTTCGAGAATGCCTGTCGCCAGCACGTTCAGGTCCGGCGCGAGGAGGACGATCGCCGCGGCCTCGCGGGCCACCTCGGTGCCTCCGTCGACCGAAAGGCCGACATCGGCCGCATGGATCGCCGGTGCGTCGTTGATGCCGTCCCCGATATAGCCGACCGTGCGGCCCGCCCGGCGCAGGGCGGCCACGATCCGCGCCTTCTGCTCCGGCGCGACCCGGACGAACAGATCGACGTTGTTCACCTGGACGGAGAGCGCCGAATCCCCGAGGGCCGCAACCTCCTCGCCGGTCATGACCCCGGCGACGGGCAATCCGAGCATGGCGGCCAGATGGCGCACGACGGGGGCGGCGTCGCCGGAAATCACCTTGACCCGCACGCCGGCCTCGGCGAGCCGGGCGATGGCCTGTCCGGCCGATTCCTTCGGCGGATCGAGGAAGGCGGCGCAGCCGGCGAAGACCAGCCCGGCCTCGTCCTCCCGCGTCAGCGCGCAGGCCTGCGAGTCGAGACGACGATAGGCGACGCCGAGCAGGCGCAGGCCATCGGCTCCCTTCGCCTCGATCAGGGCGAGGACCTCGCCGCGCCGCCGCTCGTCGAAGGGAACAATGGCGCCCCGCTCGTCCTCGCAGCTCCCGCACAGATCCAGAAGCGCCTCGGGCGCCCCTTTGACGATCATCATCCGCTCCTCCCCGCGCCTGACCAGGACCGAGGCGCGGCGGCGCGAGAAATCGAAGGGAAGGTCGGCGAGGCACGTCCAGTCTCCGGCCTCGTCCCCCACCCGGGCCAGGATCGCCGCGTCGAGATTGTTGCGCAGGCCGCCGCAGAAGCGGCTGTTGAGCTGCGCCAATTCCGCGACGCGCGGGCTTTCCGCGCCGTCGCAATCGAAGCTGCCGACATGGGCGATGCGGGCCTCGGTGAGGGTGCCGGTCTTGTCGGTGCACAAGACATCCATGGCGCCGAGATCGTGGATGGCGGAGAGCCGCTTCACCACGACCTTGCGTCGCGCCATCCGCATGGCGCCCCGCGCCAGCGTGACCGTCATGATCATCGGCAGAAGCTCGGGCGTCAGGCCGACCGCCAGGGCCACTGCGAAGAGGAAGCTCTCGAAGGTGAGCCCGTGACGGAGCAACTGCGTCAGGAGGACGAACAGGACGAGGAAGCCGGTCAGCCGCAGGATGAGCAGGCCGAGATTGTGGACGCCCCGCTCGAAGGCCGTCGGCGGTTCCTGGGCCTGCATGGAGCGGGCGATCGCGCCGAGCCGCGTGCGAGCCCCCGTCGCCACGACGAGCATGAGAGCCTCTCCCGATACCAGGCTCGTGCCGCCGAAGAGGGCCGCCGCTTCGCCGGGCGGCCCGGCCCGCTTCTCGACCGGGTAGGGCTCGCCCGTGAGCACGGCCTCGTCGGCGAGGGCGTCGCGTGCCTCGACGACTACGCCGTCGGCGGGGATGAGGTCGCCGGCATGCAACTCGAGGATATCGCCCGCCACCACGTCCCGCGTCGGAATCTCGGCCCGCGCCCCGCCGCGCCGCGCGCAGACGCGGACCGCGACGCTGTGCCGAAGCGCATCGACGGCGTTCTGGGCCTGCGATTCCTGGATGAGATCCAGCAGGATCGAGGCCACGACGATGACGCCGATCACGGCCGCGCTCTGCCAGTCTCCGGTCCCGCCCGCGACCAGCGCGGCCACGAGGAGCATCGCGACGAGCGGCTCGGTGAGACGCTTGAGAAGCCTGATCGGCCATCCGCGCCGAAGGCTGGTGACGGCGATGTTGGGCCCGTCCCGCTTCAGGCGAGCCCGTGCCTCGGCATCGCTCAGCCCAGCGGCCGACGTCCCCAATTTCTCGAGCAGAACCAGGGCGCTCGCTTCCCGGAAATCGTCGACAGACCCGCCACTCATGCATCAGCCCCCCGCGCGTCGGAAGCGAGCACGGCTCCGCCATGCGGAGGCTTCGAGCGCGTGCCAATTCCGCTCCTCCACGAAGGCCGACCGGTCATTTTGGAAGTCGCACGGCAAGCGGTTGTCCGGATTGACCTGGATCAGCCTCGCATGGATCAGGAGATCATCAAGGGCCCACACCGCCGACGCTGCCGTGGGCGGAGGCCGGCCTCGGGACATTCCGCGATCCGCGGGGCCGCGCCTGGAGGCACGGTCTCATGGATCAGAGATTCGGAGGACTGATCGTGCGGTCTGGCTCGGCGGCCGCCAGGAAGAAATCGTAGAATGCCGCGACGAGGAGCCTGACGAATATGCAGCCGACCATCCAAATGATTTAGATCAACCCGACAGCTGAAGAGGCTCCTATGGTCTCTCTGCCGGCGCTCGCCGGGCTCTCGTCGAGGAGTGATTTGTCATGAAAGCCCGCGACATCATGACGACTCCTATCGTCAGCATCAGATCCGACGCGACCGTCGATCAAGCCATCGAGATCATGTTGAATCGCTGCTTCAGCGGCCTTCCCGTCGTGGACGACGAGGGCCGGCTGGTCGGCATCGTGACGGAAGGCGACCTGCTCCGGCGCCAGGAGCTCGGCACGCAGCCGAAGCATTCGCGTTGGCTGCGGCTCCTGATCAGCCCGGGCCGTCTCGCGGAGGAATTTGCGCGATCCCGCGGGCGGCAGGTCGCGGACGTGATGACGCCGGAGGTGCACAGCGTATCCGAGGACAGCACGCTCGAGGACATCGTCGAGCTCATGCTCCGCGAGGGCATCAAGCGCGTTCCCGTCGTCGTGAACGGCGGGCCCGTCGGGATGGTGACGCGCGCCGACATCCTCCGTGCGCTGCGCCGGAGCTTCACGCAAGCGACGTTCGAGCCGAGTTCCGATTCCCAGATCGCGGTCGATATTCAGGCGGCGTTCGAAGCGGCAGGCGACTGCATTCCGACCGCGCTGATCGAGGTATCGGTCACGAGCGGCGTCGTGGAGCTGCACGGCTCGATCACCGACGAGCGCGAGCGGCAGGCTGTCAAGGTCGCGATCGAAGGCGTGCGGGGCGTGAAGGAGGTCCACGATCACCTGATGTGGATCGAGCCGATGTCCGGAATGGTCCTGCCCTCGCCCCAGGACCTTGCCGAGGAGAACGCGGACAAAGCCTCCGCCGCTTAAGGGGAATTCTTCCTCATTCGAGAGAAAATTCGACAATAGAGCCACGCTGATCCAGATCAAGCCGCACGATCGCTCGGCATGCGAGCTTCGGCGCTACCGGTCAGGCTCGGGGAAGTAGCCAGACATGAACACATACCTGAAGCTTCCGCGCGATGGAGTCGTGTTCGTCTGCGACGCCGGCAGAGCCCTTGTTCTGAGGAATGAGGGAAGCGCGACGTCCCCAAGCCTGCGCGTGGAGGAGGAAGTGCCGGCTCCCCCCAACCCCCGCGCTCACGAGCAGGGGGCGGATCGGCCGGGGCGGGTCTTCAATGACGAACGTCGCAGCGCGGTCGAAGCAGTGGACGCGCACCTGAGGAACGAGGCCGTCTTCATCGAGAGTTCGATCGAGCGTCTTGACGGGATCGATCGATTGCGGCCGATCAAAGCCCTCATCCTGGTGGCGCCGCCGCGCGTCCTCTTCC
>NZ_DAOLAJ010000078.1:0-17098 GCF_035325185.1 Enterovirga sp. | reverse complement strand
CGGCGGCGGATGGCCTGTCCCAGGATCGGCGCGGCGCCGTCCGTCATGATGCCGATGACAACGGGCGAGCGGTTGACGATCGTGCCGAACTGGAAGTCGCAGTCCTGCGGCCGGTCAATGACGTTCAGCATCAGCCCCCGCTCGCGGGCGGCGCGCCTCAGGCGCTCGGCCTCCTCGGGCTCCCCGCAATCGGCGACCACGAGGGCTGCGCCGTCGAGGTCGTCGGGCCGCCAGGGCCGGCGGCGAAGCCGGACCTGCGGATGGGACGCGGCGAAGGCGGCGAGATCCTCATGCGGCGTCTCGGCCAGGATCTCCACCTGCGCGCCGGCCGCCGCCAGAAGCTCGGCCTTCCAGACGGCCGGCGCGCCGCCTCCGGCGAGCACCGCCCGCCGGCCGGCGAGATCGACGAAGATCGGCAGCTTCGCGAGCGGGGCGAGGCGGGCTGGCGCGGCGAGGGCGGGGAAGACGAGGGTCGGGGTCATGGCTTTGTCCAGGCAGGAAACATGCCCCGCCGGCGCCCTCCGTCATCAACTCAGTTCGATGGCGAGGAGGCGATCAGGTGGACTCCCCTGTCATCCCCGGCCGGAGCGAAGCGGAGGGGAAGGGGATCCAGACGGCTCGCAGAAGGCCCTGGATTCCCTTCCCGGCCCTTCGGGCTGCCGGGAATGACAAAAGGAGGGCCGCCGTCATTCCAAATCGCCGAGAGGCGGCCCCGGAATGACGGCGCGTTGCGAGCGGGCCGTCAGGCCGCCTGCTTCAGCGCGCCGGTGTGGTCGTGGAAATCGAGGCCGTTGCGGGTCTGCGCCACGAAGCCGGCCCGGATCACGAAATCCCCAAAGCGCTCGCCCGGCCGGCGCTCGCGCGCGAAGGCGGCGAAGACCGGGTCAAGGGCCGCTACGATCGCGGCTTCCTCGGCGTTGTCGAGATAAAGCTTCGAGAGTCGCGAGCCGTCGAAGGCGGCGCCGAGATAGAGGTTGTAGCGCCCCGGCCCTTTGCCGACGAGGCCGATCTCCGCGAGATAGGGCCGTGCGCAGCCGTTCGGGCAGCCGGTCATGCGGATGGTGATCGGCTCGCCCCCGAGCCCGTGGGCCGCGAGGCGTTCGTCCAGCAGGGTGATGAGGCTCGGCAGGTAGCGCTCGCTCTCGGCGAGGGCGAGGCCGCAGGTCGGCAGCGCGACGCAGGCCATGGCGTTGCGGCGGAGCGTCGAGGCGTGGCGGTCGAGACCGTGGCGCTCGACCAGCGCCACGATCTCCGCGCGCTTCTCGTCCGAGACATTGGCGATGATGACGTTCTGGTTCGCCGTCAGGCGGAACTCGCCGTCATGGATCTTCGCGATCTCGCGCAGGCCGGTGAGGAGCTGCGGCCCGCCGGGGCGGTCGGCGACGCGGCCGTTCTCGATGAAGAGCGTCAGGTGATGGCGGCCGTTCTCGCCGGTCGTCCAGCCGTAGCGGTCGCCGTTATCCTCGAACGTGAAGGGCCGGGGGTCCTCGAAGGCGCGGCCGAGCCGCTTCTCGACCTCGGCCCGGAAGGCGGCGAGGCCGTGCTTGTCGATCGTGTATTTCAGGCGGGCCTGCTTGCGGTCGCGCCGGTCGCCCCAGTCGCGCTGCACCGTGACCACCGCCTCGGCCACGCGGACCGCCCATTCGGGCTCGCAGAAGAACATGAGGTCGGCCGTGCGCGGATAGGTCTCCGGCTCGCCGTGGGTCATGCCCATGCCGCCGCCGACCGTGACGTTCCAGCCGCTCAACCCGCCCTTCTCGTCGAGGATGGCGATGAAGCCGAGATCGTGGGCGAAGATGTCGACCTCGTTCGAGGGCGGCACGGCCACGACGGTCTTGAACTTGCGCGGCAGATAGGTCTTGCCGAGGATCGGCTCCTCCTCGACCTCGCCGCCCGCGACCTTCTCGCCGTCGAGCCAGATCTCGCGCCAGGCTCCGGTGCGTGGCAGGAGATGGCCGGCGATCTCGCAGGCCAGGTCATAGGCCGCCTTGTGGGTGCCCGATTGATGCGGGTTCGTCACGGCGAGCACGTTGCGGTTGACGTCGCCGCAGGCCGCGATCGTATCGAGGAGCGCGCCGTCGATCTCCTTCATGACGCGCTTCAGGTTGTGCTTGATGACGCCGTGATACTGGAAGGTCTGCCGCGTCGTCGCGCGGAGCGTGCCGTTGGCGTAGTTCGTGGCGATCCCGTCGAGCTTCAGCCATTGGGCGGGGGTGACGACGCCGCCCACGATGCGCAGGCGGATCATGAAGGAGAAGGCTTTCTCCAGCTTCTTCTTCGTCCGCTCCGGCCGCAGGTCGCGGTCGTCCTGGACATACATGCCGTGGAACTTGACGAGCTGGTGGTCGTCCTCGGCGATATTGCCGGTCGCCTCGGCCAGAAGCCCCTCGGCGATGGTCCCGCGCAGGAAGTTCGAGGCTTCCTTGAGATATTCGTTGCGGGAGAGCTTCGGCTCTGTCTCGGTGGTCATGGTCGATCTCGCACGCGTCCCTTCCCCCTTTCCGGGGAAGATGGCCCGGGGGCTCGTCCCGGGGTCGGATGGAGGGCGCGACACGACAAGGGGCGGAGCTTCACCCCTCGTCCGTCAGCTTTCCGCGCTGCCCTTTCTCCCCGAGGAAGGCAAGGGCGTGGCGGCTCAATAGACGTCGGTCAGATAGCGGCCGCCCGTCTCGAGCGCGGCGACGGCAGCCTCGGCGCCCTCCGGCGAGAGAGCCTTGACCTCGGCATAGGCGGAAACCAGCGCGGCGCGCACGTCCCGGGCCATGGCCTTGGCGTCGCCGCAGACATAGAAGACCGCGCCGCCCTCCAGCCAATCCACGAGATCGCGCCGGCGGTCGCGGATCTTGTGCTGGACGTAGATCTTTTCCGGCTGGTCGCGGGAGAAGGCGAGGTCGATCCGGGTCAGCGCGCCTTCCTTCAGCGCGTCCTGCCATTCCGTCTGGTATAGGAAATCGTGGGTGAAGGAGCGGTCGCCGAAGAAGAGCCAGCTCCGCCCGCCCGCTCCGATTGCCCGGCGCTCCTGGACGAAGGCGCGGAAGGGGGCCACTCCGGTGCCGGGCCCGACCATGACGATGTCGGTCGCGGGATCCGCCGGGAGGCGGAAATGCCTGTTCGCCTTCACGCGCACCTTGACCGTGGAGCCCGCCCGCAGGCGATCCGCGACGAAAGTCGAAGCGACCCCGGCGCGCTGCTGGCCATGGGTCTCGTAGCGAACGGCCGAGACGAGAAGATGCGCCTCCTCGCCCACCTCCTTGCGGGACGAGGCGATGGAATAGGCCCGCGGCGGCAGGGGCCGGGTGATCTCGGCGAGCTGCGCCGCCGAGAGCGTCGCCGGGAACGTCTCCAGGAGGTCGACAAGGTGGCGGCCCTCGATCCATTCGCGGACCCGGCCGTCCTCGACCAGCGCCTTGGCGCCGCCATGTCCCGTCGCTTTGACGAAGCGGTCGAGCGTCACGGCCGACAGGGTCGAGATGTCCCGCTCGCCGGTCAGGGTGGCCCGCAGCCCGCCATCCGCCGCGAGCCCGGCCGCGGCGAGGACGCGCTCGACCAGGGCCGGATCGTTCTGCGGGAAAAGCTCGAGCGAATCGCCCGGCTCGTAGGCCGGCGCGGCGCCCTCGAATTCGAGGGCGAGATGGATCGTCTCCTTCTCCGATCGAGAGGAATTGAGATCGATATGCTCGATCACCTCCGCTTCGACCGGATTGCGGGAAGGAGCCGCCTCGGCGCGCCCGAAATCCACCGCGACGACGTTGCCCGCCGCCGGAGCGGCAGGCGCGAGAGTCGTCAGCGCGCCCTTGATCCAGGCCGAGGCCCCGGCCTCGAAATCGAGGTCGAGATCGACCCGCTGCACGGCCCGCTTGCCGCCGAGCGCCTCCAGCCGCGCATCGATCGCCTTGCCGACTGCGCAGAATTCCGCATAGGCGGTGTCGCCGAGCGCCAGGACGCCGAATTCCACCCCCTCGAGACGCGGCGCAGCCTCGCCCATCAGGGCCGAATAGCCGCGCGCCGCCCGGCCGGGAGGCTCGCCCTCGCCCCAGGTCGCCGCGATCACGACGATCTTGCCGGCGCCCGCAAGGCTGCTCACGTCGAGATCGGCGAAATCGACCACCTTCGGCTTGAAGCCCTGCTTGCGTGCCGCCTTGGCGAGGTCGCCCGCCAGGCGCTCGCTGTTGCCGGACTCGCTGGCGAAGAGGACCGTCAGCGGCTCGGCCGCCACGGGAGCCGCCGCCGGGAGCGGGGCGGCGACTCCCGCACGGGAATCGAGACCGGCGAGGAAGCCCGAGAGCCATGCTCGCTGCGTCGGCGTCGCGGGGGCGAGCACACGCTCCAGGCTCTGGAGATCATCATCGCCGAAAGGCGCGGTTCGTGGGAGTAATGCGAGGCTGTTCACGCCCCGACATCTACGTCCTGCTTTAAGAAAACTCAATGAGATCAAGTCGTTGAATTTCTCTTCTCCGGGAGAAGATCATCTGTTTCCTTCCCATGCCGGAGAGAGGTTTCTTCTCCGTTCCCTCTTGCGGGGGCGGGGCGGGGAATGGAAACTGGCCACCCTGGACAGCTTCCAGACAATCCGTCCGGCCGGCGAGGATAGCGCGCACCCATGTCGAACGATCCGAGCGAGCCCGTGGGATTGTCGCGCGGCCTCACCAACTACGGCGACACCGATTTCGCCCGCTACCTGCGGCTCGCCAATGCGCGCTCGATGGGGTTCGGCACCGGGCTTCTGCGCAAGCCCGTGATCGGCATCGCCTCGACCTACAGCGAGTTCAACAACTGCCATCGCGGCGTGCCGGACCTGGTGGCGGCCGTGAAGCGCGGCGTCCTCGCCTCGGGTGGCCTGCCGCTCGAGTTCCCGACGATCTCGCTCGGCGAGCCCTATCTCAACCCCACCGCCCTCTTCTTCCGCAACCTCATGTCCATCGACACCGAGGAGATGATTCGCGGCCAGCCCATGGACGGGGTCGTGCTGATCGGGGGCTGCGACAAGACCGTGCCGGCGCAGCTCATGGGCGCCCTCTCGGCCGGGCTGCCCGCGATCCAGGTCGTGACCGGCCCGCAATCGACCAACCAATATCGCGGCGAGCGCCTGGGCGCCTGCACCGATTGCCGGCGCTATTGGGCCAAGTACCGGGCGGGCGAGATCGACGAGGAGCGCATCGAGGAGGTCGAGGGCAATCTCGTCGTCACGGCCGGCACCTGCGCGGTGATGGGCACGGCCTCCACCATGGCCTCGCTCTCCGAGGCGCTCGGCATGCTGCTGCCGGGCACCGCCGCCATCCCCGCCGTCCATGCCGACCGCCTGCGCGCGGCCGAGGCCTCGGGCGCGGCGATCCTCGATCTCGTCCGGGCCGGCATCACGATTCGCGACATCGTCACGGCGGAATCGATCGAGAACGCGCTGCGCGTGCTGCTGGCGATCTCCGGCTCGACGAACGCCATCATCCACCTGACCGCCATTGCCGGGCGGGCGGGGATCAAGCTCGACCTCAACCGGCTGAACGAGCTGTCCGACACGACGCCGGTCCTCGTCGATCTCAAGCCCACCGGCTCCTACTACATGGAGGATCTGCACGCGGCCGGCGGCATCGGCGCTGTGATGCGGGAATTGCGGCCCCTTCTCCATCTCGACTGCATGACCTCCTCGGGCCGGACCCTGCGCGAGCGGCTCGATTTGCAGGATGCCTGGGTGGACCGCAAGGTCGTGCGCTCCTTCGAGGAGCCGCTCCAGCCCGAGGGCGGCCTCGTCGCGCTGTTCGGCTCGCTCGCGCCGCGCGGCGCGATCCTGAAGCGGGCGGCGGCCGATCCCGCCCTCTTCGAGAAGGAGGGGCGGGCCGTCGTCTTCTCCTCGCTCGAGGACCTCGCCGCGCGGATCGACGATCCCGATCTCGACGTGACGGCGGAGGATTTTCTGGTGCTCCAGAATGCCGGGCCTCTCTCGCCCTCCGGCATGCCCGAGGCCGGCTACCTGCCGATCCCCCGGAAGCTTGCGGCCGCCGGGCTCAAGGACATGGTCCGCATCTCGGATGCGCGCATGTCCGGCACCGCCTATGGCACCATCGTGCTCCATGTCTCGCCCGACGCGGCCTCCGGCGGCCCGCTCGCCTTCGTCAGGAGCGGCGACCGCATCCGCGTCTCGGTGAGGGAGCGGCGCATCGATCTTCTCGTCGGCGAGGCGGAGATGGCGGAGCGGAGGAAGACGATGCCCGTGCGACCCTTCGAGGCCGCCCGCGGCTATGCGCGCATCTATCGCAACGAGGTGCTCCTCGCCGACCAAGGCTGCGATTTCGATTCCCTGCTCGCTCACCCCGAGCGGCTTTGAGACCGCTTCTTTATCTCTGGATCGTCATGGCCGGGCTCGTCCCGGCCATCCACGAGCGCGGCAGCCGCTTGCGAGCCGTCTACCGCAATGTCCGCGGAAAGGCGTGGATGGCCGGGACGGGCCCGGCCATGACGCTCATGAGGGAACAGGCCGAGCTGATCTAATGGATGGGCGGGCGTGCGGAAGCAGGCTTCCGCCACGAGCCGAGACCCGCCGTGATTTCAATGGTGTCGGGAGATCATCTGGCTCCGCGGGTAGGATTCGAACCTACGACCAGCCGGTTAACAGCCGGCTGCTCTACCACTGAGCTACCGCGGATCACGGGGCGGGGGATACAGAGTCGGGCCGCGTCGCGCAAGGGGTTCCAATCCGGTTCCGGCTCGTTTCTTCCTGGAGCCCCTGGGCGGCGCTCTTTGGTGGTTGCCCTCTGCCCGCCGGATGGCTATTGCAGGCGCGCCGCCCCTCCCCAAGGGCGCGTCGGCCTCGTGGCGGAGTGGTTACGCAGAGGACTGCAAATCCTTGCACCCCGGTTCGATTCCGGGCGAGGCCTCCATCTTTTCGCTGAATCCCGCCGGCTCGGGCTCGGCCATTCACGCTCTCGACGGCTTGCATTCTGCCGCCCGATCTCCGACAAGCCGATGGGACGGCCGGAGCGTGTCATGACTTCATTCGATGCAGCGCGTCGCACGATGGTGGATTGCCAACTGCGTACCTTCGACGTCAGCGATCGCGCCGTCCTGGCGGCCATGGCGGAGGTGCCGCGCGAGCGTTTCGTGCCGCCCGGCCGCGAGGCGCTGGCTTATCTCGACCGCAACCTGATCCTGGACGGGGACGAGGCCGATCCGCGGGTGATGCTGGCCCCCATGACCATGGCCCGGCTGCTCCAGGCGCTGGAGGTCCAGGAGGACGACAAGGTTCTCGATGTCGGCGGCGGCCTCGGCTACTCCTCCGCTCTTTTCGTCGCCCTCGGGGCGAAGCCTGTGCTCCTGGAATCCCGCGCGGATCTGGCCGCCGCGGCGGCTGCGAATCTCGGATCCGCGGTCCCGGTCAGGACCGGCCCCCTCGGAGAGGGCGCCCGTGCGGACGGCCCCTTCGAGTGCATCCTGATCAACGGCGCGACCGAGCTGCGCCCGGAAGCCCTTCTCGACCAGCTCGCCAATGGCGGCCGCCTCGCCTGCGTCTCGCGCGAAGGAGGGGTCGGCCGCGCCATGCTCTATGTCAGATCGGGTTCGGGGATCGGCTACCGCGCCGTTTTCGACGTGACGGCGCCCGTGCTCGCCGCCTTCCGGCCGGAGCCCGCCTTCAGCTTCTGACCAGCTTCCAGGTGCGTCGTCGCACCCGTGGTGTCGCCTTTTTGCGGCACCGGCCCCACAAACGTCGGGGAGAAGCGGCCGGCCCGCTTTCTTGAGCCGGGTGGTAAGATACCATGCCGGCAAAGATAGCCGGCGCGGTATCGGACGGGGCGACCCGAACGGTCCGACGACCCGGAACGGCTTCAGGCAGGCATCGCGTTGGTACTATATCGACCCTTAGGGCGGGCTGGGCGCTTGCTCGCCCTGATCGGCGCCCCATTGCTGCTCGCGGATGCGCCGGCCAAGGCCGAGACCATCCCGTCGGCGCTTTCGCGGGCCTATATCGGCAATCCGACCCTCGGCGGCCAGCGCGCCTCCGTGCGGGCGACGGACGAGAACGTTCCGCGCGCCCTGTCCGGGTACCGTCCCTCCGTGACCGCGATCGCCAATAGCGGCATCCAGGGGCTCGACGGCATCACCGGGGGGCGCGCCCTGCACCAGACGACGCTTCCCTCGACCGTCGGCATCCAGGTCAACCAGAACCTGTTCAACGGATTTCGCACCTCCAACTCGACCCGCCAAGCCGAGTCGCAGGTTCTCGGCGCCCGCGAATCGCTGCGCAATACGGAAGCGAACACGCTCTTCACCGGCGCTCAGGCCTATATGAACGTCCTGCGCGACACGGCCATCCTGGACCTCCAGCGCAACAACCGGGACGTCCTGGAGCAGCAGCTCGAACAGACCAGGATCCGCTTCAAGGTCGGCGAGGTGACGCGCACGGACGTCGCGCAGGCGGAATCGCGCCTCGCTCAGGCGCGCTCCCAGGTGAGCGCCGCCGAATCGGCGCTGCAAACCTCGATCGCCGCCTATCGGCAGGTCATCGGCGTGGAGCCGCGCCATCTGGCGACCGGCGCGCCGGTCGACCGGCTCGTCCCGCGCACGCTGACGGCCGCGGTGCAGATCGGCCTCGAGGAGCATCCCGCCGTCATCGCTGCCCTGCATGCGGTCGATGCCGCGGAATACCAGGTGAAGATCACCGAGGGCGAACTCGCCCCGACCCTCAACGTCGTCGGCAGCGTGGCCCAGTCCTGGGACCAGCAACTGGCCGGCGACCGCTTCGCCTCCGCCTCGATCGTGGGCCAGCTTTCCGTGCCGATCTATACGGGCGGCGAGGTTTACGCGCGCGTGCGCCAGGCCAAGGAGACCGTGGGGCAGAGGCGGATGGAGGCCGAGGGGGTCCGCGACCAAGTGCGCGCCGCGATCGTCTCCGCCTGGGGCGGGCTCGAAGCCGCCAAGGCCAGCATCCTGGCCGCCCAGGCGCAGGTCGAGGCCGCCCGGATCGCGCTCATCGGCGTGCGCGAGGAGGCCAGGGTCGGCCAGCGCACGACGCTCGACATCCTCAACCAGCAGCAGGAATTGCTGAACGCCCAGGTCACGCTGATCACCTCGCAGCGCGACCGCGTGGTGGCCTCCTATGCCGTCGCGGGTGCGATCGGGCGGCTGAGCGCGCGCACCCTCGGCCTGAGGGTCGAGCTGTACAGCGCCAAGCTGCATTACGATCAGGTCCGCGATCTCCCGTGGGGGCTGACGACGCCGGACGGACGCTGAGCTTGCGGGGGCGCCGCCCCCGAAAGTCCCTGTGAGCCGGGCTTCGGCTCGCTTGATCCGGCGAGTCGGCGTGGAATAGTTCTCCGACGCCTTGATTCTCGGGCGGCGCAGCCGCTGCCGCGGCGGGCTCCGCACCATACGGAGGGATCAGCCCGATGAGCGCCGCTTCCGCGAAGACCACCGATCCGACGATGGAGGAGATCCTGGCCTCCATCCGCAGGATCATCGCGGATGACGACGAGAAGGCGCCCGACATCGACGCCGATCCGGTCGCGGCCGAGGCTGGCGCGCCTGCCGGGGACGACGTGCCGGAGGAAGAAGAGCGGGACGCGGTGCTCGACCTCGCCGATTTCCAGGATCCGCGGGAAGGCGAGACGGGGCACGGGACCGATTTGCCCGACATGTCTTTCGCGCCTGCGCCCCAGCCGGCCCCGGAGAGTGCGGCCGTGCCCGTGCTCGCTGTCCCCGAGCCGGAGAGGCCCGCGCCGCCGCGTCTCGCCGCAATCCCGCAGCCGGCCGCTGCGCCCGTCCCCCGGGCCGTGGAAGAAGCTTCCCGGGCGCCTGTGGAGCAGGCTGCCCTGCCGCGCGAGCCCGCCCGGCGCCCGGCGCCGGCTTCCGCCCCGCCGCCCTCCTCCGAGGCGATCATCTCGCAGGAGGCGACTGCCAGCGTCGGCCAGGCTTTCAGCCTCCTGTCCCACACGATCATGAGCCAGAACGCGACCACGCTCGAGGACATCGTGCGCGAAATGCTGAAGCCCATGCTGAAATCGTGGCTCGACGACAACCTGCCCCCGCTGGTCGAGCGTCTGGTGGCGGCCGAGATCCAGCGGGTGGCGCGCGGCCAGCGCTGAGACTTTCGCCGGGCACGCGGCAGGCCCGGTTTTTGTTGACGAAGCGGGCCGGCGCCGGTTCAAGGACGCGTCACCGTTCCGAACCGGCCCCAATTCCATGATCGACAAGACCTTCGACCCCTCCTCCGTCGAGGCGCGCATCGCGGCGCGCTGGGAGGAGGCGGGCGCCTTCCGGGCGGGCCGGCCCGATCGCGGCGAGGCCGATCCCTTCTGCATCGTCATTCCGCCGCCGAACGTGACGGGCTCGCTCCATATGGGGCACGCCCTCAACAACACGATCCAGGACATCCTCTGCCGCTTCGAGCGCATGCGCGGGCGCGACGTGCTCTGGCAGGTCGGCACCGACCATGCCGGCATCGCGACCCAGATGGTGGTCGAGCGCCAGCTCGCGGCCGCGAAGGAGCCCGATCGCCGCGCGATGGGCCGCGAGGCTTTCGTCGAGCGCGTCTGGGCCTGGAAGGAGGAATCGGGCGGCACGATCATCAACCAGCTCAAGCGCCTGGGCGCCTCCTGCGACTGGTCGCGCGAGCGCTTCACCATGGACGAGGGGCTGAGCCGGGCCGTCCTGAAGGTCTTCGTCAGCCTCTACCGCGACGGCCTCGCCTATCGCGACAAGCGGCTCGTCAACTGGGACCCGAAATTCTCGACCGCGATCTCCGATCTCGAGGTGCAGCAGGTCGAGGTGAAGGGGAGCCTCTGGTACATCCGCTATCCGCTCGAGGACGATCCCCGGCGCTATATCGAGGTGGCGACGACGCGGCCCGAGACGATGCTCGGCGACGTCGCGGTCGCGGTGCATCCCGAGGACGAGCGCTTCAACGGCCTGATCGGCAAGAATGCCGTCCTCCCTCTTGTCGGGCGTCCGATTCCGATCGTCGCCGATTCCTATTCCGATCCCGAGAAGGGGACGGGCGCGGTCAAGATCACGCCGGCCCACGACTTCAACGATTTCGAGGTCGGCCGCCGCCACGGGCTGCGGCTGATCAACATCTTCGGGCCGCAAGCCGAGCTGCGCCTCGCCGAGAACGACGATTTCCTGAAGGACCTGCCGCCCTCGGAGACCCTGGACGCGCTCCTCGCCATGGAGGGCCTCGACCGCGCCGAGGCGCGCAAGCGCATCGTCACGATGCTGGAGGAGGGCGGCCACCTCGTCGGGATCGAGCCCCACACCCATGCCGTGCCGCACGGCGACCGCTCGGGCGTGCCGATCGAGCCTTATCTCACCGACCAGTGGTTCGTGGATGTCTCGGGGCTCGCCGAGCGGGCCCTCGCGGCGGTGCGGGAGGGCGAGACGAAGTTCGTCCCCGAGAACTGGGAGAAGACCTATTTCCAATGGCTGGAGAACATTCAGCCCTGGACCGTCTCGCGGCAGCTCTGGTGGGGGCACCAGATCCCGGCCTGGTACGGGCCGGACGGCCACGTCTTCGTCGCCGAGAACCGCGAGGAGGCGGCGGCCGACGCGCTCGCCTATTACGTCCTCAACGGGACCCTGACCGAGGCGGAGGCCGAGGCGCTGGCGAGGGATTCGGAGGAGCTCGACGGGTTTCTCACGCGCGACGAGGACGTCCTCGACACCTGGTTCTCCTCGGCCCTGTGGCCGTTCTCGACCCTCGGCTGGCCCGAGCGGACGCCGGAGCTGGAGCGCTATTATCCCACGCAGACGCTCGTCACCGGCTTCGACATCATCTTCTTCTGGGTGGCCCGGATGATGATGATGGGCCTCTACTGCACGGACCGGGTGCCCTTCGACACGGTCTATATCCACGCCCTCGTCCGCGACGAGCGCGGCGCGAAGATGTCGAAGTCCAAGGGCAACGTCATCGACCCGCTGGAACTGATCGAGACCTATGGCGCCGACGCGCTCCGCTTCACGCTCGCGGCCATGGCGGCGCAGGGACGCGACATCAAGCTCTCGCTGCAACGTGTTGAGGGATATCGGAATTTCTCGACAAAGATCTGGAACGCCGCCCGCTTCGCCGAGATGAACGGCGCCGTGGCACCCGCCGGGTTCGACCCGGCGCGGGTCGAGGACAGGCTGAACAGGTGGGTCCTCGGAGAATGCGCGAAGGCCGTCGCCGAAGTCACGAAGGGAATTGAGGAATATCGCTTCAACGAGGCGGCGGGCGCAGCCTACCGCTTCACCTGGAACACCTTCTGCGACTGGTATCTCGAACTCGCCAAGCCCGTCCTGCAAGGGCCGGACGGGCTCGCCAAGAACGAGGCGCGGGCGACGATCTCCTTCGTGCTCGATACGGTTCTCGCCCTGCTCCATCCCTTCATGCCCTTCCTGACGGAGGAGCTTTGGGCCCTGCGTGCCGGGGAAGGCGGGCGTGGCCTCCTCGCGCTCGCGCCCTGGCCCGCGCCCGGCGACGTCGCCGATGCCGGGGCCGAGGCGGAAATCGGCTGGCTCGTCGATCTCGTCTCGGAGATCCGCTCGGTCCGTTCCGAGATGGGCGTCGCACCGGGCGCCCAGGTGCCGCTGGTGCTCGTCGCCGCCTCGGCCGAGACGAAGGCCCGCGCCGAGCGCAACGCGGAAACGCTGTGTCGTCTCGCCCGTCTCTCGGAGGTCGGCTTCGCCGAGGCGGCGCCCCCGCAATCGGTCCAGATCGTCGTGCGCGGGGAGGTGGCCGCGCTGCCGCTCGCCGGGATCGTCGACCTCGCCGCCGAGACCGAGCGCCTGACGCGCGAGGCCAGGAAGCTCGACGACGAGGTGGCGAAGATCAGTGCGAAGCTCGCCAAGCCCGACTTCCTGTCGCGGGCGCCGGAGGAGGTCGTGGAGGAGCAGCGCGAGCGCCGCGCCGACGCCCTCGCGCGCCGCGCCAAGATCGAGGAGGCATTGGCGCGGCTGCGCGACCTCAAGTGAGGAAGAGGAGGGCGGTCTCTGGCCTATAATGCAATTTTGCATTATATTGGCCCGGTGATGGAGGCCGCCATGAAAACCCTGACGGTCACGGCGCGAGGGCAGGTCACCTTCCGAAAGGAGGTGCTGCATCACCTCGGCATCAAGCCGGGAGACAAGATCGAATTGAGTCTCCTGCCCGAGGGCAGGGCGGAACTCGTGGCCTCGCGGCCCCGCGGCTCGTTCCACGAGCTTCGGGCCTTCCTGAAGGGCAGGACGAACGGACGATCGCTCTCGATCGAGGAGATGAACGAGATGATCGCCGAGGCGGGCGGATCGGCCGGCGACGCGTGAGGATCGCGGCGGATACGAATGTGCTGGTGCGGGTTTTCGTCGCCGATGACGAGCGTCAGGCCGAATGCGCGACCGAAGCGCTCGCGGCAGCCGATCTCGTGGCGGTGAGCCTCCAGTCGCTTTGCGAATTCTGCTGGGTGCTGGCCCGTGGATACGGGGTGGCCCGCAGCGACATCGCCGCGGCGATCCGCAAGCTGCTCGATACGGAGAACGTCGCCGTCGACCGGTCCGCGGTCGAGGCCGGTCTGGCCATCCTCGAGGGCGGCGGCGATTTCGCCGATGGCATCGTCGCCCATGAGGGGCGCAGGCTCGGCGGCGCGGTCTTCGTCTCCTTCGACAGGAAGGCGGTTGCCCTGGTCGCGGCGCAAGGGCAGGCGGCGGAATTGCTGTCGTGACCGGCGGCTGCTCCATGCGGCCTTGGCAGCGCGGCGGCGCCATGGGAGCACTTCCCGCGCGCCTTGGAACCCCGTAAGGCGAGCCGCATGCCCGAGACCGCCACGCCCCCCGATCAGACCGTCGAGGTCGGTTCCGTCCGCTTCGGCAACCGGCTTCCGCTGGCGCTGATCGCCGGCCCCTGCGCCATGCAGAGCTGGGACCATGCCCTCGAGATGGCCGAGGCCATCAAGGCGATCGCGGACAAAGCCGGGATCGGGCTCGTCTACAAGTCGTCCTTCGACAAGGCGAACCGCTCCTCCGCCGCGAGCCCGCGCGGCATCGGCCTCGACAAGGCGATGGCCGTCTTCGCCGAGGTGAAGCAGCGCTTCGGCCTGCCGGTGACGACGGATATCCACGAGATCGAGCAGTGCCGGCCGGTGGGGGAGGTGGTCGACATCCTCCAGATCCCCGCCTTCCTCTGCCGGCAGACCGACCTTCTCGTCGCCGCGGCGGCGACGGGGCGGGTGGTCAACGTGAAGAAGGGCCAGTTCCTCGCCCCCTGGGACATGCGCAACGTCGCCGAGAAGGTGCGCTCGGCCGGCAACCGCAACGTCATGGTGACGGAGCGGGGTGCCTCCTTCGGCTACAACACCCTCGTCTCCGACATGCGCGCGCTGCCGATCATGGCCGAGACGACCGGCGCGCCGGTGATCTTCGACGCGACCCATTCCGTGCAGCAGCCGGGCGGCAGGGGCACCACCTCCGGCGGCGAGCGCCGCTTCGTCCCGGTCCTCGCGCGGGCGGCCGTCGCGGTCGGCGTCGCGGGCGTCTTCATCGAGACGCACGAGGACCCCGACAAAGCCCCTTCGGACGGCCCGAACATGGTACCGTTGAAAGATCTGCCCGGGCTGATCGACACCCTCCTCGCTTTCGACGCGGTCGCGAAGGGCCGGCGGGGGTGAGCGCCCCGGCCGGCCCCGCCTCCCATCCGGCCGAAGTCCGGCGCACGATCGCGATCCTGTCGATCTGCGGCTTCGCCTCCGCCCTCGCGACGCGGTTCGTCGATCCGATGGTCACCGTCATCGCGCGCGACCTCGCCGCGGACCCGCTGCACGTCGCGCTGCTCTCGACGGCCTATGCGCTGCCCTATGCGCTCATCCAGCTCGTGCTAGGCCCGATCGGAGACGCTCTCGGCAAGGAGCTGGTCACCAAGATCGTCATGGCGGTCCTCACGCTCACGCTCTTCGCCTGCGCCGCCGCTCCCAACCTCCCGACGCTGTTCGGATTCCGGGTCCTGTCCGGCATGGCGGCGGGGGGCATCATTCCCATGGGCCTCGCCACGATCGGAGATCGCGTGCGGATGTCCGACCGCCAGGTCGCGATCGGGAATTTCCTGACCGCGGTCCTGACGGGGCAATTGCTGGGTGGCGTCGGGGCCGGGATCGTCGCCGACACCATCGGCTGGCGGGGCGTGTTCCTGTTCGCGGCCGTCGTGTCCGCCGTGTCGGCCGCGGCGGTGCTCGTCGGGTTCAGGAGCTATCGCTCCGCGGGTGGGGAACTGAGCTTCGCCTCGGCGGGAAAGCGCTACCGGCGCATCGTCAGCATCGGGCGCGTGCGCTGGCTGATGGCCTTCGTCTTCGCCGAAGGCATCCTGATCTACGGCGTGCATCCCTATATCGCCGCCATGCTGGAGAGCACGGGCATGGGCGGGGCCACCCAGGCCGGCATCGCCATTGCGGGCTTCGCGATCGGCGGCATCCTCTACACGCTCATCGTGCGCTGGCTGCTCCGGGTTCTCGGACTTCTGCGGATGCTGCGCCTCGGCGGCTTCATCGCCGCCGGCGGCTATCTCGCCCTGGCCCCGGCGCTTCCCGCGAGCGTCGCCACGACCGCGATGTTCGTGGTCGGAATCGGCTTCTACATGCTCCACAATTCGTTCCAGACCCAGATGACGGAGGTCGTGCCCGAGGCCCGCGCCTCGGCGGTGTCGCTGCATGCCTTCGGCTTCTTCGTCGGACAGGCCATCGGGCCGGTCGTGTTCGGGCAGCTTCTCGGCCATCTCGGGCGCGCGCCTGCACTCCTCGCCTGTGCGGCGGGGCTCGTCGTGCTGGGCCTCGCCGCCGCCCGGATCCTCGGAACTCCCATGAGCCAGCCGCGCCGCTGAGGCGGAAACCGCCCTACCGTGCGCGATAGGGCGCGACCCCCTGGTCGGGCAGCCAGAGATCCTCCGGGGGTGCCCCCGTCTGCCAGAAGACGTCGATCGGGATGCCGCCGCGCGGATACCAGTAGCCGCCGATGCGCAGCCACCGCGGCTCGAGCAAGGCCGCAAGCCGCTTGCCGATCGCCACGGTGCAATCCTCGTGGAAGGCGCCGTGATCGCGGAAGCTCGTGAGATACAGCTTCAGCGATTTCGACTCGACCAGCCACGCCCCCGGCACGTAGTCGATCACGAGGATCGCGAAATCCGGCTGGCCGGTGACGGGGCAGAGCGAGGTGAATTCGGGCGCCGTGAAGCGGGCCACGTAGTCGGTATCGGGATGCGGGTTCGGCACGCGGTCGAGCTGCGCCTCCTCCGGGGAGCGGGGGAGGGGAACGGGGCGGCCGAGCTGGGGATCTGTCATGGGGCGGAGGTAGAGGCGCCGGAAAATGCGTCAAGCCCCGCCGGGCAGCCTCACCCCGTCGCTGCGCCCTCGCCCGCTGCCTTGCGGAAAGCCGGCATGATGGTTTCCGCGATGGCGCGCTCGTCCAGGGAGCCTGCCACCCTGGCGAGGACGCGGCCCCGGCCGGAGAGCACGTAGCTGTAGGGCACGCCTTTCTGCCCCAGGAGGCGCGCGATGCCTCCGTCGTCCATCGCGACCGCCGCGAAGGGATTTCCCGCCCGCCTCAGATAGGAGGCGGCGGCCTCGGGCTTGTCGCGGAAGACGAGGCCGAGCATGCGCCGCCCGTCGCGGGCGAGCCGCATGAGCTGGTCGTGCTCCGCGCGGCAATCGGGACACCAGGAGGCCCAGATGTTGAGAAGGGCCGGGCCGCGTCGGAACGTGTCGCGCGTGAAGCCCGGGACGAGGCTCCCGTCGGCCGCCGGGAGCCCGGGCAGGCCGGCCAGCTCGACCTCGGGCAGGACGGTGCCCACGGCCTTGTCGCAGCCGGCCAGGAGCAGGGCCGGCAGCCCAAGCAGGGCCGGCAGCCCGAGCAGCAGGGCGCGGCGTCCCGCATCCGCTCCGCCGCGAGGGCCTCGCGCATCGGAATGGGGCATTTGCGTCTCTCTCCGAAAAGCCGGCCAAGGAATTTTCGGCAACCGTGCAGGAGGCGCGCCGCCGCCGATGGCCCTTGCGAAGGCTGCGCAGTGGCCTTACCGGCTCGGCCGATACCACGGAGCATCGCAATGACCACGATCATCGACATCGCCGCCCGCGAGATTCTGGACAGCCGCGGCAATCCGACGGTTGAGGTTGATGTGGTC
>NZ_DAOLAJ010000077.1:0-17281 GCF_035325185.1 Enterovirga sp. | reverse complement strand
CCCTCCCCGCCGCAAGCGGGGGGAGGGTTGGTGCGGCGGAAACCGACATGTGAACCCGATCGCGTCTTTGTGTGATGGGAGGGCTCGGCTGCGCCCCCCCTTATGCGATGGCCCTGGTCACGACGGGGAGACGCGGGAGGAGACGACACCTCATCAGCCCCCCTTGTCCTGCGCCTTCAGCAATTCCGGGCGCGGCATGGAGATGATGTTGTAGCCCGAATCCACATAATGGATCTCGCCCGTCACCCCGCCCGAGAGGTCGGAGAGCAGATAGAGGGCGGAGCCGCCGATCTCGTCCGTCGAGACGGTGCGGCGCAGGGGCGCGTTCTCCTTCTGGAAATTGTACATGAAACGAGCATCGGCGATGCCGGCCCCCGCGAGCGTGCGCACCGGGCCGGCCGAGATCGCGTTCACGCGGATGCCGGAGGGGCCGAAATCGCCCGCGAGATAGCGCACCGACGCCTCGAGCGCGGCTTTCGCGACGCCCATCACATTGTAGTTCGGCATGAGGCGCGTCGAGCCGCCATAGGTCAGCGTGACCATGGCGCCACCGTTCCTCATCCGCGCCGCCGCCCGGTTCGCGATCTCCGTGAAAGAGAAGCAGGAGATCAGCATCGTGCGCGCGAAATTCTCGCGCGTCGTGTCGGCATAGCGACCCTTCAGCTCGTTCTTGTCCGAAAAGGCGATGGCGTGGACGACGAAGTCGAGCCCGTCCCAGCGCTCGTCGAGCGCCCGGAAGACCTCGTCGACCGAGGCGAGATCCTCGACGTCGCAGGGGAGCACGATGTCCGAGCCGACCGAGTTCGCGAGCGGCCCGACGCGCTTGCCGAGCGCCTCGCCCTGGTAGGTGAAGGCCAGCTCGGCGCCGTGAGAGGCGAGCGTCCGGGCGATGCCCCAGGCGATCGAATGATCGTTCGCGACGCCCATCACCAGGCCCCGCTTTCCCTTCATCAGACCGTCCACGCACCGCTCCTTCGGATGAGGGGGCGATGTAACGCGGGGGCGCGGGCCTGTCATCCGGGCTTGCGCATGCGCAGCAGCTTGAAGAAGCCGCCCGGGAAGACCTTCTTCAGCGGCAGCGGCTCGAGGTGATGGCGCCGCGCCCAGCGCGTGACGCGCGACGCCTTGAAGTCTGAACTCCAGCCGATGCGGGCGGAAAGCGGCGCCACAGCCTTCTCGATCTGCGCGAGCGGCCCCTCGTCCTGGCCGAAATGGTTCACGAGCACGATCTCGCCGCCGGGGCGGATCACGCGGGCCATCTCGTCGAGGGCTGCCTCGGGGTCCGGGACGAGCGTGATGAGGAACTGCGCGGCGACCGCGTCGAAGGACGCGTCGGGAAAGCCGAGCCGGGTCGCGTCCATCACCGCGAGCCCCTTCACGTGATGCAGGCCGCGCCGCGCCACCTTGCGGCCGGCCCGGCGCAGCATGTCGATGGAGAGATCGATGCCGAAGACCTCCGAGCCCGGCTGGTAATAGCCGAGCGACAGGCCCGTCCCGACGCCCACCTCCAGGATGCGCGGCCCGCAGCCCTCGACCGCCGAGACCACGGCGCGCGCCGCAGGCTCCGTCAGCTTGTCGTAGATCACGTCGTAGATCGGCGCCCAGCGCTGATAGGCCCGGCGCATCAGCGCGGTGGTCTCTTCGCTCATGGTTCTGCGGGCGTCCCGTTCTCAGGCTGCATCGAGGGCGAGGGAGGGGGCGGGGCGCCGGATCACGCCGCCACCGAAGACGCGGGCGTCGGGCGCCTCGCTTTCATAGAAGACGCAAGCCTGGCCCGGCGCCACGCCCTCCTCCGCGCCGTCCAGCTCCACGACGAGGCCGGCGGGATCCGGGACGAGGCGCGCGGGGACGGGCGGGCGGGTCGAGCGCGTCTTGACGGCGAGGGGCAGCCCCTCGGCGGGCAGGGCGTCGAGCGGGGTGTCGCCGAGCCAGTTCACCTCGCGCAGGCTCATGCGCGTGACGCCGAGCGCCGAGCGCGGCCCGACCACGACGCGCGCCCGCGCGGCGTCGATCGAGACGACATAGAGCGGCTCGGCCGAGGCGATGCCGATGCCGCGCCGCTGGCCGATCGTGAAGCCGATCACGCCCTCGTGCCGCCCGATCACCCGGCCGTCCAGATGCACGATCTCGCCGGGGCGGACGGCCTCGGGGCGGAGCTTGCGCACGATGTCCTGGTAGCGTCCGCTCGGGACGAAGCAGATGTCCTGGCTGTCGGGCTTGGCGGCGACGCCGAGCCCGAGTTCGGCCGCGATCCGCCGCGTCTCGCTCTTCGGCAGATGGCCGAGCGGAAAGCGCAGCCGCTCGAGCTGGGCCGGCGTCGTCGCATAGAGGAAATAGCTCTGGTCGCGGTCCGGATCGGCAGCCCGGTGCAGGGTGCGCCCGCGCGGCCCCGCGCGGCTCACGACGTAATGGCCCGTGGCGAGGCAGGCCGCGCCCAGTTCCCCGGCCGTGGCCAGGAGGTCGGTGAACTTCACCGACTTGTTGCATTCGACGCAGGGGATCGGGGTCTCGCCGGCCGCATAGCTGTCGGCGAAACGGTCCACGACCGCCTCGCGGAAGCGGCTCTCATAGTCGAGCACGTAATGCGGGATGCCGATCTCTTCGGCGACGCGGCGGGCGTCGTGGATATCCGCGCCCGCGCAGCAGGCCCCCCGGCGCGCGGCCGAAGCGCCGGAATCGTAGAGCTGCAACGTGATCCCCACGACGTCGTAGCCGGCCCGCGCGAGCAGGGCGGCCGCGACGGAGGAATCGACGCCGCCCGACATGGCGACCACGACGCGGGTCGATGCGGGCTCGCCCGGAAGATCGAGAAGGGGCTGCATGATGGCGGATCGCGGAACTGCGCTGCTGCGAGGGATATAGCCGCCCGCCCGCCCGGGGGCCAGTGGCCGCAGCCAGGGCGGCTGCCCCGCCCTCGCCGCGAATCAGACCGCCCGGCGGCCGAATCTCGCCACAACCTTTACCGCAGCTGCGTCATTTCTGCCGCGGGCTTAGGCAAATTTTAAGCGCGCGGGCCTAGGTTGAGAGGCAAGTGGTCAGCGTAATTGTGTGTGAGCGTAACATGACCGAACCTATGCGCCCGCGGGCGAAATACGTTATCGGACCGGACGGTTCTCCGCTCACTATTGCCGATCTGCCGCCATCCGGCACCCGCCGCTGGGTCATCCGCCGCAAGGCCGAGGTGGTCGCCGCCGTCCGGGGCGGGCTTCTCAGCCTGGAGGAAGCCTGCAAGCGCTATACGCTGACGGTCGAGGAATTCCTGAGCTGGCAGCAATCGATCGACGACCACGGCCTCGCGGGCCTGCGCACGACCCGCATCCAGCATTATCGCCAATAGAGCATGCCGCGGAACCGGAGGTCCGGGTCGGCGAAAAACGGAATCGGTCACTCGAAAGTCGTATGCGACAACGATAAGCCACATTGAGGGGCCTCCCGGCTCATCGCAGAGGCGGACGTGACGCGCGAGACGATCCCGGCTCGGCGCCTCGGCGCGATCCTCGCCGCTCTGGCCGCGGCAACGGCCGGCTATGCCCTGGCCGGGGCGCGAGTGGGCGATGCGCTCTCAACCTTCAGCCTCACGCGTCTCGCGGGTTGCGGAATTGCGCTGGCCGTCCTGGCGGGGCTCGCTCTCGCCGTCGAGCTGGGCGGTCCGCCCGCCGCCGCCCGGGCCGGACGCACCACGCGGCTTGTCAGGGCCGCCCTCCGGCGGAGGTTCCGTCACGGACGGACGCGGGCCGAGATCGCCCGAGTGGAAGCCGGGCTGACGCTTTCGGTCTGCCTGATCCTGACCGCGACCGCATTCATCCTGGCGAGCGCGAAATCCATCCTCGTCATTCTGACGGCGGGAGGGCTCCTGGCGGCCGTGCAGGCCGCGCGGGCCTTGTCGCGGCTCGTAAGCTTCGACCCTGTCTGGTCGGGCCTCGCCGGCTTTCTCTCCGGCCTCGCGACCGGCTATCTGCTGGCCTGAGACGATCTCCGGAGGTGGCCCCCAACAGGAAACCCCGCCCCCCTCGTAGCGGAGAGGGGCGGGGAGAACCTTGTCCGGCTCAGATCAGGTATTGTCCGCCATTGGCCGAAATGGTGGAGCCGGTGATGAAGCCGGCATCGTCAGAGGCCAGGAACACGACCGCGCGCGCGATCTCCGAGGGCTCGCCGAGGCGGCCGACCGGGATATGCGGCAGGATCGCCTTCTCGACGACGGCCGGGTCGATCGCCTTGACCATTTCGGTCGCGATATAGCCGGGGCAGATCGCGTTCACCGTGATGCCCGCCCGCGCGCCTTCCTGGGCCAGCGCCTTGACGAAGCCGAGATCGCCCGACTTGGCCGCGGCATAGTTCACCTGGCCCATCTGTCCCTTCTGGCCGTTGACCGAGGAGATGCAGATGACACGGCCGAACTTGCGGGCACGCATGCCCTCCCAGACCGGGCGGGTCATGTTGAAGAGCGAGTTCAGGTTGGTGTTGATGACCGCCGACCACTGCTCCTTGGTCATCTTGTGGAACATGCCGTCCTTCGTGATGCCGGCATTGTTCACCAGCACCTCGACCGGGCCGAGATCGGCCTCGACCTTGGCGATGCCCGCGACGCAGGAATCGTAGTCAGAGACGTCCCACTTGTAGGTCTTGATGCCAGTCTCTGCGGTGAACTTGGCCGCCGCCGCGTCGTTGCCGGCATAGCTCGCCGCCACGTTGTAGCCGGCCGCTTTCAAACCCTTCGAGATCGCCTCGCCGATGCCACGGGACCCGCCCGTCACCAATGCCACACGCGCCATGCATTTCCTCCCGCTGTTTATCCTGGCGCCGGCCTCGTGCCGACGGTCCAAGTCCTGGATATGGAATGACCGGGCGGAGCCCGGTCAAGACATGAAATGCGGCCCGGCGCCGGGCGCCGGGCCGAAAGGCCCTCAGCCCTCGCGCTCGACGCACAGGGCGACGCCCATGCCGCCGCCGATGCAGAGCGTCGCGAGGCCCTTCTTCGCGTTGCGCTTCTGCATTTCGTAGAGGAGCGTCGTCAGGACGCGTGCGCCCGAGGCACCGATCGGGTGGCCGATGGCGATCGCCCCGCCATTGACGTTCACGATGTCCTCGTTCCAGCCCATGTCCTTGTTCACGGCGCAGGCCTGGGCGGCGAAAGCCTCGTTGGCCTCGACGAGATCGAGGTCGGAGACCTTCCAGCCGGCCTTTTCCAGCGCCTTGCGCGAAGCCGGGATCGGGCCGGTGCCCATGATGGCCGGGTCGACGCCGACCGTCGCCCAGGAGACGATCTTCGCGAGCGGCGTCAGGCCGCGCTTCTTGGCCTCGTCGGCCGACATCAGCACCACGGCGGCGGCGCCGTCATTGATGCCCGAGGCGTTACCCGCCGTGACCGTGCCTTCCTTGGAGAAGGCCGGGCGCAGCTTGCCGACGCTGTCGATCGTCGTGCCGGCCTTGATATACTCGTCGTTCTCGACGACCACGTCGCCCTTGCGGCCCTTGATGGTCACGGGCGCGATCTCGTCCTTGAAGCGGCCGGCCTTCTGGGCCGCCTCGGCCTTGTTCTGCGAGGCGACGGCGAACTTGTCCTGGTCGTCGCGAGAGAGCTGCCATTTCTGCGCGACGTTCTCGGCCGTCGTGCCCATGTGGTAGCCGAAGAAGGCGTCCGTCAGGCCGTCCTTCAGCATCGTGTCGAGGAGCTTGACGTCGCCCATCTTGGTGCCGCCGCGCATGTACTGGGCATGAGGCGACATCGACATCGATTCCTGGCCGCCGGCCACGATCACCTTGGCGTCGCCGTTGGCGATCTGCTGCATGCCGAGCGCGACCGCGCGCAGGCCCGAGCCGCAGAGCTGGTTGAGGCCCCAGGCGGTCGCCTCCTGCGGGATGCCGGCCTTCATCGCGGCCTGGCGGGCGGGGTTCTGCCCCTCGCCGGCGGCGAGAACCTGGCCGAGAATGACCTCGTCGACCTCTTCCGGCTTCACCTTGGCCCGCTCGAGCGCGGCCTTGATGGCGGTTGCTCCGAGTACGTGGGCCGGAACTGTTGCGAAAGCGCCGTTGAAGGACCCTACCGGGGTGCGGGCCGCGCCCACGATGACGATGTCGGCCTGAGCCATTATGCGATCTCCCTGACCGTCCGCTCGCCCGGGGACGGTTGCATAACGCACTCGGGCCAGTGCGGCCGGATGTCAAGCCGCTCATCGCTTCAGCCGGATTGCCGCGCCGCACCATCCGTGTGAGAAGGCTCGCAAGGAGACAGATGCGGCCATGGCCGAAAAGAAACCCCCGACCACGATCAAGAAATACGCCAACCGGCGCCTCTACCACATGGGAACCAGCACCTATGTGACGCTGGAGGACTTGGCGCGAATGGTGCGCAACGGCGAGGAATTCATCGTCACCGACGCCAAGACCGGCGAGGACATCACCCGCGCCGTGCTCGGCCAGATCATCTTCGAGCAGGAGAACAAGCAGGGGCAGAGCCTCCTGCCGACGACCTTCCTGCGCCAGCTCATCCGCTTCTACGGTGACAGCATGCAGGCGCTGGTCCCGCGCTATCTCGAATTCTCCATGGACAGCCTGACCAAGGACCAGCAGAAGCTGCGGGCGCAGATGGAGAAAGCCTTCGGCCCGGCCGCCTTCCAGGCCATGGAGGAGCAGGTGCGCGCCAACATGGCGTTCTTCGGCGAGGCGATGCGGATGTGGACCCCCTTCCGACCCGACCACCCGGCGGGCGAGGCCAGCGACCCGCATCGCGCCGAGGAGATCGCCGAGCTGAAGCGCCAGATGACCGAGATGCGCGAGAAGCTCGAGACGCTGACCCGGGGTCGCCCGTCAGGCGACGAGTGAGCTTCCGCGCCCCTGCGGGGCGCGGGCCAGCCGGGGCGCGCCGCAATGGTCGCCCTGGAGGTATTCGGCGCCCCACGAGGCGAGGAGGACTGCGCTTTCCTCGTCCTCGACCCATTCGGCCACCGTCGCGATGCCGAGGTGATGGGCGAGCTGGATCAGGGTGCGCACGAAGAAGCGGTCATCCACCGAGCGCGCCAGGCTCTGCACGAAGGCGCCGTCGATCTTGACGAAGTCGACGGGGAAGGAGCGCAGGTTCCGAAACGAGGTATAGCCGGCGCCGAAATCGTCGATCGCGACCGCGGCGCCCATGGCCCGCGTCGCGTCGAGGAGCGCGCGCAAGGCCGCGGGCTCGCGGATGGCGGCGGTCTCGGTCACCTCCACCACGAGACGCGAGGCGATGTCGAGGCGCGCGCCGAGCTGGCCCCGGAGCACGGGCAGCCAGTCGGGACGCTCCATGGTGTCCGGCGAGACGTTGAGCGAGACGCGCGCCTGCGGATGGGCCGCGAGATGCTCGACGACCAGGTCCAGCATGCGGAAATCGGCGAGATGGACGAGCCCGGCCCGCTCGAGGGCCGGGATCACCTCGCCCGCCGGGCGCACCTCTCCGTCCGGCCCCTGCACCCGCAGGAGCGCCTCGTGGAAGACCGGCTCGCGCGTCGCCGACGACACGACCGGCTGAAGCGCGAGCACGATGCGCCGGCGATCCAGGATGCCGGCCCCGTCCGGCGCGTCGCGACGCGTGCGGGCCTCCTGCCGGAACAGCCTCGCATCGTGCATGATGAAGGAGGCCGTCCGGCGCTTGGCGAGGCCGAGGCTCGCCTCGGCGCGCCGCAGGAGGGTGCTCGCATCCAGGGCGTGGACCGGCGCCGAGGCGGCGCCGATGGCGATCCTCACGGCCATCGGGCCCCCGGCGGTGCCGACCGGCTCCGACGAGGCGAGGCGCAGGATGCGCTCCGCCGCCACCTCCGCCTCCCCGACGCCGCAGCCCCGCAGGGCGAGGGCGAAGCGGTTGCCGCAATAGCGCACGAGGCGATCCCGCCGGCGCATGGTCGTCGCCAGCCGCGCCGTGACGGTGTCGATGACTCGGTCGGCCGCCTCGTAGCCGAGCGCGTCGTTCAATTCCGCGAGGTTGGCGATCGCGAGGGCGAAGACCGTCAGAGGGCGCTCCGCCGTCTTGCTCTCGGCGAGATCGCCGCCGATCTGCGCCAGAAAGGCATCACGGCCCCGGGGCGCCGGCAGGAGGCCGGAGGGCTCGCGCCGCACCCGCATGGTGCCGCGCACCTCGGCGACCCCACCGGCGAGCCAGTGGCCCGTATCGTCGACGAGGACGGTCCCGGATTCGCCGAGCCGCAGGCGGTACTGGGCTCCGAACACCCCCTCCCTGCCGGCGTCCTGCTGCTGCGCGGCGGCCACGATCTCGGCCCGGGTCGGGCCCTCGCAGGAATCGAGCGCATCCGCGAAGGCGGCGCCGCTCGGCCAGACCGAAGCCGGATCGAATCCGAAGACCTCGGCGGCATTGGGGCCCCAGACGAGGGCATCCGTCGAGCGGTCCCAGCTATAGACGATCACCTGCAGGGACGTGAGGAGGCTGCGGGGATCGTGGGTCGGCAGTGCCGGGACGCTGCTCGTGGCGTGGGAGATCACGTCGCCCTCTTTCGCGACTGGACTCGGGCCGAGTGTGTCGGATCGATGCGGCCGAAATGCTGAAGAGCGCGTTAAGAGGAAACACAAAACGAGACAGGCCGGCCCCGTGGGCCGGCCTGTCCGAGCTTTTCGTGCGAATCCGACCTTCTGAACGGAATCAGGAGGTGGTCTTCGCCTTCAGGATCTGGCGGCCGCCATACATGCCGGTCTTGAGGTCGACATGGTGGGGACGGCGCAGCTCGCCCGAATCCTTGTCCTCGACATAGGTCGGGGCCTTGAGGGCATCCGCCGAGCGGCGCATGCCGCGCTTCGACGGCGAGGTCTTTCGTTTGGGAACGGCCACTTGACTCTCCTCGCCCGACGGGCGGGCTCTTTCTCAGGCTTGAGCGGCCGGCATCGCTCCCCGGGCGGGACCGTCGGCCTGTCTCGAAACGGAAGGCCGCGCTTATAGCCAGGGCGGCGCCGGATTGCTAGCCCCGCGGTCCGGCGCGCAGGCATTGCGTCGGCGTCTGCGGGATGCGGGCCAGGATGCGGCCAGCCTTGGCGTTCATGAGGCGCGAGGGACGCGCCGGGTCGCGCTGGCGCGGATTGGGGAGCGCGGCCACGAGGAGCGCCGCCTCGCGGCGCGTCAAGTCCGCGGCGCTCTTGCGGAAATGGCGCCGCGCCGCGGCCTCCGCCCCGAAGATCCCCTCACCCCATTCGGCGATGTTGAGATAGACCTCCATCATGCGCCTCTTGGGCCAGATCGCGCCGAGATAGAGCGCGATCGGGATCTCCATCGCCTTGCGCAGATAGGAGCGGCCCGGCCACAGGAAGAGGTTCTTGGCGACCTGCATCGGGATGGTGGAGGCGCCGCGGCTCGGGCCGCCCTCGTCGGCATCCTCCATGACGTCGCTCAGCGCCTTCCAGTCGACGCCCCGGTGCAGGCAGAAGCGGGCATCTTCCGAGGCCATCGCCGCGGCGGGCAGGACCGGGGCGATCTCCGCCAGCGGCTTGTAGACCTGCTCGGCGCCGCGCAGGGTCAGCCAGCGCCCCAGCATGAGGGTCGAGACCGGCGGCACCGCGAGATAGGCCGCGCCGAGCACGACCACGGCCGCCGGATAGGCCAGCAACAGGACGAGGATGAAGCCGACGAGGCGCCTCACGGCGGCGCCGCGAAGGAAGAAGCGGGGCGCCGCCGCCTCACACCGTGACCTGCGTGCCCACCTCGACCACGCGCCCGGTCGGGATCTGGAAGAAGTCCGTCGCGTCGGAGGCCGAGCGCGCAAGGGCGATGAAGAGCTTGTCCTGCCACAGCGGCATCGAGGAGCGCAAAGCCGGCCGGATCGAGCGCCGCGAGAGGAAGAAGGACGTCGCCATGATGTCGAACTTGAAGCCGTGCCGGCGCAAAGCCGCAAGGCTGCGCGGGATGGCCGGCTGCTCCATGTAGCCGAAGCGAAGCTCGACGGTCCAAAACGAGAGCCCGATCGATTCGATGGAGATGCGATCGTCGCTGCGCACGCGCGGGGTATCCATCGAGCGCACCGTCAGCACGATGTTGCGCTCGTGCAGGATCTTGTTGTGCTTGAGGTTGTGCAGCAGCGCGGAGGGCGCGCGCGAGGGATCGCTCGTCAGGAAGACCGCGGTGCCGCGGACCCGGTGGGGCGGGGAGCGCTCCAGCATCGCCACCAGCTCGTCGAGCGGCACGTCGGTCTTGCGGGTCTTCTCGAACAGGATGCGCGTGCCCTTCACCCAGGTGCCCATGATCAGGACAAGGGCCGCCGCCAGCATCAGCGGCACATAGCCGCCCTCGAACACCTTCAGGAGATTCGCGGCCAGGAAGCAGAACTCGATGAAGAGGAACGGCATCAGGGTCGCCGCCGCCCGGAGCGTGCTCCAGCCCCAGACATAGCGCGAGACGACGAAGGCCATGGTGCCGGTGATGAGCATCGTGCCGGTCACCGCGATGCCGTAGGCGGAGGCGATCGCGCTGGAGGACCTGAACACCAGGACGAGCAGGATCACGCCGATCATGATCATCATGTTGACCTGCGGCAGGTAGATCTGGCCCGAATGCTCCTCGGAGGTGTGGCGCACCTCGAGGCGCGGCATGAGGCCGAGCTGCACCGCCTGGCGCGACAGGGAGAAGGCGCCGGTGATATTGGCCTGGGAGGCGATCACGGTCGCGCAGGTGGCGAGGATCACGAGCGGCAGGAGCGCCCATTCGGGCACGAGGTGGAAGAAGGGCTCGGAGGCCGCCTCCGGCACGTGCAGCACGAGCGCGCCCTGGCCGAGATAGTTCAGCACGAGGCTCGGAAAGATGAGGCCGAACCAGGCGCGCTGGATGGGACGGCGCCCGAAATGGCCGAGATCGGCGAAGAGCGCCTCCGCGCCCGTGACGGCGAGGAAGACCGCGCCGAGCGCGATCAGCGCGGCATGGCCGTGGGTGATGAGGTACTGGATGCCGTAATAGGGGTTGAGCGCGAGGAAGATGCCCGGCTCGCGCAGGATATGGGGAATGCCGGCGGCCGCGAGCGTCAGGAAGAACAGGACCATGACGGGCCCGAAGAAGCTCGCGACCCGCGCGGTGCCGTGGCTCTGCACGAGGAAGAGCCCGACGATGATCGCAATGGTGATGTAGAGGACATAGGGCTCGAAGGCGGGGGCGACGAGCTTCAGGCCCTCGACGGCCGAGAGCACCGAGATGGCGGGCGTGATGACCGCGTCCCCGTAGAAGAGGGCCGCGCCGAGCAGCCCGAGGGCGAGGATGGCGAAGCTGCCCCCCGTCGCCTTGCGGGCGAGCGCCATCAGCGAGAGCGAGCCGCCCTCCCCGTTATTGTCGAGCCGCAGGATGATGGTGATGTATTTGAGCGTCACGATCAGCGTCAGCGCCCAGACGATGAGCGAGACGACGCCGTAGACCTCGGTCGTCGTGATGACGCCGTCTTCCTTGGCCGTGCTCAGCGCCTCGCGGAAGGCGTAGAGCGGGCTCGTGCCGATATCGCCGTAGACGACGCCGACCGAGCCGAGCGTCAGGGTCCAGATGCCGGTCTTGCCGCGATGGGCCTCCGGCAGCATCGAATCGGTGACGATCGTCGATTCGGAGGGCATCGGCGGCATCGGCGCCGCGGGGACGCCGGGCACCGGATCCTCCGGGGGCGGGGCCACCGGCGTGATCTCGACGGGTGCGACGGCCGGCAGCGGATCGCCGGCCGGCCTCCCGCCATCCGCGGGCGGGTTGCGGTCCTCGCTGCTCATGGGATCGCGCGGCCTATTCCGCCGCGTTCCGCGCATGCCGACCGTAGCGGCGGTCGATATAGTCGGAGACCAGGGACTTGAAGTCCTGCGCGATGGTGGGACCGCGGAGCGTCATGGCCTTGCGGCCGTCGATGAAGACGGGCGCTGCCGGGGTCTCGCCCGTGCCGGGCAGCGAGATGCCGATATCGGCATGCTTCGATTCGCCGGGCCCGTTCACGATGCAGCCCATGACGGCGACGTTCAGCGTCTCGACGCCGGGATAGGTCGCCTTCCAGTCCGGCATCGAAACCTGGATCCAGTCCTGGATGTCGCGGGCGAGTTCCTGGAACACGGTCGAGGTCGTGCGCCCGCAACCCGGGCAGGCCGCGACGAGCGGCACGAAGGTGCGGAAGCCCATGGTTTGCAGGATTTCCTGCGCGACCTTCACCTCGAGCGTCCGGTCGCCGCCGGGCTCGGGCGTCAGCGAGACGCGAATCGTGTCCCCGATCCCCTCCTGGAGCAGGATGCCGAGCGCGGCCGAGGAGGCGACGATGCCCTTCGAGCCCATCCCCGCCTCGGTGAGGCCGAGATGGATGGCATAGTCCGAGCGCCGCGCCACCTCGCGATAGACGCCGATCAGGTCCTGGACGTTGGAGACCTTGGCCGAGAGGATGATGCGGTCCTTGGCGAGGCCGATCTCCTCCGCGCGCCGCGCGGAGGTCAGGGCCGACTGCACCATGGCCTCGCGCGTGATGGCGCGGGTGTCGAGGGGCGCGGCCGACTTCGCGTTCTCGTCCATCAGGTAGGTGAGAAGCTCCTGGTCGAGCGAGCCCCAGTTGGCGCCGATCCGCACCGCCTTGTCGTGCTTCGCCGCCAGTTCGACGATGGCCGAGAACTGCCGGTCCTTCTTGTCCTTGAAGCCGACATTGCCCGGATTGATCCGGTATTTCGCCAATGCCTCGGCGCAGGCGGGATGATCGGCCAGCAGCTTGTGGCCGATGTAATGGAAATCGCCCACGAGCGGCACGTCGACCCCGACCCGGTCCAGGCGCTCGCGAATCCTCGGCACCGCCGCCGCCGCCTCGTCGCGGTCGACCGTGATGCGGACGATCTCCGAGCCGGCGCGCGCGAGCGCGGCCACCTGGGCCACGGTGGAATCGACGTCGGCCGTGTCGGTATTCGTCATCGACTGGACGACGATCGGCGCTCCGCCGCCGACGAGAACGTGGCCCACCTTGACCGGAACGGTGCCGTGGCGTCTCGCGGGTCCCGCGAAATCGGACATGAAAGCCCCTTCAGGCGGCCTCCGGGAGGCCGCTTCGGTGCGCGAGGGTTACCGCCGCCGCAGGGGGGACGTCAACGCAAGCCGGCGCATACGGCCTGCCCGCGGGTTTCAACAGGGAGCGGGCGACGCTTTCATGACACGCCCGCCGCCCGGAGGCGGCGGGCCTTGCTTCGTCGAGAATCAGACGTCCACCGGCCCGTCCTTGCGGCGCTTGGCCATGTAGGCGTCGAATTCCTCGCGGTCCTTGGCGCGCTTCAGCTCCTCCACGAAGGAGCGGAACTCGCGGGCCTCCTCGTCCAGCCGCCGGCGCTCGCGCTCCAGGCGCTCGATCTCGGCGCGCCGGTACTCGTCGAAGGCGGCGTTGCCGGTCCCGCCGAAGCCGCCCTTGAAGGGCGATGCCTCGAAGGGGCCGCCGAAGCGGAAGTTACGGAATTCAGCCGCCCGGCCGGACAAGGCGCTCCGCAGCTCCTGCAAGCCCGGATAGCCGGCCAGCTTCCAGGCCACCCAGCCGGCGGCGGCCGGCCAGAAATAGAAGAACGCGACCACGATGCCCACGATCTCGAGCGCACGGCGGGAGCCGCGGGGCCCGCAGCTCGCGGAGGGATTCGGTGTCGAATTGGGTGTCGAGTTCATGCCGGCCTGCCAGCCGGGGGTCGCAGTCGTCATGAGAACCTCCTGAAGGTCGACATGTAAATGTCAACAACATTCACATGCGCAGCCGCGCGCCGGCTTTCAAGAGGGAGGTCACAGTTTCCGCGCCGCCCCGTGGACCAGGGCCAGGATCCCCGCCCGCAGCAATTCGTGCTTGTCGGGCAGTCCGGGGCCGTGCGGGAGAAGGCGCGCGGCATCCAATGTGGCGAGCCCATGGGCCAGCGCCCAGACCTCCAGCGCGACGAAGCGCGGATCGACGCTGCCGAACCCGTCCGGGAAGGTGCGGCCGAGTGCCGCAAGCAGGATGTCGAAAGGCCCCGGCGGGCGCCCGCTCCCCCAGGGAGCCGGGACAGGCTCTGACCCGGCCGCCTCCTCCGGCCGCGCCGCGAACATCGCCGCATAATAGCCGGGCTCCTTCTCGGCAAAATCGAGATAGGCTTCGCCCATGCGGGTGAAGCGTTCGAGCGGGGTGCCCGGCCCGGACAGCGCGCGACCGAGGCGCTCGGCGAGCTGGTCGAAGCCCCGGAACGCGACCTCGGCGACGAGCGCCTCGCGCCCGCGGAAATGGCGATAGAGCGCGGCCGGCGTCACCCCGACCCATTTGGCCGCATCTGCGAGCGTGAACCCGCCGAGGCCCCGCTCGGCGATGAAGCGGCGCGCCGCCTCGACCAGCGCCTCCTTGAGGTTGCCGTGATGGTAGGAACGCTTGTCCCCGCCCTCGCCGCCTCCCCACGAGCCGGGCCGGCCCCAGGGCGTCACGCGACTTGCCCCTGCCGGATCACAGGGCGCTCACGATGTCGGTTTGGCTGAAATCGCCGCCGACGAACAGAAGCGGCCAGCCACGCTCCTTAGCCAGGGCATAGGCGAAGCAATCGCCTATGTTGAGCCTGGCGGGATGCACGCCCTTGCCCCAGCGGGCATAGGCTTCCGCGGCCTTGCGGGCCGATGCGGCGGTCACATCGACCACCCGGACGCCGAGATCCTCGACGAGCCGGCTCATGTCGGGCCCGATCTGGCGACGGCCGGCCACGATGAGCGCCTCCGCCAGGGTTCCAGCCGACATGAGGAATTCATCTTCCCTGTCGAGGATTTCCACGCAAGCCGTCGCCTCGGGCTCATCCAGCAGAATCGCCATCAGGGCGGAGGTATCGAGGACGATCACCCCGGCAGCCCGTCATCGTCATAGAGAAAATCCTGGCTCCTCGCGGCACAGGGCCCCGGGCTCGCATGGGCGGCAGCCCCGCGGGCGGCTTCCAGCGCCCGCCTCCGCGCCGCTCGATCCGGGACGGGACGGGCCGGCACGAGCCGCACGGCCGGCTGGCCGTGCCGGGTCAGGACCACCTCCTCGCCTTCCTCGGCGCGGCGGACGAGTTCGGTCAATTGTGCCTTGGCGTCGGTGACGGAGACCTCCATGGCGACCTCCATTTCAAAAATGGACCATTACCTAGTCTAACATGGGGCTCTCCCCCCGCCAATCGCCCGCCCGATGCGAAACGTTAACGAGTTTGGACAACAGATCGTCACCCTCCGTTGCCTTCCGCTGTGCTAGGAGGGGACAATGATCCGCCACCCGACCCAGGATGCCGGCTTCGGCGTCTATGTGCATTGGCCCTTCTGCCAGTCGAAATGCCCCTATTGCGACTTCAACTCGCATGTGCGGACGGGCGGCATCGACGAGGAGCGCTATGTCGACGCCTTCCGGCGCGAGATCGCGCACGCGGGCGACATGGCGCCGGGGCGCACCGTCACCAGCATCTTCCTCGGCGGCGGCACGCCCTCGCTGATGCGGCCCGAAACGGTCGGGGCGATCCTGGAGGCCGTCGCGCAGAGCTGGAGCATCGCCCGCGGGGCGGAGATCACGCTCGAGGCGAACCCGACCTCGGTCGAGGCCGGGCGCTTCCGCGGCTATCGCGCGGCGGGCGTCAACCGCGTCTCGATGGGCATCCAGGCTCTCAACGACCACGACCTGCGCCGGCTCGGGCGCCTGCACAGCGTCGAGGAGGCGCTGAAGGCCGTCGACGTCGCGGCGCGGAACTTCCAGCGCTTCTCCTTCGACCTGATCTATGCCCGGCCCGACCAGTCGCCCGCCGCCTGGCGCGCCGAGCTGAAACAGGCGATCGGGCACGCCGCCGACCATCTCTCCCTCTACCAGCTCACCATCGAGCCCGGCACCTGGTTCGAGCGGCTGCACGCCGCCGGCAAGCTCGCCGTTCCGGGCCCCGAGGAGGCGCGCATCCTCTACGAGGTGACGCAGGAGGTCTGCGAGGCGGCCGGGATGCCGGCCTACGAGATCTCGAACCATGCCCGGCCGGGCGCCGAATCACGCCACAACCTGCTCTATTGGCGCTACGGCGAATATGCCGGCGTCGGGCCGGGGGCGCATGGCCGCATCATGTCCGCGAAGGGGCGCGTCGCCACCGCGACGGAGCCCTCGCCGGAGGAATGGCTCGCGCGGGTCGAGCGCCACGGTCACGGCCTCGTCGAGCACACCCTTCTCACCCGCGAGGAGGCGGGCGACGAGTTCCTGCTGATGGGGCTTCGCCTGCGCGAGGGGATCGAGCCGGCCCGCTACCGCATCATTTCCGGCCGCGCCCTGGATCACGAGCGCATCCAGGAGCTGATGGGAGACGGCATGATCGCCCACCGCGCCGGCGCGCGGATCGCGGTGACGCCGGCGGGTTTTCCGGTCCTCGACGCGGTGGTGGCCGACCTCGCCGCGTGAGGCGGCGGCGCCGCTGCCCTACCTCGCCCGCGCGACGGCGTAGATCTCGCGCAGCAGGTCGTTCTGCACGCGATCGCTCTTGTCGATCGTGATGTGCGAGACGCTGGCATCTCCCGCCAGATCGATATTCGAGAGCCTGCCGTGGAACCCGGCATCACCGCTGAGAGGCGCCCCCCAGCCCGGCTCCTGGTAGTAGTTGAGCGCGCGCACCACGTTGGCCGGGATCGGGTCCTGCATGAAGGGCGCCAGCGTCACCAGGAGATCGACCTGGATGTTGTAGCGCTCGAGCATCCGCGCCATCTCGATGACGTTGTTGGCGCCCTGCGAATGGCCCACCAGCACGATCCGCCCGACCTTGCCCGCGGCCCGGTCGCGGATGATGCGGTCGGCCTGCGCCCTGAAGGTCAGGTGGCCGACGGCCTGGGCATTGACGCCCCGCGCCCTGAGCTGCTGGGCCAGGCTGTCCATGCCTGTCGAGAACACGCCGAACCAGCCGCGAAGCAGGAGCACCCGCGCCTCGGCGGCCATGGCCGCGCCGCTCCAGAGGAAGGCCAGCGTCGCGGCGGCGATCAGCCAGCCCGCCTTGCTTGTCCCGCCACGGTTCCGGTGATGGCTGCTGCCCGGCATGCCGTCCCACCCGTCTGATCCTGAGGCCCCGCCCGCTCCATAGCATGGGCGGGCGCGCGCGTTCACGCGAGATGTGACGGGGATGCCATGGAGCGCCGATCTGTGGCATTTCAGCCATCGCACGACGGTCTTCCAATGTCCCTCACGCAATTGCTCTCCATCGGCCTCGTGCTCGCGATCTGCGCCGGCCCGGTGCCCCTCCGGCGGCAGGGCTCGGGGCGGGCCTGTATTTGCTGGGCGCGCTCCGCCCGCTCGCCGCCGGGGCGGCGCCGACCACGCTGCACGCCTTTCTCGCGCAGGTCTGCGGCGGCTCC
>NZ_DAOLAJ010000076.1:0-17282 GCF_035325185.1 Enterovirga sp. | reverse complement strand
TCGATCCGGTCGAAGATGCCGCCGCGCACATAGCCGGAGCCCTTGAAGGAATAGGCCCCCTCCCCCGCGACCACGATCGCCTGCTGGCCGGGCTTCAGCCTCTCCCGCAGCCGCCGGTAGCCCTCGTCCCCGAGCAGGCTGCGGCCGATGGTCGGCACGCTCACGGGGGCGACGTAGAGATCGATGAAGGACGCGTCCGGATCCTCCGATTCCGGCTGCGCCGCGGCCTCCTTGTGCCCGGCCTCGGCGAAGGCCCGGCTGACCTCGCCGACGCTCAGCCGCAGGCTGCGCACCGAGCCGTCCCCGACCAGCGAGGCCCAGTCGCGCCGCTCCGACGAGTCCATGTCGACGGTGCGAAGCGCGGCGGCCGGCGCGGCCCCCGCCGCGGCGACGCCCCCGAGCCGCCCGCTGCGGATCAGGCGGACGGCCGAGCGCACCACGCTGTCGCCCATCACCAGCACGGTGACGGTCGCGCCGCTGACGATGTCCACCTGCGGGGGCTGCTCGGCTCCGGCCGCGACCCGGCCGAGATCCTTTCCGATCAGCGTGTTCAGCGCGGCGACGACCTTGGCCTCGGGAATGCCGACGAGAACGATCGGCTCCTTGTGCTCGACGAGCTTGAAGCCGCGGACGACGCCTTTCGGATCGATGCCGACGAGGATGCGGATCGGCTTTCCGGAATAGCCGACGGCATTGGTGTAGTCGGTATTGAGATAGGCGTATCCGATCGTCCGCCCGCCCGCGAGCACCGGCGCGAGGGCGGGATTGCCGGCGATCTCGCCGAAAGCCTCGCCTCCCGGAATCAGATCCGCGGGCGCTACGCGCGGGAGGAACGCGGCCAAGCCCTCGGCGGCATATCCCTGGACGGCCGAGAGGGCGAGGAGCGTCAGGGCGAACACGGCGCGCGGGAGGGTTCGCCGCAGCAGGGCGATGACGCGCAGCAGGATCCTCCCGGCCATCCCGTCCGAACCGCGCGCGCGCATCTTCGCCTTCCCCCGCCCTCCCGAGAGCGAACCGCCTTCAGGTCTGGGCGGTTTTCCGCGGGCCTTCTTTGCTCGATCGCAAACACGTCTTCCGGGAGCGCTTCTAAATTCGCGGCGTTTCGGCCCAGGGAAACGATCCGATGCCCCACCTGACATCCGATCCCTCGATATCGATCCCATCGCGGAGCGAGCTTTTCTCCATCGCCATGGCGATGGAGGCGGACTCGGCCGCGCGGTATCTCGAGATCGCCGATCGGATGCGCGAGGCCGGCAAGGAGGACCTGGCCCAGGTCTTCGAGACGCTGGCTCGGACCAAGCTCGCTCACAGGGACGAGATCGCCGCCCGGGCGCGGGAAGCCGGCGGCGCATTCCCCGAGATGCTTTCCGGGACCGCGCCGGGCGGCGTGTTCAGCGACGAGGGCCTCGCCCATGCCGCGGCCGAGCTGGTGGATGCCTATCGCGCCTATGCGGTGGCCGTCCGCAACGAGGAGCGCGCCTTCGCCTTCTGGTCCTACATGGCCGCCCGGGGCATATCCCCGGAAATCCGGCGGGCCGCGGAACAGATGGCGCGCGCGAAGCTCGGCCAGGCGAAAGCCTTCCGGCGCGAGAGGCGCAAAGCCTTCCTCGCCGCCGGAGGAGCGGGACGTGCCCGAGGGGAGCCCCAGGACCTGTCCATGCTGGAGAACGAGGTTTCCAGGAGGCTCGAGGCGCTCGCGGCGCTCCCCGGGAGCCGGACGGAATACCGCGACCTCGCAGCCGAGGCGCAGATGCTGTCCCGCGACCTCGCATCGGCCTCGCTCGGGGTTCCTCTCCCGCCCGGAGCGCCGTCGCCGGAGAATCTGGAAGCCTTGTGCGAATGGCTCGCCGACCGCTATGTCGAGGCTGGCGACCGTTCCCGCTCGCAGGAGACCCAGACCCGGGCACAGTCTTTCGCCGCCGCGGCGATCAAACGCCTCGCGCGCCTGCGGAAGCTCGCATGACTCGCCGCCCCCTCTCGTATGATGGTCCCCGAAGAAGGCAGAGGACGTCGCGCCTTTTGCGTGCCGAGCAACGCGGCCTTTATCGACCAAGGACAGCTATCGCAGCGGCGGCGGCGGCAGAGGACGTGGACCATTCCCGGACGCCGACTGTCCGATCAAGTTCAAGCTACCGCACGACAATGAAGCTGAAGGCGCCGGCTTTCCTGGTGGCTACCGGGCGGCCTGCGTCGCATCGGCCACCCTCGTCTTCGGCTCGCCCGCCCAGCAGAGGCCGAGAGCGCATCCCGTCACCTGGATCTTCTGGGTCGCAGCGAAGGGCTGGTCGTCCGGCAGCGTGATGCGCACGAGGCGGGAGCGGTCGCGCGGGCGGAACATGTTCTGGAACTCGGCGGGAAGGGCATCGGCCACGGCGAGGACGCCGTCGACGCGGCCATGCGCGCTCAGCCCCCCTCCCGAGACGTTCACGGTCATGCCTTCGTGCAGCCTGAAGAGGTACTGGTCCGGCAGATAGGCGAGGAGATAGGCTTTGCCGCCGTTGACCTGCATGAGCTGGTCGCCCGGACCCACCATCTGGCCGACGAGGGGGACCTTGGCGCCGATGACGCCGGGACCGGGCGCGCGGACGTAGCCGTTGTCGTAGATGCGCGTGAGCTGGCTCACCGCCGCCTGGGAGGTGCGGCGGGCCTCCGTCACGACGGCAAGCTCGGCCGTCGCAGTCTGCTTCTGGAGGCGAAGATCGGCCAGCTTGTCGGCGGCGTCGAAATTGCCCCGCAAAGCCGCGCTCTTGGTCGGGGAGGAGATGAGGCCGCGGCTGTCCACGGCGTCGAATTGCTCCACCATGCGCCGGTTCTCGCGCTCCGACCTCTCGGCGAGGGGCAGGAGATTGTCGATCGAGGCGATGCGTCCTTCGATCTGCTTGACCCGGATGGCGAGCTCGCCGTCGCGATAGGAAAGGTCGGCCAATTGCTTGACCGTGTCGAACGATTCGAGCCGCATCAGCGGAGCGCCCGCCTCGACGCGCTGTCCCTCCTGCACGAAGACCTCGGTGACCTTCGCGCGATAGGCCGCGTCCACGGCCAGGCGCTCGCGCAGGACCGTCCCGTCGAGCGAGAGCACGACCATGTTGCCGGCGAGATAGTAGACGAGCGAGCCCGCGAGGCAGGAGACGAGTCCCAGATAGACGAGCCTCCCCCAGCGGACCGAGCCGGCGCGCTGCTGCGCCCCGAGATTGTCGATGCGTGGATGTTTGCGCAGGTATTTCATGGCACTACCACGGTCGCTCCAGGCGGACCTTGATCGGGGTGTAGTTGTCGCGATGCGAGCCGGAGAAGCAAAGCTCCTCGACATAGGCCCAGAGCCGCACGGGCCGCATCACATAGGTCATGAACAGCGAATAGCCCGGGAGATAGGGCAGGTTGCGCCAGAAGACCGGACGCCTCGTCGTCCAGGCGGAGATCGCGAGCAGGACGACATCGATCCCGAGGAGCCCGATCTGCATCGCAATCAGGATCGCCGGGGTGAAGGACCCGAAGCTCACGGCGAGCCAGATCAGATAGACCGGAAAAACGACCGCGCCGACGACGCTGAACAGGAGGAAATCCCATTGGTGGAACGCCTCGGCGAAGCGGAAATCCGGGCGGAACGGGCTCATCAGGCCGGCATGCTTGCGGTAGCGGATCCAGATCGCGTCGCGCTCCCAGCGCAGCCGCTGGCGGATATATTGGAAAGCCGTCGTCGGAACGTCCGTGTAGCAGAGCGATTCCGGCGCGAAGGCGCATGTCCAGCCCGCCTTGCGCAGACGCAGCGTGACATCCAGATCCTCGCCCCCGCCGACATCGAAGCCGTTGACGGAGCGTAGCGCCTCGCGCCGAAACGCTCCGAACGCACCCGACGCGCACACGACCTGATCGGCCGCATTGGCGATGCGCTTGCCGACGGAAATCGACTGCAGGTACTCGATCTCCTGGAACTGCGCGATCAGGCTCACGGGAGCGTTGCGCGGCGCAATGTCGCCGCAGGTGACGCCGACGCGCGGATCGATGAAGGGCTGCACCAGAAATTCGATCGCATAGCGATCGAACGAGCAGTCGCAATCGACGTTGATGACGATGTCGCCCTTCGCGGCGTGCCACGCGAGATTGATTCCGCTCGATTTGCCCCCCCGCAAATCCGTCGTCAGCACTTGGTCGATCCAACCCTCGCGGACCAGCCGGGCAGCGACCTTGGCCATGCCGTCGGTGGAGCCGTCGCTCACCACGACGATCTCGAAGATCGGGACGGATTGTTCCCGCAGCGACCGGACGCAGGCTTCGAGCGCGCCTTCCTCGTTATGGCCGATCAGGATGATCGACACCCTGAGGCCGCGGATGCTCTCCGAGGTGTCGGGCACGGGCTCGACGCTTGCCGTGCGGTGCGTGACCGCCACCGCCAGGAACGGCAGGAGATAGCGCGGCGCCTCGAAGATGACCGTGTACCAGAAGACCGCCAGCAAGCTGGCGGCCGACTGGTTCAGCAGGAACGCGAAGCCGAGTTCAACGTCGTTCACGACCAACTCGCGCAGATTGCGTCGCCAAGTTCACCTTCGGATTGATCGACGTCGCCAGAACGGTGGTGCTGTGGGCGAGCACCTGGTCGAGGAGACGCGCAAACTCCTCGTCATAGTCGTAGATGACGAAATAGTCGCTCGACTGACCGGCGCGATACTCGCCTCGTTCAGCGAGAAAGTTGGTCATGTTCTCGATGAACAGCCGCCGCAGCCTGTCGAAAGTCGTCTCTCCATACCGGCTGACGACGTCCTGCTTGCCGAAATAGGTGATCTCCGCGATCGCGATGGGATGCGTCTCCGCTTCGGCCGCCCTTCGGCCGCGCGGCAGGTCCGACGCGGCCGCCGGACGTGTCATTTCGGCGACCGCCGCATCGGTCAGTTCGTAGCCATGGACGTCCACCAGCTTCGCCTCGTCGCCGCCGCAGGTCGCGGAGCAATCCATGCAGACGAACCCGACCTCCGGTTCCGAGGTCGTCTTGCCGCACGATCCGCACAACATGACGCGGCCGGGCTTGTCGTAGTCCTTGCCGTAATTGCGCAGTTGCTGACGGCATTTCGGGCAAATCAACGCCGAGCCGTTGCGGAACACCGATTCCGGCAGCAACGAGGCGCAGTGATAGTGGTGGATCAGTTCCTCCTGGGTCAGATCGGAGGAAGTGCAGGACGGGCACACCTCCCGGACCGACAAGCGACGAGATGCGCATTTGCGGCATTCGTGCAGCCGATCGAAGAAAATCTTCTTCATATAGCCTCGGCGCACGAGCTTCTCGGCGGCCGGCACCGTCTCCTCGGCGGACCAGAAGCCCGGATAGCAGACCGTATCGCTGACCTGCGGATACCGCATCGCCTTCAAGGGCCGCCCGCAGACATATGCGTGGGCCATGAGCTGAATTTCCGGCTCGACCGAATGCGTGAAAGGCTCCTGGAGCTCGCTGCGGCGCCGACGGAATGCCAGGATGCATTTTGCCGTTTCAGCCCATGTTTCCGGCTTGTCGATATCAAAATGGACATCGGCGAAGGGGCCGGCCCGTCCGCTCAAATCGATGATCGGCCTCTGCAGCCGGCCAGCGAGGTCGCGAAGGTTGTGCTTGGAAGCCTGGCGCCGCTCGTCGGCGAAAAGAATGACCTCTGCCTCCCCGTCCCCGGCCGAATCGAAGACCTGATCCAGTTGGGCCGCGTACGGGTAGATCCGGCGGGGAAACCAAACGGCTGCGGGACGCTCGGCCAAACCCAGCTCCGCCCATTGTCGGAGGCAATCGTCCGGGACCTGTGAACTCCAAGCTCTCTGAACGGTAAGCTGGAGTTCCCGGATGGAACCGGACGCTTCTGCCATCATTCGGCCCAATCACTCGGTCCGCGCTGAAATCCTCGGGGCAAAAGGCCGACCGAGGGGGCGCGGAGGACTCCGTCAAACTGACTGAAGATGGTTTAGCCTCCTTTAAATTCCGCGCCCCCCACCGCCTGTGTGGGCAGGTCGCCCACGTTCCCCGGAGGCGGCCGGGGGACCAATGGCAGCATGACCGCCGCCGCTCGCGGCCTCCACCTTTTGGGCAGGCCAGGCACGTTCTCGTGGACTTCGAGATCCCGCGCCGCCTGCGCGACACTCCCCCCTCGATCCTTGATCAGCCGAACCGCCTCGATCTTGAACTTACGTCCAAATCGCCTTCGCTGCATACGCCACCTCCGGCTTCGCCTCGTAGAGAGCCGTCCGGGCGAGTTCGTCGCCACATCGGCTGATCCCACCAGGTTCGAGGGGTTGTCGCCGCATTGCTGCACAGGATGCAGCTATCATCTGCATTCGGCTGGGATTGCGAACGATCTCGCCTGCGCCGATGTCCTCCCGCGAAGGAGATGCAAATGGCCACAACTATTCGTCTCGAGCGAACCGGCGGTCCTGACGTTCTCGTTGCCGCCACGGTGCATGACGCCGAGCCAGGGCCTGGTGAGGCATGGGTCCAACACGAGGCGATCGGGGTGAATTTCCTCGACGTCACCCAGCGCACCGGTGCCGTTCCCATCCCGCTTCCAAGTGGGCTTGGCCTTGAAGCCGCCGGCAAGGTCGTCGCAGTCGGGCCGGGCGTGACTAATGTGGTCCCGGGAGATCGGGTTGCCTACGTCCTCGGCCCGCGCGGGAGCTATGCCAGCGCCCGCGCCTATCCGGCGGACCGTCTGATCCGGGTACCGGATGCAGTCAGTCTCGACGATGCCGCAACCGTGCTCTTCAAGGGGACGACCGCCCACTACCTGCTGCACAGCACGTATCCGGTTGGTCGAGGCACTGTCGTCCTCCTGTATGGAGCTGCCGGCGCCCTCGGTCAGCTCATGGTCCCTTGGGCCAAGCACCTCGGAGCATTCGTGATCGGCGTCGTCTCGAAGGCGGCAAGCGTCACGCTGGCGGAAGCGGCCGGGTGCGATGCCGTGATCGTCTGGGGTTCCGGCGATCTCGCGGCGCAGGTCGCCACGATGTCAGAGGGCCGCAAGGCGGACGTCGTCTTCGACGGGATCGGCAAGGCGACGTTCATGGCCTCGCTGGACAGCCTGAGACCTCGGGGAACGATGGTGTCGATCGGCGCGTCGTCAGGCGCTCCCGATCCGATCGCGGTTGGCACGCTCAATGCCAAGGGCTCCCTCTATCTGACCCGGCCCGGCCTTGCCGCCCACGCGACGGAGCTCGGCGAGTATCACCAGCGGGCCGCGGCCGTCTTCGGCGCCGTCACCGCCGGTGTCCTGAAGCCGAAAGCCTGGAACACCTTCGCGCTCGCGGATGCCTCTCAGGCCCATGCTGCCCTGGAAGGTGGAAAATCCGCCGGGGCGATCCTCCTCAAACCCTGATGGGCACGTTCATCGAGGTCGTCCTCCAGGCCGGGCGCAGCGCCGTCGAACTGGCGTTGTTTACGCTGCTCCCGATCATGGTGGTGATGATGATCCTTCTTCGGTTCTTGGAGGCCAATGGCATCCTCGGACGGATCGTAGCCGTTCTGACGCCCCTGGCCAGGCCGTTCGGCCTTACCGGCATGGCGGTCCTGGCGATGCTTCAGATCACATTCGTGAGCTTTGTCGCACCGCTACCGACCCTGGCGCTCATGGAGAGGGAGGGCACCTCCGAGCGGCATCTCGCGGCCGCCCTCGCGGCCGTGCTGGCCATGGCGCCCGCAAACGCCACCTTCCCGCTGGCCGCCTTCGGCCTGCAAGCCGGCCCTGTGCTGGTGATTTCGGCACTGGGGGGCATCCTGGCCGCCACAACCACCTTCTGGTTCTTCGGCCGGCGGCTTTCGCGCGAAACCCGTCCAATCCCGGTGGCCCCGCGTCAGGACAAGGCAAAGCCGTCGCTGCTGAAGACGATCAATACGGGGGGTGGCGAAGCCGTTCAGATCGTCCTCAACATCATCCCGATGCTGCTGCTGTCTCTCGCGGTGGTGATTGGTCTGGAGAGAGCCGGTGCGGTCGCCTGGCTTGCGCTCGCCATCGGTCCCATGCTTTCGGCGATCGGGATCGATGCTTCGGTCATTCTGCCGGCGCTGACGAAGTTCCTCGCCGGAAGCACCGCCTATCTCGGCGTGGTGACCGAGATGGTGAAGCAGGGTCGTTTCAGCGTCGGTCTTCTGAACGAGAGCGCCGGCTTCCTCCTGCACCCCCTGGACCTACCCGGCGTGGCGATCCTCATCTCCGCAGGTCCTCGCGTGGCCTACGGCCTTCTCCCGGCCATTGCCGGAGGCGCGCTCGGAATTGCTTTCCGGGCCTTGGCGACCAACCTGATGTGAGCGTTCAGGCGTCGGCCGCCTGGCTCCAAGGCGACCCGTCGCGAAACAGGGTCTCGATCCAATCCATCAGCGCGCGCGTCCGGGCCGGGGTGAACCGCCCTGAAGGCCGCACGAGGTAGACACCTCCGTCGCCATCGAAACTCCACTCCGGCAGGACGGGGACGAGGCGGCCTTCGGCGAAATCGTCGATCATCAGCCATTCTCCCGCGCCGAGAATGCCGATTCCAGCACGTGCCGCCTCCAGCAGAGCCGCGCTGTCGTTCGACTTGAGCGATCCTCGGGCGACGACGGATTCGGAGCGCGTGCCGTCCGAAAGGCGCCAGGTCGGATAGGTCGCCAGCGTCGTGAACTCGAGGCAGTTGTGTTCGGCGAGATCCCTGGGGGTCGCGGGCATCCCGCAGCGTTTCAGATAGTCCGGCGACGCAGCCAGGATGCGGCGGAGGCGACCCAGCCGCTTGGCAACCAGCCGGCTGTCCCCCAGAATTCCGACTCGGATCGCGATGTCGAAACCTTCCGCGACGATGTCGACATAACTCTCGCTGTAGATCGCCTCGATCTCGAGCGCCGGATATCTCTGCATGAACTCGGGCAGGTGCGGCGCGATCCACCGACGGCCCAATGACGCGGGAAGGGCAAGCCGGAGCTTGCCCTGCAGCCGACCGGCGCTGGCCGAAGCGTCCTGTTCCGCCTCGCGGATCATGTGCGCGGCGGATTCGAGTTCTTCCGCCAAACGCGCTCCGGCATCAGTGAGGCGCACTTGGCGAGTCGTTCGCTCGACCAACCGAATGCCGAGTCGCCGCTCCAGTGCGGCAATACGCTTCGATACGATCGTCGGGTGACGCTGGAGGACACGTCCCGCACCTACGAACGAGTGCTCGCGCGCGATTGCAGACAGTGCCGCCAACTCATCGAGCTGCTGACTGCTGAAAACTTGCACGAATCCTGTCCCTTAAACGCAATGTCATTGCCCCGTCGGCAATCGTATCCGTCGCAGCTGAGTAGGTGGTAGTGACGATTTAAGGAATTTGGGCTCCCTTTGGCAGGCAAATCAGATTCAGCGCCGATTTTTGAGGTCGGCGATGGACTGCGACGCGCTGCTGTGGATGGCGCGTTCAGGAGGGCGCTGGCGCGATCTGCCCGAGCGGTTCGGCATTATGAGGCTGTGAAGCGACGCTCTTATCGCTGGGTCGAGCGGGGCGTTCTCGACGATATGTTGAGCGTGCTGGCGCGGGAAGCCGACCTCGAATGGCTGATGGTCGATTCCACGATCGTGGGTGCCCATCAGCATGCCGCGGGCGCGCGCAAGGTCAAAGGGGGCGAATGCCGAGGACCAGGGCCACTCTCCGGGAGGCTTGAGCACCCAGATCCACGCGGCCACAGAAGCGTTGGGCCTTCCAGTTCTCCTGCCGGCCTCGCCCGGCCAGCGCCACGACATCGTCTTCGCGCATGATCTCGTCGAAGGGATCGAAGCTGAGGCCGTCATCGCCGACATCCGCACAGCCTATTATTCGACCACATCGATAAGCTCATGCCGATTTTGATGGATAATCGGTTGATGGCGGAGCTGCTAGGTTGCTCTGCAACAACCTTGCAGGAACGGCCAAGGCGGTCGCCGCCACATCGATGCGCGAACCGCATCGACCGCCGCCTGGGACATCGTCCTCTCCCTGGGGAAATCACACCATGACTCGGTCCAAACGTTTTGAGGACAAGACCGCCTTCATCACCGGCGCCGCCAACGGCATCGGCCGCGCAACCGCTATCGCCTTTGCGGCGGAAGGGGCACGGGTCGCGATCACCGACCGCGACGAGGCGGCGCTGAAGGAGACCGCGGAGCGCGTAAACGCGACGGGCGCCGAGGTGCTGGCGATCATCCGCGTGCGCGACTATCCGATCACGCTCGACAAGCTGCTCGACCAACTTCCTGGGCAGCCCTGACGCCTGCTTCGGCCGCGAGGGAGAACTGCGGTGGCCAGCGGATGGCGACAGCGTCTCGGTGAATCGGTGCGAGCATGATCGTCAACCCGCTCGCGCGCTTCGCATCATCGGAGCGCCGACGGCGATGGCGCCGGCGACGACCAGGGCGCTGACCAGGAAGACGCTCCCGATCCCAGCAGCACCCGCAGCGAGGCCGAGCACGGGACCCGAGACGCCGAGGGCGAGATCGAGACAGGCGGTATAGGCCCCCATGGCGACTCCGCGGCTCTCCGCGGGAGCGCTGCGGACCGCCTCTACGCCGAACCCCGGAAAGACCAGCGAATAGCCGAGCCCGGTCAGGGCCGCGCCAAACGCGGCCAGCATTCCGGAAGGCGCCACGGCGATCAGGATCAGGCCGGCCGTTTCGACGAGCAGCGAGACGACAGCGACACGGGCGCCCCCGAACCGGTCCGGCCCATGGCCGAAGAGGATGCGGGCCGCGATCAGGCCGACGGCATAGCTCGTGAACGGCAGCCAGATGGGGGTCCAACCCCGCTCCACGAAGAGCAGCGAGGAGAAGGCGCTCAGCGCACCGAAGCCGACGCTACCGAGCGCGGCGCCAAGGCCCGGCTTCCAGATTCTGGAGATCACCCCGATGATGCTCGGGCTCTCGCGATGGCTCGGCACGGCACCATGCAGGAACATGACGAGGAGCAGGGTCAGGAGAGGCGCGATCGCTGTGGCGGCCGCGATGGCGCGGAAGCCACCCCTCTCGTAGAGCCACGTACCGACCGGCGCACCGCCGGCAAAAGCCGCGAACATCGCCGTGCCCATCCAGGCGATGACTTTGCCGGCATTCCGGCCGCCGACCCGCGCGAGCCCCCAGATCGTCGCGCCCGTGATGATGAAGCTCTCGGCCGCTCCGAGGACGGCGCGCCCGGCCAGCAGAACGGAAATGGCAGCGATGGGCGACGTCACCGGCAGGGACAATCCGTAGAGCATGCCGGCAACGGCCGCGCCGACGAGGCCGATCATGACGGCGCGCTTGGCGCCCCAGCGATCCGCGACGCTTCCGGCCCAGAGGCGCGCGAGAAGAGCCGAGCAGAACTGCGACCCCGCCACGATGCCGACCATGACCGGCCCGAAGCCGAGTCCGTCATGCACGTGCAGCGGCAGGACGGGCATCGCCGCGCCGATCAGGCAGAACCCGACCAGCACGACGGCCATCAGCGGCAGGAGCGCGGCGATGACGGAGGACGAGCCCGCCGAAGCGCCCTCGGTCGGCGCGACTAGCGGCGTTAACGGCGCGCGCGCTTCCGATCCGACGCCCGCGTCACTTCGCGCGCGCATCGAAGACGGTCTTCGCGACCGGGATCGTGGAGAAGGCGTTGGGCCAGCCCGCATAGAAGGCGACATGCGAGATGACCTCCGACGCCTGCTCTCGGGTGAGGCCGTTATCCATGGCGCGGCCGAGATGGTAGCCGACCTGACCGGTCTGACCCGAGGCGATCAGGGCGCTCACCGTGACGAGGCTGCGGTCGCGCGGCGCGAGGCCGGGCCGAAGCCACAGGTCGCGGAACAGCAAGTCGGTCGTGTCCCTGACGAGGCTCGGCGAGACCGGGCCGGCGCTTTCCTGCACTCGCGCGGCGCGGTCGGCCTCCTGGGCTTCGTTCAGCGGCAGCTTCGGTACATCAGCGGGTGGAAGCTGATCCGGCCCGATGCCGCGCCGCGCGAAGACATCCTTCGTTGGGCCGATGGCCGCGAAGGCGTTCCCCCAGCCGGAATAAAAGGCGAGATGCGTGATGGTCTCGGAAATCTCGCCCGGCTTGACGCCGTTCTCGAGGGCCTGGTCGATATAGTAGGTCAGGGCCGGCGCCTGATTGCGGGCGATCAGCACCGCGACCGCCACGAGGCTTCGGTCGCGTCTGGACAGTCCCGGCCGGTTCCAGACATCGCCGTAGAGGTTCTTCCGGGTATAGGCTTCGAGAGCGGGCGCCACCGCCCGAACGTCCTCGGGCGACAGGCGGCGGCCGCCGACATTCGGCTGCTGGGCCTCGGCCGCCGCCGCGCCCAGGACCAGGGATGCGAGGGTCAGGATCAGATTCTTCACGGGATGCCTCCTGTCGCGGCGCACGGGCTCACTTCGCGAATTGCGCGTCGTCGACCTTCTCCATCCAGTCGACATTCTTACCGTCCACGAGTTCGGTGATGGCGAGATGGCTCATCCCGGTCTTGTCGGTCGCGCCGTGCCAATGCTTCACGCCCGGCGCGATCCAGACGACGTCGCCCGTCTTGATCTCGCGCTTCGGCTGGCCCCATTCCTGGACCCAGCCGGTTCCGAAGGTGACGATCAGGATCTGGCCGGCGGGATGCGTGTGCCAGGCGGCGCGCGAGCCCGGCTCGAAAGTGACGTGGCCGGCCGTCACCCGGCTCTGCTCGGCCCCGCCGAATTGCGGATCAACGCGCACGGGCCCGGTGAAGTAGCTCTCCGGCCCTTTCGCGGAAGGGCGCGAGCCGTTCGGCCATACCTGGACGCCCTCCGCCAGCGCATCGCTTGCGACAAGGGGGACGGAGACGAGGGCGGCGGCGAATTGCTTCATGACATGCTCCTGTTGTGACGCCGTGGGCTCAGGGCTTCGGTGCGGCGGACACCGGCGGCCGTTCGATCCGCACGTCGAGAGGTCCGGTTTGCTTGAGCGCGGTGAAGTCGCCCTGGATGCGTCCGAGGTGGATGAGCCCGGGTGAATGTCGGAAATCGCGATGGAAGATCGCGAGATTCCCCCAGGGGGCGTAATAGGCGACGTCCCCGGCCGAAGGCGCAAAGCCCTCGGGGGCGCCGTCCGTCGAAAGCCGTTTGGGAAGATCGGCGATCTTCTCCGTCGAGGCATAGTCTTTGAGGGTGAGGCTCATCGGCAGAAGCGAGAGGAAGTCGCGGGCCGATGGATTGTCGGCGAGCGTCGCCGTGAAGCTGCGGCCGCCCTCCATCTTGAAAACGATCGTCGGCGCGCCGGCTTGCGGATCGGCGTCGCCGGCACATCCCGCCTCGACGAGGCCAAGGTAGGCCGATGCGCCAATCATGGCAGGCATCACGCGCCGGGTGGCACCTTTCGCAATCCCCACGCTCGAATCCTTCGCTGCATGATCGGCGGCTGGCTTTCAGCCTCCGTTCCCTCCAAGGTAGCGAAGCGACGGCCCGAGGATTATGGCCCGAACTGCGCATGAACCTGTGAGGAGTGCTCAGGAATGGCGTAGCGCTGGCCGGAAGACGGGCTACAGCCCGAGGGGTTTCATCTCGCGGATATGCTCGATGAGCAGCTTCAGGCCGACCGGGACGTGGCGGCGCCCCGAATAATAGGCATGATAGCCGGGGCCCATCGGCAGCCAGTCCTCCAGCACGATCCGGAGCGATCCCGCGGCCACGAGATCGGCGACCGCCGGCTCGGGCGCATAGACGAGACCGCCGCCGAGCGACACGACCTTCAGGGCGAAATGCGACTCGTCGATCGTGATCGGCCCGGGAACGGCGACGGCGATCTCCTCGCCGTCGCGCTCGAAATCCCAGCGGTAGAGATGGCCCGATCCGAGCCGGATGCGCAGGCAGCGATGGTACTGGAGATCGTCCGGATGCTCAGGCGTGCCGAAGCGGTCGAGGTAAGCGGGCGCGCCGACGACCACCCAGCGGATATCGGCGGAGAGCCGCTGCGCGACCATGTCTTCCGGCACGGTCCCGCCGAAGCGGATGCCGGCATCGAACCCGCCTTCCACCACGTCGATCAGATGGTTGCTGACCGCGACCTCGAGTTCGACATCCGGGTAGCGTTCGACGAAGCTCGGCAGGACGGGCGCGAGGAGGTGACTCGCCGCATCGTGCGGCACGTTGAGCCGGACGCGGCCGGACGGCCCTTCGCGAAACCGGTTCAGGTCGTCGACCGCCTGACCGATCGCCGCCATGGGCTCGCTGAGTGCCGCGAAGAGCTGCTCGCCGGCCGCCGTCAGCGTCACGCTGCGCGTCGTCCGGTTGACGAGGCGGATGCCGAGCCGCGCTTCGAGGCCCTTCAAGGCGTGGCTCAGCGCTGAAGCGCTGACGCCGATCTCCAGCCCCGCCCGGCTGATGCTGCGATGGCGCGCGATGGCCAGGAAGGAGGCGAAATCGGCGAGATCGGAGCGATTGATCGTCATGCGAGGCTCCCCCTCCCGGCCGAGCCTATATAGGGGCGGCACGTTCCGCGGCGCCGGCATTCCTAAGCCGGGCTCACAACTCTACGCGGCGGCGGCACGCTTACCGAAATCCGGCTCGGATGCCCATTCATGAGCAATGCTCACGAGTACATGCGACACGGGCCCGGTACTCCCGTCACCGGACGGGATCTACCTTTTCCGAACAGCCGCGTGCAGGTCGCGCATCCGGCGCCGTCGCTCACCGGGACAAAGTTCGGCTTTGGAGTTCGTGCCATGTTGATTTCGTTCGAGAACAAGGTCGCCCTGGTGACGGGCGCCGCCATGGGAATGGGCCTCGCGACGGCACGGATGTTCGCCGAGGCGGGCGCGAAGGTCGTCCTGTCCGACCACAATGAGGAGGCTCTCGTGGCCGCCACCGATCAACTGAAAGCGGCAGGTCATATGGTGCTGGGCGTGCGCTGCGATGTGTCCAACGAAGCCGAGGTCGACGCGATGGTTCGGGAGACGGTCGAGACCTTCGGCCGTCTCGACGCGGCCTTCAACAATGCCGGCATCCAGATCCCGCCCAACGACGTCGTCGACGTTCCCCGCGAGGATTACCGGCGGGTGATGGCGGTGAACCTCGATGGGGTGTGGAACTGCATGCAGGCGGAACTGCGCCAGATGCGGAAGCAGGGAAGCGGCGCCATCGTGAACTGCTCGTCGATCGGCGGTCTGGTCGGCAATCCGTTCCTCACCGCCTATCACGGTACGAAATACGGCGTGATCGGCCTGACCCAGAGCGCGGCTCTCGAGAACGCGGCGCGCGGCATCCGGGTCAACGCGGTCTGTCCCGGCACGATCGACACGCCGATGGTGGCGAAGATGGTGGCCGAACGGCCCGAGGCCATGGCGGAGATCATGAAGAAGCAGCCCATCGCCCGTCTCGGGCGGCCGGAGGAGATCGCATCCGCCGTGCTCTGGCTGTGCAGCGATGCATCGAGCTTCGTGCTTGGCGTCGCCCTGCCGGTCGACGGCGGCTACACCGCCAATTGACGGCCTGCCCTATGCGACACCGCGCGCCGACCCGACGATCCGCCTTGGGACTGGCGGGGCTGGCTGCCCTTGCCGGCGTCGTCCCCGACGGTGCCCGGGCCGAGGCGCCGCGACCCCTGGCCTATGACGACCTGATCCGCGGGCCGGTCCCGATCCCTCCAGCGGAGCGTGGCCTGCAGAGCGTAATGGCGGAGCCGTGGTTCAAGGTCTCCGACGATGGCTTGCCCCTCGAGGGGCCGGCTTTCGACCGGGCCGGCAAACTGCTCTTCGCCGATGCGGGCAGCGGGCGCGTGTTCCGACTCACGCCGGACAAGCGCCTCACCACGATCGTGCCCGCGAACACATTCGGGCTCGGCGGCCTCGCGCTCCACAAGGACGGGCGCATCTTCGCAGCGGGCACAGGCGGCTTCCGGCGCGGCTCGATCGTCGCCATCCAGCCGGACGGCTCAGACCTGCACACGATCGTGCCGCCCGAGGCCGGCTATGCGCCGAACGACCTCGTGTTCGACGCCCATGGCGGCTTCTACTTTACCGACTTCCGGGGCAGGTCGACCGAGCCGCAGGGTGGGGCCTATTACGTGTCGCCAGATCTGCGGACGATCACGCCCGTTTTGCCACATCTCGCGATGGCGAACGGCGTCGCGCTAAGCCCGGGCGGCAAGACGCTCTGGGTGACCGAATTCAGCCGGAACCTCCTGCACCGCGTCGAACTGGCGGACGCGACCACGCCGACGCCGTTCGGCACGGCGGTCGCTTATCACTTCACCGGTCCCGCGCCTGATTCGATGCGCGCGGATGCCGACGGCAATCTCTATGTCGCGCTGTACGGCCAGGGACGAGTGCTGGTGTTCAGCCGCCATGGAATCCCGATCGGTCAGGTGCTGCTGCCGGGGCGGGACGAAGGCCACAACCTGCGTTCCACCAGCATGGCCCTCCATCCAGGGACCGACGACCTCTTCATCGTGACGAATGACGGCGAGGGCGGTCAGGGCTCGACCATCTTCCACGCACGGGCCTTCGCGAAAGCCTTGCCGCTCTACTCCCATCAGTGAGGAGCGGCGCTCGTCAAGACGACGGAACGGACAGGACGATGATCGAGAGAAACCCGACCCTGACCTTGAACAACGGCGTCCGGATGCCGGCGCTGGGTCTCGGCGTGTATCGGAGCGCGCCCGAGCAGACTCTCGATGCCGTGCTATGCGCCCTGGACAATGGCTATAGTCTGATAGACACGGCCGCCGTCTACGGCAACGAACGGGAGGTCGGCCAGGCCATTGCCCGCAGTGGGGTTCCCCGGTCCGAGATCTTCGTCACCACCAAGCTCTGGATCGCCGATTTCGGTTACGAGGAGGCCCTGCGCGCCTTCGAGGTCAGCATGGACAAGTTCGGCCTCGATATCCTCGATCTCTACCTGCTACACTTTCCGGTGCCGGCAACATTCGAGGCGACCATCGCCGCCTACCGGGCGGCCGAGGGACTTCTGGTGAAAGGACGGGTACGGGCCATTGGCGTCTGCAATTTCATGCCGCAGCACCTGGACAGGCTCGCCGCCAGTGCCTCGGTCGTGCCGGCAGTGAACCAGGTCGAACTCCATCCCTTCTTCAACCAGCGCGCCCTTCGGGATCTCCATGCGTCGCGTGGCATCGCCACGCAGTCCTGGTCCCCGCTCGGCGGCGTCCTCGTCTACGATGCTGGCAGCCCCGGCGCGGCGGTTCACTTGCTCGATCATCCTCGTCGCGGGGGCGAAGATCGTCGGCGGCGCCAAGCTCGTCGAGTTCATGGGCGAGGGCGTGTCCTCGATCAGCTACTGAGCCTTTGACGATGGACCCGGTCGAAGCCCACGCCCATGCGCCCGATACCGGCTTCGACGGGGGCGATCTCG